>WQUT01000093.1 GCA_009781955.1 Pseudomonadota bacterium | reverse complement strand
TACGAGCAGAAAAAGAAAGCGGCCGAGGCGCGCAAAAAGCAAAAGACGAACGAGCTGAAGGAAGTCTGGATGAAGCCGTTCATAGAAGACAACGATTTCAACATCAAGATGAAAAAGGTTTACGAGTTCCTGGGCGACGGGGACAAGGTGAAAATCGCGATCGCGATGAAGAAGGGCGACAAAAAGATATTGGCGCGCGGACGCGACCTGGTGCCGCAATTGTTTGACAAGATCATTGCGACCATCGGCGACAAGGGAACGCTGGAAAGCAAATCCAAACCGGACGAACGGACAAAGTCAATCATCGTCGCCCCGGTGAAATAAAAATTTGGAATCTCTGAATATGAAAGCAATCCTTGCCAGCGGCAACCTGGCGATTGTCGTGGACGGCGGCAAAATTTCCGTCATCGGCAGCGATTATATGAAAGTGTTGCAAGGCAAGGCCGTTTAGTGCAAATAAATACTCGCTGTATGGTGGGGGCTTTATTTTAGGTTCAGGAAATGAATCCGTCGGATTGTTTCACCACTTTGAATGTGTCGCCGTTTCTGTCTATCAGCATGAAATGGTATTTCACAAGACCGAAATCGCATAATTTATTAAATACTGTTTGGATGTCAAATTTTGAGCAGGAATAAACATCCATTTCTATGTGCGCGGGCACCGGCTCGTCCCATATATGAACCGCTATGTGCGATGTTTCTATATTAACCGCCCCCGTCAATCCCCGGTTTCCGACGGCGTCAACGTATTTGGATCGTGCGGGCACGACCACTTTCATTTTTATATCGGCCACCAATGATTCCAGCCAGTAGTTAAGAACTGTTTCCTGGGTCGGCGGATTCTTTACGAACGCTTTGATTAAAAGATGCTGGTGATACAGTTCCATGTGCGAAATCTTTTTTTGTTGGTTTAGGAGCTAAACTTTAATATATCTTTGACAAAAATCAAGCCCAAATTATACATTGTTTTTCCTGAAAAGAATCTTATATAGTATGCATGGCTACAAAAAGGGCACAATCTATGATAAAAAACATATACGATATGCTGTCGCGGATTTGTTCCGAAAACAAAGACCGTATCTTCTTTGTCAGACAGAATGAAACCTATGCGGATTTGCTGAGGAAGGTTAAACGGCGCGCGGTTCAGCTCTCGCAAAAATTCAAAATCAAAAAGGGCGACACCGTCGCGATTCTATCCGGCAACACGCCCGAATTTATCAATTCTTATTTTGCGATTACGTCCTTGGGCGCGCGGGCCCTGATGCTGGATACGGGACTGTCGCCGACCGAGCACCTGAACATGATGCGGCATACCGATTGCAAACTCGCGCTGGCGCAAAAAAGTTATTTCCTGGAAAACGGCCCCGAGATGTTTGACATTGAAACACTGGACGAGACGAACGAGAAAGATTTCGCCCCTGCGGATGTGGCGGCCGAAGACCTGGCCATGCTGTCCTTTACATCCGGTTCCACGGGCAATCCGAAAATCGTGGGATTAACGCACAGCAATATTATATCGCTGGCCGACGGCATCCCAAAATACGAGCCGGCACTGAAAAAAAACTCTCTGTTTTACGGCTTTCTGCCGCTGTATCATATTTACGGGGTCGTCGTGAATATCATCGCGCCGGTGGTTCTGCGTGGGTCGCTGTTGCTGCAGCCGGCATTAAATCCGAAAGAATTCCTGGCCGATTTCCAGCAATACCATCCGGACGTCATTCCCGGCGTGCCGCGCGTATGGGAATTGTTCTATAAAAGAATCATAGACCAGGCCAAAGAAAAACACGCGTATTTCGCGATGAAATTCATTCTGGCAACCCGTCAGCTCTGGCGCGCGATCGGAATGGGATGGATTGTCAGGAAAGTAACAAAACCGATTCATGAAATATTCGGCGGAAATGTGAAAGCCTTGGTGTCCGCGGGCGCGGCGCTGAAACCCCGCGTGCGGCGGTTCTTTGAATCGCTGGGCTTTGCGGTCGGCGATTGCTATGGCCTGACGGAGACGACCGGGCCCGGTAATTTTAATTTCAAATTCAGGATGGCGAACGGAAAAATGCATTACGCCGGGCCGCTGCCCAACAATGAAATAAAAATCCACAATCCTGATCGGGAGGGCGTCGGCGAAATCTGGCTGCGCGGCAGCTTGGTGATGCAGGGATACGTCGGCAACCCGGCCGCGAATGCCGAAGCGTTCCAGGACGGCTGGTTCAAAACCGGCGATTTGGGAAAGTTTGATTCCAAAAAACGCCTGATTGTAAAAGGCCGGCAAAAGCAGGTGATTGTTCTGGACAGCGGCAAGAATGTTTATAATGACGAGCTGGAAGATTTATATCTGGCCAATGATGAAATACTCGCCGCCGCCGTTTTGGAGCGGAAGATTAATGACAAGGTCGTCGCGTATGGCGTGTTCCAGGTAAAGCCGGGCACGACGTTGGAGCGCGTGCGCATGCTGATTAAAACATCCAACCTGACGATCGCGCCGTATAAATGGGTGACGCATTTTGCGATTACGGAAAACGAGCTGCCGCGGACATCCGCGCAAAAGATAAAGCATTACGAGATCGCCGCAATGCTGGACCGCGGCGAGTTCCCGAATCGTTCAGAGTAGGGTCAGGACGTCAATTCATTGTGTCCTGACCCTAATTCCCGCCGCAGGCGCCGATCATCGCGGACGGCATTCCTATCGCTTTTGCCGCTGAAATGCCATTCTATTGCATGTCCCGCCTTCATTTCGGCGTATTTTATTCCCCATTCGCCCATAACGTCCAGGACCTTTGCCAAATCGCGCGCCAAATCCGTCACCGAATATTCCACGCGCGGCGGAACCTCTGCATAAACTTGTCTGGATACCAGGCCGTCCGCCTCTAATGACCGGAGGCTCTGCGTTAAAACTTTTTGGCGGATGCCGCCGATATTTTTCAGAATATCGCCGAACCGGCAGTCGCCGTGGGAAAGCTCCCACAGTATAAGCAGCTTCCACTTGCTGTCTATAAGTTTGACAGTGATCAGCGCCGGGCATTCAAGGGACATGTTGGCGGTAAGCATGATAATTTCACCCCATGGCATAGGTTTCGGCCGCATTGGCGGCACTGGACAGGCTCTTGCGTTTCAATTCCGTAACGCCGGTAAGCGGGAAGGCCGTTGGAGAGAGCCACGGCCCCCGTTTTTTTAGAATACCATGCCGCGCAACAGATTGCAACCATTAGTTTATATAAGTCGTTGACTATACTGGTTTGCTTTTGGTGACAAGGGCACCAAAAGGTGCCGAATGCAGTTTTTAAGGCCCTAGTTTTTGGTCCGGGCCTGAATCCATTTATGTAGCGCGTGCCACATAAGATATTCAGATCTGAGTCTGAGCCATCTTTTGCGGCTCATTGTGCTATTGGATACCTTGTCATCGCCGGCAAACTTAACGCCGCATTCGTAGTCCAGGTCATTAACCTGGCGAATTTCCCCGACGAATTCAACCCTTTTTCGGTTTCTGTCGGTGTTGCGCAAAAGCGTATGGGATTTTAACTGGGCGTCGTTTAAGTTTGGAAAATAATGCGCGTTTCTTTTTCCGTTTTCATATATCACCGTCGCGCAAAAATATATGCCTTCGCAAGCCCCGTGCCCGCCGTTCTCTTTCTTGAATCTGTTATAATTCGGACATTCTTTCGTCCGCTGTTTTTTGCAGTGCTTGAATTTTTCCAACCGCTCAAAAAAATCGCATCTGGTTTCATCCAGTTCAACCCTTTCTACAAATGGATCAAAAGTAAAAGGAATAATGTCGCTACTAAATCTTATGCGCGCTTTGAGTAGATATAAATAAAATTTATGCCAATTGTTCATAATATAATCCTTCATAATAGCCGCCGCCTAAAACCGCAACGACCAAAAAATACTGTTTTAAGAGAGTTGTTCGTTTCTTGCCCTCTTTTTCCTTTACAATATAACACAATTCATTGTTTTGTCAAGATATAATCTGAAAAATTAATGGAACAAACGAGATCCCAGCCATCAAAAAAGCTTGGAGTTTCATCCGCCTTTGCGAATCCAGCCTTCGCTAAGGCTACGGCGGACGCTGGGCCCCGGCGTGACACTCGTTTTTCTTAATTTCGCGCGTTCCGCGCCCAATAACGAAAAACGGTGGTGGATGTTGAGGGACTCGAACCCCCGACCCTCTGCGTGTAAAGCAGATGCTCTAACCGACTGAGCTAAACATCCGAGAAGGTGGCTGGTGACTCGTGCTAGTGGCTCGTGCTGGTGGCTCGTAGTTGGTTAAACCACGAATCACCAGCACCAGCCACCAGCACTATTCCGGCATCGGCATGCCGGCCGTGGCGTCGCCCATCACTTTGTCTATCAGGGTGTCGGCCTTGGCCTTGGCATCTTGGAACGCCGCCAGGATGATCGCGGTCATGGTGCCCAGATCTTCTTTCAAAATGTCCGGATTCAGCGTCAGCTTTACGGGGTCGTATTTTCCCGTCATTTCAACAATGGCCAGGCCGTTTCCGGCGATGCCCTTTAATACCGTCTTGCCCAATGATTCCTGGGCCGCCGCGACCTTGCCTTGCAGCTGCTTTGCCTGGTCCATCAGTGATTTCATGTCCATTGTTTGCCTCCTTTTTATTATTGAACTTTTTGCGTTGATCGTATCGAACGTAAACTTTTATAAAAGTTAAACTGAACGCCCAATTTGTTAGACCTACAAAGCGTTTGGTCCATAATCCAGACTAAAGTATTAGCCACCGGAAACAACACAGGCATCAAAGGCACTGCGCCGATCCCCACAACGCCAAGATAAATTCTTTCCCCAAGATCTTCATTCTTAACGTCCCTGCCGTAAAACCCATCCCATCCCGATTTATAAGACATCCCTATATAATTGCAAACATGATACAAGGGCTTGAAGCAACCAAAATTTTTTGGGTTCATCATTATTCCTTTTGAGTTACCTCTCTCGCTTTGGCACCCGTATGAAATCCATGAGATCCCGGATATTTTCTGGCTGTGCCAGAAAATTCCGGGATGACACTTCCTATTTCTTTTCCTCTTCGCCCGTCTTTTGGTTAATGCCGACCATGGAGAGCCGCGTTTTGCCGCGCTTGTCCACGCCCAGATATTTCACGAACACGGGGTCGCCTTCGCGCAGTTTTGCGTCTTCTATGGTATTCAAGCGATCGCCGGTGATTTCGGAAATATGGACCAATGATTCAAAATTCCCGTTCATAATTTTGACGAACAGCCCGAATTCTTTCATGCCGGATACCACGCCGGGGTAAATCTGACCGACCTCTGGCTCTGCGGTAATCGCTTTGATCCGCGCGATCGCGGCGTCGCGATCGCCCACGTCGGAATACAGGATTTTCACGGTGCCGTCGTCTTCCAGATCAATCGTCGTGTTCGTTTCCGCGGTCAGGGCCTTGATCACGCTGCCGCCTTTGCCGATAACCTCGCGGATTTTATCCGGATGGATTTTCATCACAAAGGTTTGCGGCGCGAATTCGGACAATTCTTTGCGCGGCGACTTGATGGCCTTGGTCATTATGCCCAGGATATGCATGCGGCCGTCCTTTGCCTGGGCCAGCGCTTTCTCCATAATCTCAAAAGTTATGGATGTGATTTTGATGTCCATCTGCAGGGACGTGATTCCTTTTTCCGTTCCCGCGACCTTAAAGTCCATGTCGCCCAGGTGATCCTCGTCGCCCAATATGTCGGTCAGAACCGCGTATTTGTCGCCTTCCTTGATCAATCCCATCGCGATTCCGGCAACGGGCCGCGTCATCGGAACGCCGCCGTCCATCAGCGCGAGGGTCGCGCCGCATACGGTCGCCATGCTGCTGGACCCGTTGGATTCCAGTATGTCCGACACTATGCGGATGGTATAGTCAAATTGCGATTTTTCAGGCAGCATGGGGTGTATGGCGCGCCACGCCAGGTTTCCGTGGCCGATTTCGCGGCGGCCGGGGCTCTTTAACATCTTCGCTTCCCCAACCGCGAATCCCGGGAAGTTATAGTTCAGCAAGAACGGCTGTTCGGAATCGCCGTCCATGTTTTCAATCGGCAGCGAGTCGGTCCCGCCGCCGAGCGTCAGCGTCACCAGCCCTTGCGTTTCGCCGCGTGTGAACAGCGCGGATCCATGCGCGCGCGGCAGGATGCCGACTTCGCACTCTATCGGGCGGACGGTCTTGTTGTCGCGGCCGTCTATGCGCGGTTTGCCGTCCAGGATGTTTCCGCGCATTATGCGGCCGGTAAGATTGTCCATGATTTCCGCGCCCCAGGATTTTAACGTTGCGGCGGCGGTTGTCGTTTCCGGGAACAATTCCGGTATGCGCGCGATTGCCTTTGCGGTGATTTCGGATATCGTATTCAGGCGCGTCAGCTTTTCGGATATGGCCAGGGCGTCCGTAATTTCGCCGGCGAACTGTTCGTAATCCGATTGCATTTTTTTGTATTCGGGCGAGTGTTCTTCCGTGTCCCACGCCGCTTTGCCGGCTTTCTCTTTCAATTCCTGGATCATTTTTATAACTGGTTGGAACGCCTCGAAACCGAACTTCACGGCGCCCAATGTCGTTTTCTCGTCCAGTTCCGCGATTTCTGATTCAACCATCAGGACGCCTTGGCTGGTGCCGGCGACGACCAGCTCCATCTCTGACTCCTCGCGCGTTTTCACGGCCGGATTCAGGGTGTATTTGCCGTTGTCGTAACCGACGCGCGCCGCGCCGATCGGGCCCATGAACGGAACGCCGGAAATGGACAACGCCGCGGATGCAGCAATCATGGCCAGAATATCGGGCGAATTTTTCTTGTCATAAGAAAACACGGTCGCGGTAATCTGAACCTTGTTCTTGAAAGTTTCCGGAAACAGCGGGCGAATCGGCCGGTCAATCAAACGCGCAATCAGGGTTTCTGCGGTGCTGGAACGGCCCTCGCGCCGGTCCCGCGACCCCGGGATTTTTCCGGCGGATGCGAATTTTTCCTGGTAATCAACGGTCAGCGGAAAGAAATCCTGGCCCTCTACGGCCGTTTTTTCCGCAACGACGGTAACCAGAACCATCGTCTGGCCCATTGTCGCCATGACAGAGCCGGTAGACTGTTTCGCGAACCGTCCGGTTTCCAGCGTTAATGTTTCGTCGCCCCATTGCATGGACGCGGATATGGGATTGTTCAAGACTGTGTGCGGCGTCTTGTCGCCGAATAAACCAAATAACATATTTTTCTCCGTTTTGTCGCGCTCCGCGCGGCAAAACGGCGTGAAGCGTGAAGCGTGAAGCGTGAAACGAATTTGCGTCACGGGTCGCGCTTTTGTTAAAATAATCGCATGGTTGCGATTGCTCTTTCACAGAGAAAAATCATTCGTTTCTATGCGAAACATTCGCATACAAATGAACAATCGTTTCCCTGCGCGTCGCATTATAAACGTTTGGTTTGCAATTATCAAGCGGGGAAAGATAAAAAAGTGGTTGGTGGATCGTGCTGGTGGTTGGTGCTGGTGGTTGGTGCTGGTGGTTGGTGTTGATGAAATTAAATTCATAACATAACATATTCTTTTTACCAACCACCAGCACCAACCACCAGCACGATCCACCAGCACTAAAAACGCGGGCAGAGCCCGCGTTTTTTATTCCGGTATTACAGATACGGATTTTCGGTTGCCCGCGCCGCGCCTGAACGCGACATGCCCCGCGGTTGTCGCGAATATCGTGTGATCCTTGCCCATTCCGACGTTCAGGCCGGGATGAACGGTTGTTCCGCGCTGGCGGATTATGATGTTGCCGGGAATTACCTTTTGCCCGCCGCCCTTTTTGATGCCCAGACGCCGTCCCGCTGAATCGCGTCCGTTTGTAGACGATGATGCGCCTTTCTTGTGTGCCATTGTTTGCTCCTTTATCGCAAACAGTCGTTGGTCATTGGTCGTTGAGAAAAGAATTCTAACGACTAACGACTAACGACTATCCTTTTATTTCCGTAATCTTTACCACCGTTAAGTGCTGGCGGTGGCCACGTGTCCGGCGATAGTTCTGCCGGCGCTTTTTCTTGAACACCAGGATTTTGTCCGCGCGCGTTTGTTCCACCACGTCGCCTATAACGCGCGCCCCAGAAACGAACGGCGCGCCGACGCGGTCGCCCAGCATCAAGACCTGGTCAAATTCAACGCGGCCGTCGGCCTTTAACTTTTCAATTTGGATGACATCGCCCGCTTTGACGCGATATTGTTTTCCGCCGGTTTGAAATATTGCAAAATCTGCCATTTTTACCCCGTTTTTCTATGGTTCTGTCTAAAACTTTATGCAATAATGGCATATTTTTGATAAAAGTCAAGAAAAAATAGTGCGCGTTGCGCACGATTTTTAGGTGGTCAGTAGTTAGTGGCTAGTAAATTTGCCGCGCATTGTGCGCGGCAAATTATAATTAAGTTTCGCGGTATAACAACTACTGCCACAACTAACCACTGACCACTGTTACGGCAGCTTTGGCGTCGGAACCACGTCCGGGGCGATGCAATCCTGATAGTTCACGTTGCATGTTATCGGCATTTCCTTTGCATTCGGGATAAGTATCCATTCCTGGCCCTTGTTCCACAGAACCGCGCCTTTCAGCTCTGTTCCGGTGCTTTCAAATCGCGCGCCGCTGGCCGACACGGCCCTGTCCAATCTGATCTTTTTCCCATCTATGACCGCATTGACATAGTTGGCGTAAACCTTTGCATGAATTTTAGAATCGCCGCAGGCCAGGTCAACCGTCGCGATCGTCTTGTCCCCGCATGCCGCCAAAGCCAGGGCGGCCGCGCCAAAGATAATATATCTTCTCATTTCATTCTCCTTTGTCGTTCGGGATGATATTTGCATATATGAAAATAAAAGGAAAGAGGAAAAAATTTAAGATTTAAGATCTGCGGATTTTAAGATTTATTAAATCTGAAATCTTAAATCGTAAATCTTAAATCTTAAATCTTAAATCAAAACACCCCGCCCACCTCTACCGGGGAATCGGCTATGTCGCCGTTTTGTGCGCCTTGGCCCGCGGCGTTGGGCGATTGTCCCGGCTTGAACGCCTCGGTTATAATCGTGCCGTTCGGGTCGTCGGTTGCGGATTCGCCTGATATGCGATTCACCCGCCGGAACGTCATGCCGTTCGGAACCGCAAAGGGCTCGTCCTTGTCATTCGCCAATGCGGCGGCCATAAATTCCCCGAATACGCGCGCGGCCATAAAGCTGCCCGCGCCGTCGCCGAGCGCCGCGGGGGAGTCAAAGCCCAAGTATACGCCCGCGACCAGGTTTTTGGAAAAACCCACGAACCAGACGTCTTTCACGTCGTTCGTCGTTCCGGTTTTGCCGGCGATGGTGTGGCCCGCGACGCGCGCCTGTTTTCCGGTGCCGCGCTCTACCACGCCTTGCAGAATGGATACGACCTGATACAATGATTGCGGATCGGACAGGGGATCTTTCATTTCTTCGCGCCGCACGGGATTCATCCCGTCGGCCCATGATATTATATTGCCCTCGCGCTGGTCCGCCGCCGCGGCAAAGGCGGATTCCTTGTTTCCGGTATTTATTATTTTTCCATACCTGTCTTCCACATAGTCAACCAGTTTCGCGTCGTGCCGGTATCCGCCGTTTATGAACGCGGCGTATCCGAAAGCCAGCCGTTCAAGCGTCGTTTCCCCGGACCCCAGCGCCAGCGACAGGTTCAGGTCCTTGATGTCATTGCCATAGACACCGAATTTTTGCGCGGCGGAAATTGCGGTTTTGACCCCCAGATCCTCTACCAATCGCACGGTCGGCACGTTCCGGCTGGTTTCCAGCGACACGCGCAATGTCACGTCGCCCAGAAACTTGCGGTCGTAATTTTCCGGTTTCCACAGGGTGTTGCCCTCTCTCCACCCAACGATCGGCGCGTCCAGCAGCAATGTGGTCGGATTGAATCTGTCCGATTGCTCCAGCGCGGCCAGATAGACAAAGGGCTTTATGGTTGATCCGACCTGGCGCAGTGCTTGCGTCGCGCGGTTGAACGGGCTGTCCGCGAAAGAGTATCCGCCGGACATGGCCAGTATCCGCCCCGTGTGCGGGTTCAGCGCGATCAGCGCGCCTTGCAGTTTCTGCGGCGCGTTCGGATGCGCGCGGTTGTATGTGTCCAGCTCTTTCTTTAACGCCGCCGCCGCCGCGCGCTGATATTCCGGCACGATCGTCGTCTTTATATACAGCCCGCCGTTATACAGCGTGTCGCGGCCGAGCTTGTCCAGCAGATCCTGGCGAACTTCCTCGGCGAAATATTGGAAATCGTCCGCTTGCTGCTCTAAAAATCCTTTGCTTATTTTCAACGGCTCGGCCGCGGCGGCCGTTTCTTGCCCTCGCGTTATATATCCCTCTTCCCTCATCCGGCGGAGGACATAGTTTCTGCGCTCGTCGGCCTTTTTCAGGTCATTAGGCGCCTTTGGCAATGACGCCAGAAACGCCGATTCGGACAATGACAATTCGTTCACCGGCTTGTTGAAATACATCAGCGACGCCGATCCCACGCCGTATGCGCGCGCGCCCAGAAATATCTGATTAAGATACAGCGTGATTATATGCTGCTTTGAAAACGCGCGTTCCAATTTCATCGCCAGCAGCGCTTCGCGGATTTTGCGCGAAAGCGTCCGCTCGTTCGTCAGAAAGAAATTCTTCGCGATCTGCTGCGTAATGGTGCTGGCGCCCGTAAAGCGCGATCCCAATCCCGCGAAATGAACGACGTTGTTCAAAGTCGCGCGGGCGATTCCGAAAACGTCAATGCCGGGATGGTGCCAGAAATTCTGATCTTCGGCCGCGACGAACGCGTTCACCAATTGCGGGGGCAGGTCGGCGTAATCCATGAACACGCGGCGCTCTTCGGCGTATTCTATCAGCAGCGACCCGTCGGAGGCATACAGCCGCGTCGCGACCGGCGGCGCGTATGTGGCGAGGCCGCGGTAATCCGGCAGATCGCTGCCATAGCGCACGACCACGATCGTCAGCGCGGCCATCATTGCGACCAATGTCCAGAACGCGATCTTTGCCGCCCAGGTTCCGATGCGTTTCGCGTATTTCAAAAATCCTGATTTTTCTTTCACGGGCGGGATTATAAAACAAAAAATCGCAAAGCGCAAATGGCAAAAGAATTTGCGCGGCGCGCCGCTAATTGGGACAGCTGGTGCCGGCGGCGGGCTGGATGCATTGCCCGCTCATCACGCAGAATCCCTTCTGGCAGAAGCATCTGTTGCTTATTTTCTGAGAGGCGTCAGGCTGCTGGCCGGTGTTCGGGAATGTCGGCGACACGTAAACCGCGTTTATCGGGCACAGCAGGGATTGATAGAATATGTCCGATATGGCCTCTATGCATCTGATGGCGTTGTTGGGCTCCATGGGATTGTTCGGATCAAACGGGCACGAGGTCGGGTCTTGCTGGAACACCGCGTATGCGCAGGACAGCGCGACGTTGCGGCACGCGCCCTTCATCACCAGATAGACAGTGTCCAGGTTCGCGTTTGACGACCAGGCGTTTATCTGCGACACCTGCTGGGCATAGCATGTTTGCAGGTTCGCCATGCATCCCATCGCATAGTCGCTGATGATTTTATATTGCGCGGAACGTATGTTGACCATCGTGCGCTGGATATAGTCCTTGATAACCTCGTTCGTGGGGTCGTATCTGCCCCGGTCCGTATAGGAAACGCGGCGGCATTTGTCCAAAACCGGCCGGCACAGCCCGGTTGTCGTGCCGCCCGTTCCGATTTTATCCAGCAGATATTTCACGATGCACGATCCGTCGTTGTTCGGTTTCACCGTGCAGTTGACATACGCGCCGATGCTCATCGCGCGGGTCAAATCCGGCACCATGGCGTTGACATAGTTCGTCATCATCAGCAATATCTGCGCGACGTTCTGACCCAGTATCACTTCGCCGTTTTCGTCTATGAATGTCTTGGTGGGATCCAGGCATTTCGTATAGTCCGCGCCGCACACCATGTCGTCGGTCATGCATTTTTCCAGCGCGTTCAGGCATCCGCGCGTGTCATAGATATTCTGGTCCTGCAATACGGCCAGCCGCGCTTTCTGCAGCATCACGGTCGCCGCGCGGACATTCGTCTTTAACGTGTCGTTCATTTTGGTGAGCCCCTGCTCGTAAGCCAGGCAATCTTTGTCTATCAGCAAATCGTAATTGCTGGTGACCTGGGATACGTCCGCGCCGCTCTTCCTGCACGCGTCCAGAACCTTGGCGCATTTGTTCTTGGCCGCGCTGAAAAGCTGGGGCCCGCGCAGGTTCGCGAATGACGACCCGCTGCCGAACTGCAGGTCAAACAAATCCGCAAAGTCAACATTTTTGGAAAAATCCAGGTCCAGATCCATAATGCCGTTTGTGCTGTTTTGCGCGGCGAAAGCGTTCGGATCTTTTATCAGCTGTTCTATCTGGTCCAGCATTTTGCGCGATTCGGTCGTGTCGCGCGTGCCCTTCAACGCTTGCTCTGCCTCGGTAGAAGACATTATCGCGCGTATTTCGTCCGCAGAGAGGCCCACGTATCTTATGCGCTGGGCGACATCGTTCAGCTGGTCGTTGGCGGATTTGACGGCGGTCTGAACCTGGGTGTATTTGCCCAGATTGCTGCTGCATGAGCAGCGCTTTTGGTTGGAATCCAAAACATTGCAGAATTGATCCATGCATTCCGTGTATTGCTGGCGGCAGGTTTCGTTCGCGGCGGCGGTCGCCTCCCACGCGGCCAGAGAATCCGGGTTAACGGAGAGGCCCGATACCGTAATCGCCGCCGCGCGCGCGCCGCGCGGGGAAACGCCCGCCGCGCGGCCGGTGTCAAAATTTGATCCGGTCATGGTGTTGGTGCCCGGTATGATCGCCCGTCCGCCGACCTCTGCCGTGCTGGGGCGCAATGATACGCCCGCGCGGCGCACGGGGGCGCTTTGGTGCGCGATGCCTTTGTCCAGGGCCTCGGTCCGCGTGTCTATGCCGGTGCCGCTGTTAAGTTCGCGGACGTTTTCGCCCGCGCGCGCGCGGAGCGCCGTTCCCTGGGACTGCACGGCGGCGACGCGCGCCGCTGTGGCAGAGGTCATGGCCGCGCGCCCGACCGGCGGGCTTCCCCCTTCGCCAAGGCTTCGGGGGACAGGCTGGGCATTCTGAGGCGCGGCGCGCGCGGCTATGCCGGGGGCCTCTGCCGCCGGCGCATTGGAATTATCCGGAATCTGGTCGTTGGTCGCTGGTCGTTGGTCGCTGGTCGTTGGTCGTTGGTCGTTAGTCGTTGGTCGTTGGTCGTTGGTCGTTGGTCGTTGGTCGTTGGTCGTTGGTCGCTGGTCGCTGGTCGGTGGGCGCTGGTCGGTGGCCGCGCCCAGCGCAATGTGTGATTGCGACGGGGCCGTCGCCGCGGCCCTGGATATTACGGCTTGTGTCGGCGGCGCGGCTTGCGGTTGAACCTGGACGGGCGCCAGGTTTCGCGATATGGCGGTCCTCGCGGTCGCGGCGTCGTCCGCGCGCGCGGCATGCGCGGCGAAAATCGCAAAGACGGCGGCAGCAAAGATACGGCATTTATTCTTCATCTATATTTCAAAAGGGGCGGGGCATCACCCCACCCCCCAACTACATTTCGCCCCCGTTCGTTGTTTTGGATGGCATCTATAATTCCGGGCACACGTTGTTGACCAATGGGCCGATGTTATTGCATACGCATCCGGGGACCGACGCGCATGTGCGCGCGCTGCCGACATCCTGCTGGCCCGGAACGCATCCGCCGCGCGGCGAGGCATTCTGTGGGCATATCGGCGCGCGCGTCCAGTTGCGCACGTTGCCTTCTTCCGTGCCGATCGTCTGCACCAGGCAGTATTCGCGGAACGATGCGGAATCGCCCGTGGCCCCGTCGCCCCATGTCGGCGCGACGCCTTTCGCGGCGGCGCCGCTGAGTATTTCCGAAATCGTCACGACATTTCGGCATGTGTTCTTGGTAACATCCTGGCTGTTGATGCATGCCGTTGAATCCGGAACGTCTATGATGGTCGCGATCGGCGATCCGGCCGGGTTGCAGATCATCGTTTCGTAACAGCTGGGGATATTCGCGATCTGCTGGCAATAAGACTTTACGCGCGAAGGCGACCAGGACGGGTTCGCCGTATCCTGGGTATTGTAGCAATCCAGTATTTCCGACAGGCACTTGCTGTAATTATCCTTGGCCGCCAGGGAATTCGCCATATTCGCGGCCGTCTTGGCATTCGCGAATTCCAGGCGCTTTTGCTGCAACAGCTGGGTCGCGGCGATTTTCTGGTATTGTATGTTCTGGGCCTGGGTCTTTAATTCTTCGCCATACACGTCGCAGTCGGCGTTGGAATCCAGCGCGTATTTCTGCAAGATTGAACGGCGCGCGTCCGCGACCGGACCGCGGAGCGTCCCGTAAGGATCGCCGGCGGTGTTGGAATAGCCAAAGCACGCCGCGCCCGCCGCGCCGGTATAGGTCGCGTTGTTGCCCTGGATTCTGAAATTCAAATCCTGGCCGCCGTTGATCACGCTTATCTGGCTGTTCAGGTTGCACTGCTTTTGTCCGTTGCTGGAAATCACGCCGCCCTTGCAATCGCTGCCGCAGGTTTCAAAAATTCCGTTAAAGCATGCGTCCAGAACGCGGTTGCACACGTTGTTGTGCGCGTATGCGAACAAGTCATAGCCCCATGTTTCGGCCAGAGTGTCCGGCGATATGACCGTCGCGCCGAATATGTTCGTCCCCGTGTTGTATGAAGAAACGATGTCTTGGACGGTTTGGAACGCGCTGGACAACGCGTTGTTGTTGTTGGTCAGGATGACGTTGGCGGAACTGGCCGCGTCCGCGTATGCGCGCAGAGACGCGATTATATCGCTGCTGGATCCGTTCAGAACGTTCATCCAGTTGCTGCCGAGTCCGATAGAGCCGTCCGAACAGTATTTGGGAACTTCGCATCCGCTGCTGCATGTGAACACGTCCTTGCCGGCCGAATCCGTGGATTTGGTGCAGCTGCCGATCATGTGGTCATAGCACCATTTGTATTTGTCGCCGCCGCCGGCCAGCATGTCGTTCCACGAAACGCAGTTCATGGTTTTTTCCGCATCGGTCAGGGTGAACGCGGCGTTTACAACCTCGCCCTTGTTCGCGATGAGCAGGGTCAGCTCTCCCGATACTTTCAGCAAATCCTCGCGCGCGGACTGCAATGTGTTTTCCAATCCGGCGAAAGTCTTGACGCGGCCGGCGCACGCGCATCTGCGCTGGCCCGGGCTGCGCGCCGTGCAGATTTCATCCATGCAGGTGTAATAGCTCTGCATGCAGTTGTTGTATGATTCCGCCGAAATCAGCCCGGTCATGGGATCTATGATGTTAGAGTATGTCGCATACGCGCCGGACATATAGGAAAGCTGCGTCGCCCGTCCATAAAGCCCGGTTCCGGCCTGCATCGGCGTTCCGGTCAGGCTGATGCGCGATGCGGACTGTGCGTTCGCGGGAACGGCCGCGACGCGGGACCGCACGGTGCGCGCGGCTGTCGCCGGCGCGGCCGTGCGCGCGACCACCGCGCGGGACGGCGTTGCGTTCGCGCGGGCGGGCGCGGCGCGGGTTGCGACCGCGCGGGATGGCGTTGCGGGCGCGTTTGTCAGCGCGGCGGTGCCGGTCTTTGCGGCGGCCGCATTGGGAACTTGCTGGGATTGCAGCGCGCGGGGACTTTGCGCGCCTGCCCGCGGGCTCTGCGGGCCCCATGCCGCGGCCTGGGGCTGCACCATTACTGGGTCGGCGTGCGCGCCCGCAAACGCAAGGGTCGCGAAAAACAGCGCGAAAATGTATTTCCTCATTAAAATCTCCATAATCCTATGTGTAATTATATCATTAAAAGGGGGTGAAAAGAAGTGAAAAAGTGAAATGGTGGTGCGTAGCGGTGGCTGGTAGTTTTTATTTGCCATTACCAACCACCGCTACGCACCACCATCCACCAGCCACTAAAAACGCCGCTTTCGCGGCGTTTTTACCATTTCATGCTTTTATAGCTTTTGCTGCTGACCGTGTCGCCGAACATGTCGCGCTGGGAAGATGTCAGGGTTTCAAACTGGTCGGATGAAATGACGCGCAGAACGAACGAGTCGTCCGCGCGCTGGGAAAGGACGGGCATGATCCGCTGTTCGGATACGCCAGAGTCGCGCAGAACCTGCTCTACAATCGCCAGGCGCCGCGCCGCCATTTTGCGGTCATCGTAACTGCGCGTCGCGCGTTCGGGAATGGAAATTTGTATCGCGCGCTTTGGATTCGCGACGACGGTTGACGCGTATTCGGACAGCAGGTTATAGTTGTCGCGCGACAGCGCCGCGTCGTCCGCGCGGAATCCTATTTTTATTTCCAGCGGGCGGATGCCGCCCTCTTCGGACAGGTCGGCGGATGAATCAAATCCGGCCATCGCCACCTTGCTTGAAACATCAAATCCGTCGTCAATCTGGTAAGTGGAAAGGTGCTTGTTCTCGGACAAGTATGTTTTTTGGAACGCTTTTTTCAGCTGCATCGGCGAAAGCTTGGTCAGCGGGGTTTCGTCCTTGTATGCAAAGTTGTCGTTGGCCGTTGGTCGCTGGTTGTTGGTCAGCGGTCGTTCTTTAACGTCTGACTTTGCAAACCGCGCATTGTCGTCCGCATTGTCATCCATCGGCACGACCATCTGGCGGATGGCGACACCATTGGTCATTGGTCGTTGGTCGTTGGTCAAATAATTTGTGCCCTGTGATTTGTTATTTGTTATTTCGGCGTCATCCGGCACGCGGATGCGGCCGACTATTTCGCCAACAGAACCGCGGCCCGCGGCGTTGCGCGATGCAATCTTGTCCGTGGGATTGTTGCCTTGTGGGAACAAATAATTATTTGCCCCTGCATTTTCTGTATTTCCGCGCTCCAGGCTGGCCAGCTTTGCTTCCAGTTTTTTGTAATTTTCGGTCAGCGTGGCCAATTTGCTGTCATAGTTCTGCGTTGCGCGCGGCGCGGTCGGCGCGATGATTGCCGTTACCGTTGGCGCGGGGGCCGCCCCGAATATGTCATCGGCATATCCCGAGGGTTGGCGGTTGGCGGCTGGCGGCTGGCGGCTGGCGGTTGACGGCTGACGGCTGGCGACCAGCGGCTGGCTGCCGGCCATGGGTCGCTGGCCGCCGTCAAGCGATTCTTCGGGCAATTCAAAATCATCGCCGAGGATTGCGAATTCGTTCGCCCGCGGCGCGCGCAGGGGCGCGTCCATCGCGGCATGCGCGGCGTTTTGCGCCCAGATGTCATTGCTGGGCTTTTTCGGGGACAGTATGTCGCGCGCGGCGGCGGCCGTCCGCGCGATTACGGATGGTTTTTTCGCCGGGGCCCTATAAGGGGCCACCGTCACGGCATTATTGTTATCCGCAGACGGCGCGTCATAATTCGCCAATGTCTCAGAAGTTTGATTTATTGTTCCCGTATCACCGAACAGCGCGCGCGCGGATACGGCACCCGCGCCGATATTTACAATCGGCAGCGACGCGCGCGCGGCGGCGTTCGCCGGGGCCAGATACGCGGCGCAAATCACGGACATGCAAAAACATGCGCAAACCCGCGTAATTGCGATGTAAGAAATGCGATGATTGGACAATGAAACCCTTCCCTTTGGTCCATTGTAAAACAAATCGCGAATCGGGGTCAAGGGGTTTTTCCCCCTCGTTAGAGGGGATTTTTTTAAGAACAAATATTTGGATTTTATAAAACTTTTAAAAATTTTGCGAAGCAAAATTTGTCATTCCCGCGTAGGCGGGAATAGGGTCTATTAAACTTTCATTGTTTCTTGTTCTGTTCTAACCTTTTCAAAAACACTTCAATCAATTTGTCGGGA
>WQUT01000092.1 GCA_009781955.1 Pseudomonadota bacterium | reverse complement strand
CATGAAAAAATCGCGGTGGAATTAATCCGCGAGCTGGATAAAATTCCGCGCCCCCAGGAAAGGCTGAAAGACGTGTACCGGCTGAAGCTGCTGTTTGACATGGTGCCCCAGGCGCGCGCGTTTCTGGACGGACTCACGAACGCTGTGCCGGATAAAATAATCAGCATCGCCGACAATTTCTTTAATACGAAAAATTCAAGAAACTATCGCGATGCCAAGATTATACTGGACATAGGAACCGACGGCGCGGTTATTCCGATGGAGGTAATCTGCCAGGTGCGGTCGTTTTACGATTTTGAAAAACAGGGCCGGAAAATATACGAATCCCTGCGCGTGCACAAATCAAACAACCAACAGGAAATCATAAAATTTCACGAAGACGGCATCAAGCAATACAACACGATGGTCTGCGATTCTTTGGCCGAATTGTTTGAACGCGTCGGATGGAACATACTCTATTCGCGCGCCGGCGGGGTGCGGGAAAGCCTGTTTGACGGATTTCCGCGGTTTTCCGTGCGCTCTTACCCTCCGGAAATCGTGGAAAGCATTATCAGAAAGCTGGAAGGAAACGTCCGCAACGAGGTTTTCAAGATAGAAAACAGCCCGCGCGAATTGTCCCAGGCCGAAAATCTGCAGATTTTTGAATACATGGCGCGGTTCATCCTGGCGTCCGCGATGCCTTACCTGGCCGGCGATTGGAAAATTCAGGGTTCAGGGACCGAACACAAGCTGTTCAACTTCGTCATGGCGGAAATCTATCGGTATCACAAGAACGATTCATTGGCGTAACGGAGGCCCCGGATGAAAAAAAATTATCGGTTCGCCCCACCATTTTTGAATTGCGGATCTGCCGGCCAAATAGAAAAATGTGCGGAAGTTATCAGTAGCTTTAACTCGTCGGAACCCATGACTATGGATTTTGCCGCCCGTTGGGCAATAGAAGGCACCCGCAAAGTGACGCTGGTTTCAGACTGTCTGTGCGGCTATGAATGCCGATACAACTGTTCTCACGCGCGGAAAGAAGAAATTTGCAATAATCTGGGGCTTCTAAAGAGCATAACAGCTAATAATTTAATTGTTGCCGCGTGCCCGGAAGTGTTGGCCGGATTGCCGACGCCGCGCCCCGCCTGCGAAGGGCAGATTAATGGAAAAGTCTTTTCCGCGGATGGCGCGGATTATACCGAACAATTCAGCCTGGGCGCGCAAAAAGTTTTGCAGATGGCCTATGTATACGGCGCGCGGGAATTCATCGGAAAATTCGGCAGTCCGTCATGCGGCGTTGGAAAAATATACGACGGGACTTTTTCCGGCGCGACAATCCCCGGCGATGGCGTCACGGCGGCTCTGCTGAAAGCGCACGGATTGAAAGTAAGTTGTTTATAGAAATTCTTGGCTATGAAACCTTATAAAAAACATCTCAGCGACAAGGATATTTCCGAAATGGCGGCGGCGGACGGTGACGCGGTCGCGGCGATGGCCAACAATGACGCCCAAATTCGCCGCGAAGTTAATCAAAAACTGAAAACAAATTCCATGCAAAAATTGGCTAGTAATACAAATACCGTAGGGGCGAATGTAAACCGGGCCCCGACAAAATCAGATATTTTGTTGGGTGGTCATTCGCCCAACAACACAAACTTCGTAGGGGCGCATGATTGCGCCCTTGGTGGGCTATACTATGGGCGCAATCATGCGCCCCTACATGGATGCGCAACTAATTCATTTTACTATGAAAATAGCATTTTAACCCTGGATTTGCATGGTCGGACAGAGGATGAATCCTGGGGCCTGATTATGGAATTATTCGCGACCGCGGGCCGCCGCGCGGGCACGGATTCCGGGGCCCGCGGTGGTCGCAACGAAAAAACGGCCAACAGGGCGAAAACCGGAAGTCAGAGCAGGGTGCGCGTTATCACCGGCGCGTCGGGAATATTAAGGGTAAAGTTTGAAGATTGGATCACGCGTGGAATCCTGGGGGAAGAAATATCATCCTGGACAATGCCCAACCGCGGATGTTTTGAAGTCATACTTAAAAAATAGAACCCCACAAAAACAGAAGTTCAGGTCCAGCTTTTATGGCTCGCATATTATGTATAGTTAAATGGGGCGAGCCCTTGGCGAGCCACATTTAACTATACATAATATGCATTATGCGCCTTTTGGATTTAGATTCTCGCCACTATGCCCCCGCGCCCCCGTTGCCGTCCCACCCCGCCGATGCGCCGTGATGATCGTGTGGCTGTGCCTGTGAACAGTGATGACATACCCGTCGCCGTAAATATACCAATTCTTTCCGTTCTGGACGATGGAATTTTCTTTTATCGCGCGCGCGGCCGCCCGCCCGCACCATTCAACCGCATTTATTCCCGCGCCCAGCCCCAGATTTCGCCGGATACGCAATTCGCCCAGCTCGGTCGTGTGCAACAAAGCTGGGCGAAGAGTTAAATTTTCAAGCATGATAGAGCTTCTTGATAAACTACTTAAGCTTTCTTTTTTGGTTTTTTGAATTCACTGGCTATTTTATTAATCGGCAATAAATTCTTTATGCTTAATTCCGCCTCTTTCACTTCCACTTTTTGCGGGTTCAAGGCCGAGCAGCAATACGGGCATTTCGTCGCCGCAACGTTTATATTTCCCATGCAGCAATCCGGACACGAACGCGTTGTCACCTTGGAACTGCGCATTTTATTCGCCACACGCACAAACAAGAAAATGGCAAACATCGTGATTATGAATCCGACAATAGAATTAACAAATAGCCCGATATTCAGTGTTGTCGCGCCGGCCGCGCTCGCCGCCGCCAACGAAGCGTAAGGTCCCGGGGTTCCGGCACCTTCTTTCATAACCACGAATATCTGCGAAAAGTCCACGTTGCCCAGCAACAGCCCAATCGGCGGCATAATCACGTCTTTGACCAACGAATTTACAACACCGCCCATCGCCGCGCCGACGATCACACCGACCGCCATGTCAATCGCGCTGCCCTTTT
>WQUT01000091.1 GCA_009781955.1 Pseudomonadota bacterium | reverse complement strand
ACAGGCCCGGGTATTTTGACACTGGTTTAGATAGCTTTCTGGGCGCCATGCCGATGCCTTTGTTGCGTTATTAGTTGATCGTTATCGTTTTCGTTTGTCGGTATCCGTAGGGGCAAATAATTATTTGCCCCTACATCCGAACCCGTTAATCGGTGTCCGTAGGGGCGCATTTTTGTGCCCCCGCCATTGGGGCGCATTTTGCGCCCCGTCGTTTTGGTTTCGTAGGGGCAAATAATTGTTCCACCCACAAAAATCTGCGATTTTTGCGGGGCCCGGATTTGCCCCTACACCATCCGAACCCGTTCGTCGGTATCCGTAGGGGCGAATGTTAATTCGCCCTAGGGCGCATTTTGCGCCCCGTCGTTTTGGTTTCGTAAGGGCAAATAATTATTTGCCCCTACATCCGAACCCGTTTGTCGGTATCCGTAGGGGCGCATTTTTGTGCCCCCGCCATTGGGGCGCATTTTGCGCCCCGTCGTTTCGTTGTCCGTAGGGGCAAATAATTATTTGCCCCTACACCACCTGAACCAACTTGTATGGGCGCCGCACCTCCGATTTCGTCGGTGTCCGTAGGGGCGAATGTTAATTCGCCCCTACGTTGGGATTATGTGCATGTGCATGTCTGGGTAAAGCTGCCCGCGGTGTCGCTGCCGGTTTGGGTTGTGTCTTTACAGGTTCCCGTGCCGCTGGTATCGCAGCATTTGCCTGTGCCGCAGTTATCGGTGCAGGTCGTATAGCTGGGGCTGGACCCGCTGCATGAACAGCTGCCGCCGCGCATACAGGTGATCGGATTGTTGGCGCAGCTGCAAGAACATGGCGCCGTGCAGGTGGAAGAGCAACTGGTGGGGGATCCGGTGTATCCGGACGCGCATTGGAACCCATACGTTACCGCGCCTATGCAAGGTTTATTGCATGTTTTTATAACGGTCGCATTGCCCGGACAGGTGGAATCCCAGCCGGCGCAAGGATTGCTGCACTGCCACCTGACGGTTCCAGAGGTCACAACCGAACCGTCGCAATAGCTAGTGCAATCGTTGCCCGATCCGCCCCCGCAATTCGTTCCGTTCCAATCAGGACCTATCTGGCATTGGCCGCCCGTATAGCACCAGCCGGACGAGCACAGGGCGCCCCAGGCGGAACCGACCGGGAAAATTAAAACCGCAACCGCAACTGCGCCGAGCGCGCATAATAATTGTTTTTTCATATTTTCTCCCCTTTTTGCAAAGATGTTGGTTATTATTTTCATGTTTTTATTGTTGCCTCTGCGCGACCGCTTCCCGCGCCGCCGCCAAGTTTTGAGTGGTTTTGTAAAGATTGTCCGTATCGTATTTTGAGTTTTCAGGGGCGATGCCGTATGTAAGGCGGGCGTTTTCGCCAAGTTTGATCAGGGTTTCCAACGGCTGGCGGATTGCCTTGGCTTGCGATGCAATCTGCGCGTCGGAAACATAAGACCGGACCTTGTCCAGCAACACGGCCGTGGTTTCCGCCCCGACCAAATCCAGAATATTCTGAATCTTTCCGTCTATATTGAATGAATAAGCGTCCCTGATCAGGGCGTCAAAATCTTTGGGCCCGGCCGCCCGGGCGTTTTTACTCAGGTATTGCTCGCTCAATATAATGGCGACCGTATTTTGCATGTCGTCGCGCGCTTGGGCCTTGTAAAGCTCTGCCTCTTTGTCAAAATCACTGATTGCATCGCGAACGACCAGGTCGGTTTTTTCGTCGTCTATCGGGGAATCCAGATTGTCGCGGCCAAACGCATACAATAGCGATCCGGGCAGATCGTCCCAATTTTTTATCACGGTTTTCTTTAACTTCTCATCGTTGCGCCAAAAGCCCGGGGTTTTCAGCGCGTCATAGGTTTTTCCCCCGCGCTGGAACTTGTTTTCTTCGCAAAACATGTAAAAATATCTGGGATAAGCCGAACTCAGATCGCCGCCGGTCGCGCGCAGTATTTTCCAGCGCGCCAGGTTAACGGCGATTCTCGCCGACAATTCCAAATGAAACTTGAACTGCAAAATTTGCGAAACGGTCATGCTGGCGTCGTATTGCAGCCTGTATTTCCGGGAATGATCTTCCTCGTGAACATATTGGTATAACAATTCGGCGTTCATCGCGTCAACCTGGGCCTGGGCATACTGTTTTTGATCCAGCAGCTTGCCGACGTCTTCGCCCGGAACGCCAAATGACAGATACTCGTCGTCTATCTCTAATACTTTCAGCCTTATCAAATTAAAGACCGGATCAAAGCTCGCAACCATCAGGTGGGTGTCTGACTTTTTTAGTTTTATAACGCCCGTTTCTACAATGGTCGGACGCTGATTCGCCAGTTGCGAGAGCTTGCGAATCTCTGCCGGCGGCAGTTCGTAAAGCGAGTCCGTGTTTATTTTCGCGCCCGGGATATTGGAAATTTCGCTGATAAATGATTGCGGGTTTTCTATGAATTTATCGGGCGACAACGCCAGCGTGCTGTTTGGAATCGCAAAATCGTTGGCCGCTTTGCCGGTTATCGCCGCGCTATCCGGGTCTTGCGCCGTCTGGGCGACGGCCGCGAGCGGCAGGAACATCCCCCCGCCGGCGAATATGGCCAGCATGCGAAGATTATTTTTCAGAGAACCGGATCCGGCCGCAGAAACCGTGGGTTTGGCCGCGAAATTAGCATGAGAAAACTGTCCTAAAAAAACGTTCCGTTTTTTAGGATAGGAATATGAGCGTTAAAACAGGCAGAAATGCGGGAATCTTTGCAGAAAAAAACTGGGGAAAAAAACGGAACAATTTTTTTCCCCAGTCGTCATATTAATTATGATAAACATTATCGCTAAAATTTGCAAGAAAAATTTATTGACTACCCCGGAAAGCTAGGGCAGCATAGCTGCCAAGAATGGTGAGCCGAAGGCGAACAATTCCCAATCGCAAAGCGGTCGCTGGAAATCCGGATTAGTCTTTGGGCGCGGTTCGGGCGCCCATGCAACTCTGCAACCCTTGGCCTAAATAAACGTATAATTGCCAATATTTGGAATTTATATAAAGGCTAGCCAGTAGCAGGGGCGCAGAAATCGCGCCCAAGGCGGGCAAACCCCGCCCATGCAAACGCGAATTTATTATTGTCGGCAAATGTTGTATATAAATTCCCAATATTTCACTTGACAAACGATTGTTACGGGGTATCATGTTGCACGTAACCCATTAAACAAAGGATAAAATACATGAAAAAAATACTTCTTTTGAGTTTGGTTGCTGTCGGTCTGGCCGCTTGCTGCTGTGATCGCGGCTATTACAAGGAACGCACCTATACCCGCCCCGTGGCGGAACCGGCCCAGGAACAGGTTGTATATAGCGTCCCGGCATATACCGACGGCGGCTGTGGCAATTATGTGCCCGTGTCCCCCTGCGGATATTAAAAAATGCGGCGTTCGCCGCATTTTTTATAGCTCCGTCCCACTAGGTCGTTTGGGGCAAATGGGGCTGTCTTGGTAGGGATTGACCGACCTACCAACAAAGAGTTTATTTACTATCTTGAGCTGATTGTCTGTATTTACCCGCAAGCCTTAATGCTTGGTCTTGCAAATGCTTTTCATTCTTTATAGTATCATAAACAGATAACAGCCATTTTACAGTCGGATTATCCGGCGGCGTATTTATTTGAATTGTCTGTTGTCCCAAAAATCCAATATTTCCCAATTCATATTCCAATCCGAACCTTTTTAATATCTCCGTTATTCGGTCTATATCCTGTGGCGATGAACTAACAGAATCTTTCGCGCCCCATGTTGAAAATCGTGCAACTGGTTTTCTTATGCCTGTTCGCAAATCTCCGGAAACTATTACCTCTGCGACATCCATTCTGCCATAGCCGAAAAGCTCCATCGCCAATAGTTTTTTATCGGCATCTGAATATTTTGCAGCTTTATTTGACAGGCGTTGGGCATAATATTCTGAAATTGTTTTAGGCATATCTGACATTTTTACAAATTTTACGCCTGGAAATGATTTCTGTAATGCTTCAATATACGGATAAGCCGGCGAATTGACCGCCACAAATTTTATATCGTCCTTGGTTTTTATCAGTTTATCATAATCGCCGACCAAGGTAAACAATCCGCCGGTGTTTGCCGTTCCGCCACTTGTGCCAAGGGCTGCGCCGACGCCAGCAATATCTTCGCTTGGTATAGACCATGGTGCCGTATAAAAAGTTTTGTCCGAGATTATTCCGTTTGATAATATGGAATTTAGAGTTTCAATTTGCTCACTGATGGTCCCTTTGGCAATTCCGTGGGAATCAAAATGTTTTCCGATGTTCCCATCCGTATGATTTTGGGCGACTTTGCCCGTAACAAACATATCATCATCCAATCCAGACACACGGGAAAGTTGTCCATTATCGTCAATACGAAAATAAATTGAGCTGGATATAAATTTAATTTGTTCGGCAGTTAACATTTTCCATCTCTTGTTTCTAAATACTGACGCAAAATAAACTTTGCTGATAACGCACAGCGCAACACGCTTATCCTGTAATTTAACTCAGCGCCGCCCGCGCCATATTTAACAAATCCATAGCCTGCTGAATCTCTGGCGAATCGGCCGACGATTCATGCTTTGCGGTTTTCCCACTTTGCGCCCTCAAAGCTCCGTCTCTCGGGTTTCGGTTCTCGGCTTTCGGCTCTCGGTTCTCGGCATCTTCCAGCTTTCCCGACGATAATAGTTTCCGCACGCCGGCGATTGTGTATCCCTGGCCGTATAATAATTCCTTGATTCGCGATAAGCTGGCGACCGTGTCCGCGCGATAGTAACGCCGACCGCCCGCGCCGGTCACGGGCCGCACCGCCGCGGGGAACTCGCGCTCCCAATAGCGCAGCGTATGCGCGGGCAGGCCGAGGGCCCGGGACACTTCGTTAATGGATTGAAACGGTTCGTTCATATGATGATTATATATCAAACCAGCCGCGCTTTTCAAGCCCTAGAATTTTGCCCGTTATCTGATGGTTCGCGAGACACCCACCGAAACGCCCGTGCGCACCGTCGGACCGGAGCCGCCGCCCCCGCCCACGCACGCCGCGACCGAAACGCACAAGGCAATCAGGATAATCTTTTTCATTTTCTCTCTCCGCATGGTTTGTTTTCACTTATTATAACCCGCGCCTGCGGCGATTTTCAAGCGATAGCAATTCATTCTTATTTATGCTAAAATTGTAAAAACAGGAGACTTGAAATGGCACCGCCTAAAAAACCGTTTTTTACCAAAAAAGCCGCCGCGAAGCCGGTTCCGAATAATTTCGGGGCGAAAAAACCTTGGGGCGCTAAAAAACCGCCTTGCGCAAAAAACAAATTCGCGGCAATGGTATATTTTTCGCAAAAAAGAGGAAAATAAAAATCCGGCAATGCCGGATTTTTTGTTAGCAAGGATATTTTACCCGCGATCTAAACGCCATCACCTGCGGGCGGCGGGAATCGGCATACCCGTGCGCGGCATCATCACGGGGCGCGGGCGCGAGATGCCGCTGGGGCCCGCCAATAGACACGGCGCATTGGTTTTCGCGACATCGCACGGCGCGGCCGCCGGCGCACCACCAGTATTTCCGGCGACGACGTTGTTATCGGCAACGGCCGAATCGTTGGCATCATAGGGCCCGCCGCACGCGGCCAGCATGGCGCACAAAGCAATCGCGATCATTTTATTCATTTTCTCTCTCAACACTCCGAATCTGCTGGCCAAATCAATTATTTCGGCATTTCATTATAAATTTTTCCACGCAATGATTTTCCATTTGTTTTTTTAGAACCACGTGTTTTATCAGCTCCCCACGTTCCCCATTGCTTAAAAAAGAATTTTACTTTATTTTTTTTACACTGCTTTTGTATGTTTACAGCCCAAGATTCTTCCATTGGTCTCGCGTTTATCCCGCTTTCACCACCAACGATAACCCAATCAATTCCTTTAAGATTTAATTCACCTAAGTCTTCCAGCAATGGTTCAGCAGAAATAAAATGAATCTTTGCTGTTATTTTACGCAAGTAATCCATTCTTGGGACTCCACTGACTTTGTTTTCAACCGTAACACCGACCCACACGTTATCCGGAACTTTATGTGTTTTAAAATACTTATACATTACATCGGCACGTTTGGTAAGTATCTGGTACTGATGTTGTGGGGTTTTTTCTATGACAGAGATGATTTTGTTAATAAAGTCAACCGGCACTTTTTCGTGAAATAGGTCGCTCATGGAATTTACAAAATATTTTGTCGGCTTTTTTCGTTTTAATGGATCAAGCAACCTCTCCGGGTGCAATGTTAATTTAAATCCGTTCTCATATCCTGGCGTACCCATAGCCTGCAAACGCCGCGACATAACTTCTGCATAACAAAACTTACACCCAGCACTTTTTTTGGTGCATCCTGTAATAGGATTCCAAGTTTCTTCTGTCCATTCAATTTTTGTGCTCATTCCAAACTACCTCTATCTTAGGAGGGATGCCAAGATACTTACTCCCTATATAAAACGAATTTTTGTTTCCGCTTCCGTTTAATTCACGAACTATTATTTTCTTATTTGTCTCTAAAGTTTCCAGAACCCTTTTGACATCCGGCGGGAGTAAGCTGTTCCTAAGCCCAATAACATATAATGATCTATTACTAACCTTTTGCTTTTTAGAAATATATTCTAACATCTTTATAAACTCTTCTTCGTTTTTACTTGGAAATAATTGCATTTGCGGTATTTTCATCTTTCCTATTGATTCTAAAAATTTTTCAGCTCCTAAATGGTTATTAGACATAAAAAATAATGCATAATGATTATTTGCTTTTTCATTATCTATCAAGTAATAAGAAACATACTTATTATTTTTTTGAAGTGCCCTTTTTATCGTTTCCGTAAATACTTTATAATCATGCGAGTTCTTCACATCTAGCGCCGTTATGCCAATATCGGTCAAAAATTCTTTTATCGGAGCCAATTGAACATCGGTTCCACCCTCTTTCAAAAACCTATAGATTTGATATATCGGGATAAAAATTATTATGTCTTTATTTGTCTGATTGAATATATAATTATCATATGTATCCTTCTGTATTTGTGTATATCCATGAGGATCTATAAAATACAATTTATGCCCCGATAATATATTCTGCTCCGTTTCATTTATAAATATATCGGCGTCTTTATTGCTAGTTTGAACAAACGGTACACCAGTAACATGCTTGCACAATTTATCATAGTTTGATTTTTTTAACTCGTTCAGTAGTAAATGAATATTTTTTTCCGTTTTTTTAAAATCGGCCAATTTAGAATATATAAGGTTTTTTGCTATTATAGTACTGCCATCTTTTCCATTTTCCGAAACACCACAGCCCGCGAATGGTTCTATAACATAGATATCCTTATATTTTATAACTGGCAAAGCCATAATTTCAAGATAAGCCCTTAAATATTCTTTATATATTTTTAGCTTTTCTTCACTATGATCGGTTATGTTGTTTTTCTTGTCCATCACCAATCTCCGGTTTCTATTTAATTATACCAAATTATCAGAGTTTATACCATCATTATCCTCTTCCCTTTCTATCGCCGTGGCACTGATGACCTTTTCATCCGGGGCGGTGCGGAACAATGTGACGCCCGCGGTCGCGCGGCCCGCAACGCGGACGTCCGCAACCGGCGTTCTGATAATCTTGCCGCCGTTCGTCACCATCATTATGTCATGCGTCGCGTCAATCGGGAAACTGCCGGCCACGGCCGTATTCTTGCCGCCGAGCTTTATATTCGCAAATCCTCCGCCGCCGCGATGCGTAACACGATATTCATATGCGGATGTGCGCTTGCCAAATCCATTTTCAGAAATGGTCAGGATGAATTGCTCAGCCGCCGCCATTTCCGCGAACTTCACCTCGTCCAAGACCAGCGAGGTGTTGGCGGTTTCTTCATCATCAGATTCTTCGGGCGAATTTACATTCGCCCCTACGTCATCCGTATCATCTTCTTCGCCTGCGGCGCGGCGCGCGGCGCGGCTTTGGCGGATATAGGCGGCGCGCGTATCGGAATCGGCATCCATATGATTCAGCATCGCCATGCCGATAATGCGGTCACCAGCGGTCAACTTGATGCCGCGCACGCCGTCCGAATCGCGGCCCGCAAAGACGCGGATCTCGTTCACCGGGAACCGGATGCAGCGTCCGCGATACGTGGACAGGAACACATCGCCCGTTTCCGCACAAGGCAGAACGGACACCAGCGAATCGCCCGGATCCAGCTTCATCGCGATTTTTCCGTTCGCGCGAATATTTTCAAAGTCTGCAATTTTATTCCGCCGCACGTTTCCGTTCGCGGTAGCGAACATCAGGAATTGTTCGGGTGAGAGCGCGTCTCCCCCCCCTGGGGGGGGAGTGGCGGCGTCCCGGGCCCCGACGACAAGCGAAGCGCGTCGTTGGGTGGGTTTGCCGCCGAGGGGGGG
>WQUT01000090.1 GCA_009781955.1 Pseudomonadota bacterium | reverse complement strand
AGTTTGAAAAACCATGATTTTACAGGCGCGCTGCGGATCGCCAACGCGCGCCGCATGGGGAAAATAACCGACCGGTTATATTGTCCAAATAACAAGAAAATACTGGGACTTTGAAATGCGCGGAATTATGGGATTTTTTAATTTTGGCCGGAACAACAAAACTGTCCTAAAAAACCGGTCGTTTATTTTACACAAAATTAACACATACTGTCGCAATTTGACAAGACATTATTTCCCGGTCGCGCTATCTGCATTCCGCGACCATTTGTTCAATTTCGGCCGCCAGCATAAGGTCGGATGATTTGAGTTTTTCAATCTGGGCCAAGGCATACAGCACCGTCGCATGATCGCGGCCGCCGATCAGTTGCCCGATTTCCGACAGCGAAAGTTTCGTCGCGTGTTTCAGCGCGGCCATCATAATCTGGCGCGCGCGCACATGCGCCCGCATGCGTGATGATGAAGCGACGTCTTCCATGGATACGCCAAGGCGCGCGGACATATTCTTTACCATGGCGAGGGGCGTTTTTTGCACGCCGATAGCGTCCGAGAGAAGGCGTTCCGCGATCTCTGCCGTCACGGGCGAGTTCATTAATTCCGAGAATGCGCGGATTTTTTTAGAAAGCCCGGCGACTATATGCCCGTCCGCCGGAACGCGTCCCGCCAGGGTTTCGGACAAATCGGCGGAAACGCCCGCGCGCATCAGCATGGCGCGGCGGACGAATTTGTCCGGCGCGGTCAAATCAACGGACAGTCCCGACGCCAAAATGGATTGCAGACGGCGCTCAAACCCGGATATCGCGGCCGGCGCCGCGCATGCCGTCAGGACGACGTTTTTCCCGCCCTGGATCAGATCCAGGATTGTTGTCATAAATTCTTCCGAGCACGCGCGTTTTCCGGCGATTTGCTGGACATCGTCCAGTATAAAGGTGTCGCAGTTGCGGACGAAATCTTTAAAGGCGAACACCGCGCGTTCGGACATCGCGCGCAGGAATTCGGAAACAAACTGCGCGCCGGTCATAAAAACCACGCGGCCGCGCGCGGCGGTTGCCGTCGCGCGCGCCAGCATTGATTTGCCGGAACCGGATGCGCCGTATAAAAACAGCGGGGAAAAAGAGACGGATGATTCGGCGAGTTTCCGGCAAGCCGTCACCGCAAATGCATTTTGTTCGGATATGATAAAATCGTCAAAAGTTATTTTTTGGTCATTGGTCGCTGGCCGCTGGCCGCTGGTCGGGATTTTGAAGTCAGTTTTTTGAGAATTGTCATTCACGGACAATTTCGGCGACGGCGCGCCCGCGCGCCCCAGACCAAACGAAACGGTCATTCCGAATTCGCCCGCGGCGTCCGCCAGAAAATGCATATACGTGCGTTTTATAAAATCTATGGAAAACTGATTGGGCGCGACAATATTAAGGATATTTCCGTCGGTAAATCCGGAAAGCGGCGCAATCCAAGAATCAAACGCGGCCGCGTCCATTTTTTCCCGCACAATTCCCTTGATTTTATCCCAGTCCGCGTTGGAATTTAACGCTTGTGTCTGTAAACTGTGCATCAGCCGCATCTTGTTCTCCTTTCCTTCCCCGAAAGAGTCCAATTAAATCGTGTATACCGCGCTAAATTCGTAAAAAAGCCACCCCGGCGAAAAATGAACATTATTGGGCCCGCGTGGCGCGCGCCAATAAAATCATCCTCTCTGTCCGTAAACTATTCTTCTATGATGTCAGGATTTGTTGATGTCCTGGATACCTGTCTAGAACATTATATTAAAAATTACGTTTAGCAAGTTTTTTAGAGAAAATATTTTATTAAAATTTCCTTGCCACCGATTCGGATTTATGGCTGTTTTCCGCGCATTGTATAGACACTGTATATACTATGCTTTCACATATCCGCCATTCACTTTTTTCACTAATCCGTTCAATTCCAAGACTACCAGTTGGCTCTTTACTTCATTTACATTTTTTTCGGCAAGTTTTGCCAATACAGATTCCGATACGGATTCTGTTCCTATTAAATCCATCAGGGTATTTTCCGCATGTGGTTTGGCTTTCTTCGGCGATTGTCCTTTATCGTCTTTAAACTCAAAAAAATCTTGCCGGCCGATGCACAATGTCGCCAAACCCGATTTTATCAGGCGATTTGGGCCCGCGCTCCGCGCGTCCGACGGATGCCCGGGGATTGCAAACACCGGCCGATTCAGATCCAATGCAAAGGCCGCGGTGCTCATGCTGCCGGAATCCTCGTCCGCCTCGCCCAATATCAATTTTTCGGAAATCCCGGCGATCCATCGGTTTCGCTGGATAAAGTTATTCGCAATTGGCGTCGCGGCAACGGGCATTTCGCTGATCGCCGCGCCACGTTCCAATATATAATGATACAGCTTTTCATTTTCAAGGGGCCAAATATAATCGGCCCCGCCGGCCAGCACCGCAATTGTATTTTCATCGCCCGCCACCGACAGCGCGCCGTTATGCGCGGCCGTGTCCGTTCCCATCGCCATGCCTGACACGACCGCAAAGCCATGTCCCGCGAATGCGGCCGCCAAATCTGAAACGAATCGCATGCCCGCGGCGGTCGCGTGCCGCGTTCCGACCATGCCGACCGCGGGACGGCGCAGGGCCGCGATATTGCCGCGCGCCGAAATCACGGGCGGATGATTTTTCACTTGCTTCAAATTCGCGGGATAATCGTCCGAATCGTCACTTACATATATAATGCCCAGTTGCGCCGCGCGATCCATCTCGCGCTTTACGGAATCCGCATGTTCTTGCGCGGCGTTCAGCGAATCGGCCGCCGCCGCCGCCGTCCCGAATTTTCGGGTAAGTTCGGCATATTTCACCGGCCCGATCCCGGGCGTCCGCAGAATCAGCAACTTATGAAATAATTCTTCGTCATGCATTCAGGTATATCATCAAGCCGACAGCCAGCAATCCAACCAGAATCAACGCCAGCGCCAGCTTGCCCAGTTTCAATTGCATTTTAGATTCTTCTCCATCCCAAAGCCGCTTTATATTTAACCTGTGGGCCCACAGCCCGACAAGGGTCAAAAATATGCAGATTATGCCCGCCCAGAAACCAATGGCAAATCCAAATACCGGCAGAAAGACCAATACGGCGAGGGCGCCCGCGCTGGAATACCCAGACGATATTGCGACCAACAGCCAGATTAATCCCTGGGTTGCGAATACGATGGGATTCAAGGCCAGCATAAACCCAAACATCGGGGCCAATCCCTTGCCGCCCTTGAATTTCATCCATACCGGAAAAATATGGCCGACAACGGCAATGGCGCCGCAAAGCGCGCCGAAATTCGCGCCCAAGAAACTTTTCGCCAGCATAAACGCCAAAATGGCTTTTCCCATATCCAGAACCCAGGTGATGATGAATCCTGAAATCCCGGCTACGCGTGAGACGTTTGTCGCGCCGGGACTGCCGCTGCCGATTTTCCGTATATCGCCCTTGCCCATCCATTTGGTCAGCAGCAGTCCGAATGGGACGCTGCCTAATAAATAAGACACGATGATAAATGCGGCGTATGTGGCGTATAGCATGATTTACTCCTCTTGATTGGTTATGGTAGGGGCAAATAATTATTTGCCCCTACAATTCTTGACTTTTAGTACAACAATATATAGAATACACCAAAGTCAGACAATAATAAAAGGAAAAAAAGTGGCATATCACAAATCTTCAAAGAAACGCATTCTGGTCACCAAGAAAAAGAACGCCGTCAATACGGCCCGCCGGACGCGCGTGAAAACCTATGTAAAAAAGGCGCAAAAGGCCGCCGAATCCGGCGACAAAGCGGTTGCGGCAAAGGCGACGCGCGTCGCCGAATCCCACATCATGAAGGCGGCCGGCAAAACCATGCCGAAAAAACGCGCCTCGCGCAAGGTATCGCGGATGACCAAGAAAGTCGGCAAGATGGCGTAATCGCGGCACCTGAAAAATTTTTCCGCCGGGTCATTCCCGGCGTTTTTAATAAAATTTAGAGGTTATGAAATGACAAACGCTCCTACATCAAAAAGTTCTCTGCGGCAAAAAGCCAACTTTGCAAAAACAGGCAGGTGCAAAAATTTAATCGCAGTTCTTGAAGAACCAAAAGACACCAAAAATATTGGAACTGTTATAAGAAACATCAATGCGCTTGGCGTTGAAAAATTATACATTGTTACCAGCGCGAATATCATTCCAAAAGAATGGGAGAGAATGCGCGAGAACAGAGAATTGATGACAACGTCGGTATCGGCGGTCAAATGGACATTTGTCAAAGTATTTAAAACGACCGAGGAATGTTTCGCGCATCTTGAAAAGAACAGATTCGTATCAATTGTGACTTCGCCGCACATCAAAGGCAAAACAAATGTAATATTGCAGAATGGGGACTTTACCCAAAGCAAGCTTGCGGTTTGGTTTGGGAATGAATCAAGAGGCATAAGTGATGCGGCAGCCGAACGGGCAGAAGCATGCGTCCAAATGGAAATGTATGGAATCATAGAAAGTTTTAATTTGGCCACATCTACGGGAATTACATTGTATGAAATCACCAAACAACGGCGGGCCTATCAAAACACTCATAAACGGGCACGAAAAAAGAACCCGCCGGTAAAACCGAAATAACCGGCATTTATTTTATAGACATATAGAACTATACTGGATAACTATTAAAAATCCGGCGATGCCGGATTTTTTACTTCTTCGCATTCTCATACTGCGCGATGCCGATGGTGATGCCGCCCGGGATCGTGTAAATCCCGAACTTCATGCCGCCGGCGAATTTGTCTGCGACCACCGCCGTCGCGCCGGCCGCCAGCATTTTTTGATGCATCGCGGCGTAATCCTTTACGGTCAGATAGACCGTCGTGTGCTGATTGACTTTCGTTCCATCGGGCAGCATCGGAACATCTGTGATCCCCGCAAATGGCCACATCTGTCCCTTGGCCTTTAACACATAATAAACCATATTGTCCGCGCTTTCCTTGCTCTGCTCTGCGGTGATGCCGAAATTATCGTTCAAGAATTTCATGGTCGCCGCGGGATCGGAAGAATAGAAATCCGTCCATGACGCCGCGCCCGTATTCTTCATGGGATTGGCCTTTACAAACACCCAGCCGCCGGCAATCACAACCGCCAGCAAAACAAAAAATCCGATTTTAAAAAATGTATTCATGTTGCACTCCTTTTATTATACCCCCACCCAAGAACTTGTAACGCGTCGCTTCGCTCGCTAACAAGTTCTATCCCGCCCCCGATAAATCGGGGGCAGGAAAATATCGCTCATTTTATTTTACCAAAAATAAAATCATTTTCATCCGTTGTGCCGACTGGGCGTGAAAAAGGGCCCGACGTGTATTGAACATACACGAGGGGCCCTTTTTCACGCCCACCGCGGAACCGGCGGGGTAATTAATTCAGGGGGGCACCCCAGTGTTGCTGTATGCTGCGCTCTGCATCCATCGGCGATACCAATACTTGCGGCGTCAGTATCACGACCAGGACGTCGCGCTGGGACGAGGACTCGCGGCTGCCCGACAAGGCGATAAAGTCCGGGTCGCCGATGCCATAGCGCGTATCGTTGTTGGACAGGCGTTCAAATCCCGACAGCACCAGCATCTGGCCGGATTCCATAATCACTTCCTGCATGAAAGAACGTTCTTCCACGTCGGGCAGCTGCAAGGTAACTTCGCCAATCGTCTGTTGCGCCATGACAATCAGTTCGCGCACGTTCATTTTGAACAGCAGCAGTATCTTGCCGTTTTCCAAAATATTCGGCAGTAGCTGCATAGAGAATCCTGTTTCCAGATTATCCTGGTCAACCGTAGAGCTTTCCACCGTCGTAAAGTTCCGCGATTCAAACCGCTTGATATATCCAGTGGACCGCGTGTTGGACACCGGCGCGATGCGGTTGTTGCGCGTCGTCACGCCGACGTTCGTCACCAGCGACACCTTGCCCTGTTGGGCGAGAGCACTGATTAACGCCTGGCTGCCCGCAACGGGGCCGAGTCCGCCCGCGTTGATTGCATTGGCATTCGGGCCGGCGGGCGTTCCGCCGTTTGCGACCGTCTTGGACGCATCCACGGACGTAAGGCCGGCCAGAACCGCCACATTCAAACTGGACGCCGCGGCCTTGGTCGGGCCGGAAAGGTTATTCACGGGATTTGCAACAACGTTCAATCCGCTGGCCGCATTAATCGCCGCCGCCAGGTTCAGCCCGAATGCAGAGTTGTTGCTGATTGATACCTGCAAAACTTTGACGTCTATGGTGACCAACTGGGAGAGGCGCCTGTTCTGCTTGTCCAGATATTCGCCGACGCGCGACTGCACGCTTGGCGCCGCGGTGACCGTGATCGTGCCGAGCGAGCGCGACACCGTGAAATCGGCGTTTGTGTTATGCCCCACGATTGACCCGACCGTTTTTTCTATTTCGTCCCATTCGCGCAGGTTGGATTCCAGCGACACGTTGTTTGACCCGTCGTCCGTGGATATCTTGGACTGATAGCTGATGTCGGTGCCGAGGGCATACAGGGAATAAGTTTTGGTTTCCGTTTCATAAAACACGATCGCCGATTTGTCGTAATACCACAAAACGTCCAGGTCGGTTGAAACCTGGCTCAGCAATCCGGATAATTTTCCGGTATAGGCGATATTCATGGACCGCTTTAACTTTTCCGGGTTTATCTGGCTGTCTATCTTTACCGGAATTCCGGTCACGGACGTAATGTTGTTCGCAAGCACTTGGAGGGTCGCGGGCTCGCCCAATAAAATAGTGACGCCCGTATCGGATTCGTATTGATCCGGCAGATTGTTTCTGTGTTCCAGCAATGTTGACTGGCTGCCCAGCCAGACGCCCTCGCTCATTGACACGGTATCGTTGCTGGAAACCTTGGCCCCCGGGTTCTTGGCCATTTCAAACGCGTCGTATGCGTTCGTATAGTCCTGGTCAACCGACGCCGCGACCTGGGCCGATTGCTCTTTCGCACAGGCGGAAAGCAAGACGGCAGAGCACAAAGCGCAAAGCATAAGTATTTTCTTCATAAATAAACCCTCTTTTATTTATGATTTAAGATTTACTGATTTAAGATTTGTTAAATCTGAAATCCCAAATCATAAATCATAAATCTTAAATTTTTATCGCCTGGATCCCCGGATATTTCCTGGATGCGCGTTCCGCGCACTGCGGAAATTCCGGGGATGACATTTAATGCCACCTTGACTATTTTAATTTCCATCCACCGTTGTCACGACCAGAACGCGGTTGCCCTTGTAAAACTTTGCATACGGTATCGGCGTGGCGCGGCTGAAATTGCGGACCAGCGCGGACGACACGTCAACAAAGCGGCCTTTGAACACGGCGGACGCTTCTATCGGGTATTCGCGCGCGGTTCCCCAGATAAGGTCCCAGCCCTCTTTATTGCTCCAATCCTGCAGAACGGAACGCAGCGTCTGTCCGGACGCCACGACCCAGGAACGAACCTGGTCCTGGACGCCGGCGGGGGGCACGGGCGCCTCTATCCCGTCGTTATTCACGCCCATTTGCGGCGCGTTGTCGTCATAAATCTGGTAATCGGAATCATCGCCCGAAACGTTCGCGGGCGCCGGAACACAGGCGCCGGTCGCGTCGCAGCTGAGGGAAACGGTCCGCCCGTCCGCGCCGATGACGCTGCGTATTTCGCCGCCGGAACCACCGGCCCCGATAAATCCGCCGAGACCCCGCATCCCGCCCGGCGCCCGGGTAGAGCGCGACATGGCCAGCACCGCGCCGCCGTCGTCTTCCAGCATTTCCTGGTGCATCAGGGGCATTTCGGACTCATTAGCGAAAATATTGAATCCCGCGGGCGCCTGATACGGATGCAGCATGTTCGCGCCGCCGGAAAAAACGTGTCTGTCCCCGCCCAGGTTTATATTGTTTTCAACCGTCAGATCCGCGCCGATTTTGGAAACGATCTTTATATTGTCGTCATTTCTGCGGATATTGCCAACAGACGCGCTGCCCGATGCGGTATTGGCTATTTGAATGTCGGCGTCGCTGCCGATGGCCGGCCAGACGGGAACCGCGTTCTGCACCTCTGGCGGGGCGTCGCATCCGACCGGGGTCGCGACCATTCCCAGGTCGCCCGGAGCCTGGCCAGGGCCGGGCATCGGTTGCATCACCGGCGGCATTTGCAGCTGCACGTTCGCGGGCGGCGTTCCGCAATTCGGACCGGCGCACGCGGTCGGCGGCATAATCGTCACCTGGGGAATATTGCCGGCAACCGGCGGATTTCCGTCGGCAAAACAGAACCCCGCCGCAGTCGCGAATATCGCGAAAAGCAGGATTTTTTTAAATATCATAACCTTCCTTTCCATCCTATTGAAATTATTATAACAATTCGCCCGAATCGTGGCAAGGGGAAAAAGTGAGTCGTTAGTCGTTGGTCATTGGTCGTTAGTAATATGTAGAAATGATTTATTCTAAACGACCAATGACCAACGACTAACGACTATTTGCCATTTGGCAAA
>WQUT01000089.1 GCA_009781955.1 Pseudomonadota bacterium | reverse complement strand
ATGCTGCGTTTTTGAACACAAATATGCGAATGGCAGAAGATAGATTTGTTTTGTCTTTTCGTGTTTCATCAATCTTTGCAATTAATTCCGCGATGCTGGTGTTTTCCCGCGCCGCTATCGCGCGGAGCGCCGCGGCGAATTCGTCTTCCAATGTTATGGACGTGCGGTGTCCGGAAATGGTTACGGATAGTTTTTTCATAGTTATTCGTCATTGGTCGTTGGTCGGTAGTCGTTAGTCAATAAAATGAGTTCTTTCTACCGACTACCGACTAACGACTTGTCATATCTTTCCAACTGCCAGGCAATCGGTCATCGCCCGAAATATGTCTTCGTATTTGCGCAAAGGCGCCAGCGTCAGGTTGTCCAGCATATACGCGTTGCCGAACGCGTCGCATCCGAACCAGAACAATGCGTTGCGCCCGAAAATACAACGGCCGCGCATGCCGCCGATGCCGCCGAGTTCGCGGTTTACCTGGACAATGCCGGGGACGGCATACATCGCGGCCGGCCTGTCTTGCTCTTGCGCCCCGAATATATTGGCATCGCCGAGCAATATCCCCCCCGCGTCATGCCGATACATGTCCAGCAAATCCATGGGCATCATCGCGGCCCGCATTTGCTGCAGCGCGCTCTGCGCCAGTTCCAGCGCGCGGTCGGATGCGCACGGCAGCATTATCGCGCCGCGGGATTTCATTTCGGATAAGAATTCAATCTTGGTCATTTTTATTTATGATTTTAGATTTGCGGATTTAAGATTTATAAATCTAAAATCTTAAATCCGCAGATCTTAAATTTGGCTACTCTCTCCCCGCCAGCATTGTCGCGGCGTATTGGGACAATCTGTCGTCGGTCGCGTTTCCGCCGTCGCCCCCGCCCAAGAGGTTTGTCGGAACATAGATTTTTTTCGCCGGATTGGGCAGCCATATGGTTTGGGCGCCGGCTTGCTCTATCAGAAACCGGTCCAGATTGTGCGAATGCGGAAAAGTTTTGCACATGAACATGTTTTTTACGTCCAGCTTGCCGCCGAACGCCAGCGGCACGCGCAGGCGGAGCGATGTGTTTTCAGGCAACGCGCGCCCGCCGAGCAGCGCAAAGAACGCCTCTTTGGAAAGGTTCAGGAATGACAGCTCTTCAAATGAATCGGACAGGGATTCCATGAATTCGCGGCGCAGGGCCTTGTATTTTGCGAACCAATCGGGCGCGATCGCGACCTGTCGCGCCGCCCATTCCGTCACGGGCATATCATCCATCAAAAAGTCTGCCAGCCGCTTTTCAGCCGCCTGCTTTGTAAACTGCATTTTTGGTCGTCGGTCGTTGGTCGTTGGTCATTGGTCGTTAGAATAAATTACTTCTACCGACTACTGACTAACGACTATTGGTTGTTAAAATAATCCGCCACCGTGTCTATGTATTCAACGTATGCGTCAAAGTCTCCTTGCTCGTCCGGCCCAAGGGCGCGATTCTGATGATCCTGCATGAATTTGGCCAGCTCGTCCGTGTTTTGGAAGACGTCTATGCCGAATGCGTTCCAAATCGGGCGCACGCTGTCCGCGTTTACGATTGTTCCGCCATCCATGACCACAAACGGGCGGATGGAGATCTTTATCTCCTCGTCCAATGTTTCAATGAACAGGGCGCGCAATTTTTCAATCGCGCCGGTAAGCTGCCAGGCGGGCGAGTCAAATTCGCCGTCGTCGCTTTTCCATTTGGACGCGCCGCCCTCTGCCGCCGTTATGCTGCCGCGCGCGGGGCAGATTATGCCGATGATCAGAATTTCGTCGCTGCCCAATGCCCAGACGTTCGGACGCATTCCGCCGATATTCGGCGCGGGGCGGACGGCGAATCCGGCGGCCTGGATTATTTGTCTGACGCGCCCTTCGGATTCAGGCGGGACAGCCGGGGGGTTGGTTGCCGCCGCAGGCAAGCGGGCCGGCGTGACAACGGGCGCGGGGGACATAACCGGCGCCGCCCGGGGCGCCGGCGTCTGCTGGAATTGCTGGGCCGCCGGAATGGAAAGCTTTGGCGGGCGCGGGGGCGCGGGCGGATATGTCGGCGGCGGCAATGGCGCCGCGACGATCGGCGCGCTTTGCGGTTCGGGCGCCGGGGCCGCGCGCGGGTATTCGGCCGGGCCCGGGTTTGCAAACGAAACCTTTCGCCCGGTATAGCGGAATATCAGGTAAAGGCCGGCCAAGGCGATAAAGCACAATATAATCATGGAAATGTAAAACCAAGGCGAGACGGTCGCGGAATCAACCTGGACATTCGCCAGGTATTTCCAATGCGCGCGGGAGAACAAGTCAAATCCAAAGCGGACGTTAAACCAAAAGCTGGCGCACAGCACCATTGCGATAAGCCACAGCGCGCCCAGCAAAAAGCGGTCAAAATATTTCATAGTCGTTGGCCGTTGGTCGTTGGTCAACCAACGCTCTTTTTTGATTATATCATAGTTCCGAAATGTGATACAATGAAAATAACCGAGTTTGCCGATCGTATCGTCGTGGAAAAACGACCAATGACCAACGACTAACGACAAGTAGCCCATGATTGACTATACCAAGACTTTATCCGATGCGAAATCCAGGCTGGCTTTGTCCTGCTGGGGCGAGATGGACGCGACCGAGCTGATAAAAGCCGCTGATTTGGCCGCGCGCGAAAATATACCGGCCGTATCGGCCGGGCCGGAATACATCCATATGCTGTGGTCCTGGCTGGAAAAGACAAAGACCGAGATTTTCTCGCGCATGGACGAAAACCGAAAACCGAAAACCGAAGATCAAGATAGCCTCGGCGCCAGGTTGTCCGAAAAGATAAGCGCGACATTCAAAAACGGGGCCGGCGCGGTGCAGCTGATGGTCGCCAGAGAAGACCTGGGCGCGTTTGTATCCGCATTGTTTCCGGTTAAACCCGATCTCTTCTTTGGGCGAAAGTTATTCATCGGCATGGATTTCAACGACATAGATTATTACGACTGGGAGAATATCTTTTTCCAGGCGGACAAGATAGGGGCGAGCGGGATTTTGCTGGACGCGGCGCGGCCGGCCGATGCCGCGCGGCGAAAACCCAAAGAGCAAAATTCGGACGATACGGTCGGGCGGTTGTTCGGGCTCTTTGATTCTTTGCCGGCCGGGTTTTCCGGAAAGATCCAATTTGCCGGATTGGATATGGCGGGGATAGAGGCGGCCATGCGGCTCTGCGATAAAATGCGGCCGGAAACAGGAAAGAATCTTTTATTCTTTATAGGCAAAGATTTTTTCAAGGACGACGGGCAGCAGTTATGAAAAGGATATTGCCGGTTTTTGTATTTTCTCTGTTGTTTTTCGGCGCGCATGCGGATTGCGATATAGCGGGGATCGCGCCGGATGCGCCGAAACTGTGTGGCGTCGCGACCCAGGGCGGAATGCTGTATGGCGAGGCCAAGGGATGGGAAGTATATAAAGCGGACAGCGTAAAGAACAAAGAAAAAATAAGCAGCGGCGGGGTATTCGTCATAGGATTCGGCCGGGATGCGCCGAAAACGTTAAAGCTGATGTTTTGCAAAGAGGGCGGGAACGGCGATTGCAAAACGTATGCATATAATATACGCCAGCGAGAATACCAAGAGCAAAGCGTGAGCGTTCCCGACAAATTTATAAAATATTCCGATGATGTTCAAAAACGCATAGACAAAGAAAACGCCAGCATCAAATCCGCGCGCGGCAAATCGGCGGATGACGCGTCCCTTGATTTTATGAATCTGAATCCGCCGCTGGATATGGCCAATTACGAAATATCCGGCGTATTCGGCAGTCGGCGGATATTCAACGGCATTCCCAAATCGCCGCACAACGGATTGGATATTGCCGCGCCGTCGGGAACCCCCGTGCGTTCGGTGGCAAGCGGACAGGTGGTTGTTGCCGCGGATATGTATTTGACGGGCAAGACAGTGTTTGTTTCCCACGGGCATGGAATAACATCGGCTTATTTTCACCTGAGCCAGCTGGATGTCCGGTCCGGCGCAAGGGTAACGCCGGACACCGTCATAGGGCGCGTCGGCGCGACCGGCCGCGCAAGCGGCCCGCATCTGCATCTGGGGCTGTATTGGCTGCAAACGGCGATGGATCCGGCGCTGTTTATAAAATAGGAATGGGGGACCAAAATTTCTGTTCCCGCCCCCGGTGTTGATAAATTTTTTCCAAATCTTTTATTTGCCGCGTTTTTGTGATAAAATACCTAGGAAAAGGGAAGAAAATCCTGGGTATGAAACGCCGTCTTTATTTATTTTGCGCCGCAGTCGCGCTCTGTCTCGTTGGCTCCGCCGCGCGCGCCGCGCCGGCGGTTGACGGCGGCGGCGGCACTTTTACCGCCGTCGGCAATGTTGTGCAGAACGCCGGGCTCATCAACTTTACCTCTATAATCGTAACCGCGGATGACGATCTTGGTGTGCCGGCGAATTCCGCAAATTTCAACAATACTTTGGGCGGCCCGGTCAACGGGCTGGAATTTGAGGCCAGGGACTATATAAGTATAGCGGGCGATCTCTGGAACAACAACGGCGCCGTTCCGAACAATTCCGGCGGATTCGGGATAATCGGCGACAATTCGTCCGTGACCACGCGGATGCTGTCTGTCGGCGGCGATTTCGTAATGGGTGGCGGGGCGGCGGACAATATGGCGCTGAACGTGAACAGCGTGAACATCGGGGGAAACCTTGCCACGAATTCCGGCAGCAGGCTGTCGGTGAATCCGTCCGATTACGCCAATGCGCCGGCGATGGCCGTCAGCGGCGCAATGCAGGTAGCCGGCGGGATGACAATGGGCGCGGCGCCGATGGGCGGCGAATCGGTCTTTATCGCGGCATCCGCGCCGACCGATACGTATACTATAACCGCGGGCAGTTTCGCGACCAACGGCCCGGTCGCGGCGGGCACGGGCAATCTGATTATAAATTCCGCGGACATAAATTTTGCGGGCGCATCCGGCAATGTCACCGGAAACGCTTATCTTAACGCGGGCAATGCCGGAAATGTGAACATAGGCGGCAATCTGGGAACGGGCGTTAGCGTCGCGGCAAAAAATCTTACCGTCGGCGGCGATGTGGAAAACGGCGTGCGGTTATCGCTCAACCCCGCGAACGCGGACGGCGGCCCGGCGTCGTTTGACCGGATGAACATAAATGTCGGCGGAATATATTATTTTGATAACAATTCGTTTCTGCAGCTGGTGCTGAACCAGGATATAGCCGGCCCGGACGGCGTTTACGATCCTTACGCGGACGCCGCGCTGATTAATGTCGGCGGATTTGACGCGTCCGGCGTGACCGTCGCCCAAAATATGGGCGACGTGACATCCGCGCCGAACATAGAAATCATAGTGGACGGACTGATGCAGCAACCGACCCAGATCAAGGTTCTGCAAAGCAATACCCCGATTGCGGACATGGGGGCGCTGACGCTTGCCGGCGTGTGGCTGCATGATTCTGCGCGCGGTGCGAACCTGTTTCAAGAAGGAACGTTCAGCGTTGAAGGCGACGCATTGTATCTGAACATAGCGACGGCGCGGTCCATCGCGGACCTGGTTGCGCACGTGCCGCCCGCCGCGGGGCCGACCGGCAACGACATGCAGATGGCGCGGGCCATAGACGACCTGATCGCGGCGCGCGCGGGCGGCGACATAAGCGGCAAGTATTCCAGCCTTTTGCGCCTGCTGTTTCCCGACGGCGACATATATAACAAGATGATGGTGAACGGCGGAGCGAATCTGGACGCTCTGTTCGTTATGACGCGCGACATGCCGGGGAACGAAACGGAACAAACATATATCCGCGCGATGAACTATGTCCGCCAGTTTGCGCCGGACAATACCGAAAGGATAAGTCGGAGCGCGGAAATATCCGGCCGGATAATCCGCGACGACGTGTCCGATCACTTGCTGGACGACTTTATCTGGCAGCGGTATCACAATCGGGGCGTGCTGTGGGGCCAGATTTTGCTAAATTCGCCCGGCGGCGGCGGAACGATCCTCTCGGCTATCGGCGGCGTGGATTACCAGTTCGGCAAGAGCTGGATGGCCGGCTTGAATCTGGGATACAATCATTTGAACTTTAATTCCGTCAGCGGACACGGATTTAATTTCGGGGCGTATGGAACGGTTGACGCCGCGTCTTGGGCACGCGCATACGCGAAAGCGGACCTGACCGTGCATTATTTGAATGCAGAGGAAACCTCGCCATTGGCCGGCCCGTTGAAATCTTCGGTTTCAACTGTGGACGAAACGCTAGAGCTGGGGCTGCTGCACCGGCTGTTCAATACTTATCTGACGGGGCGCGCATACGCCTATGCGGGAAATATCGGCGGGTATGCGTTTACGAAAAAGGCGAACGGCCGGAACTTTATGGATATAAAATCCGGAAACTCGTTCGTGCTGACGCCCGGATACGAAATATCGCTGGGCAAGGATATTTTTATGGGGAACTGGTCGTTCGTGCGGCCTTCGCTGAAATTCGGGCTGGAATACGATTTGCTGCCGCGCGACCGGGATTTCCAGTTCAAGTTTTCCGAATCGCCCGCGTATCGCGATTGGCAGATTGACAAGGGATACAGCCGGCTCTGGCTGCGCTATGGCGGACAAGTGGAATTCGCGGTGTCAGCGGGCGCGAACGTGATACTGGGGTATCAGATTTTGAGAAACAGCGATTTCAAAACGCACCAGTTCAAACTGGCGGGCAGCATAAGGTTTTAGATAGCGAACGTCAAAGAATAAATAATGATGAAAAAACCAAACGGATTTTTTTATGAAATAAATAAAGCATATATTTGCGCTTTGTTCTTTGCGCTGTGCTCTTTGTTTATCATTGTTTCGGCGAACGCCGAAACGATTATAGCCCGCGATCCCACGATAAACTGCGCCGGCGTGCCCCAATGGGACAGATTTGTTGTAAATACCAAAGATACCAAATGGGATCCCAAATCCGCCGGATGCTATGCGGGCGCCCAGGGCGCGCCGACGGCCGCGCCGGCTGTCGCGGCCCGCGCGATGTATGGCGCATATGATCCGAATGCGGACTTTGGAACCGCGCGCGCCATCTATGGCACGTTTGACGGCAACTATAATTCGGCGGCCGCCGCGCCGGCCGCGCCCAGCGGAATATTGCCGGAAGAGAGGCTTGTCGTAAAACCCGCCCCGGCGAACGCGGGGCAAAGCCGACCATCAAAACCGGTTGCCAAGACGGCCGCGCATCCGACCGCAAAGCAAACCGCAAAGCCGGCGGCAAAACCGGTTGTTAAAACCGCGGCCAAGAAACCGGCCGCCGCGCCAAAATCCGTCGCCGCGGCAAAGCCCAAAAAAGCTACGGAACCGGCGCCGGCGCCAACGCCGGCCCCCGCGCCCGCAAAAGCTATCGCCGAATCCGCGCCGCCGCCCGCCGCGGCCAATATCGCGCGCGCCATAGCGAATAATCCGGACAATTATTGCGCAGGGGTTAACAAGCCGGTTATGGGCAAATTGCCGCCCGAATTTATCCTGATGTCCGGTTCGCCCGATCGCATGTGCTGTGTCGCCAAGTAAATTCCGCTTGCATATTTTAGAGTTTACGTTTAATATGACTGGCATAACCACTGAGGAAAAAAATTGTTCCGTTTTTTTCCCCAGTTTTTCTTTTGCTAAATTTCCCGCAAATCCGCCTTTCCCGATGTTCATATTCCTATCCTAAAAAACGGAACGTTTTTTTAGGACAGTTTTCTTCAGTGCTTAACCAGCCGCAATCGGCCGAAAATATAACAAAACGGCACCGGCTTGCTGGATAAATTAAAGGAGAAAACGATGGGGGATTTAAAAAATTGTTTGCCCGAAAAAAAATCACCAGAGAACCAAGTTTCCAGGAAATATTCGTTTAATGCGAAAATAATTTTTGCGACGCTTTGCATAGTTGTTCTGGGAATTTCCGGCGCATTCGGGGCAAGTTGCTCGCTTCAAGCCGGCTGTGATGCCGGCACTTATGACTGGTCCGGCTGCACGTCGGATATGAACACTGCATGCGATTACAACAGGCCGGCATCATGCGGGGCTGCGGATTCCAATCATTGCACCAGTTGGACCTGGAATGGCAGCTTTCCGCCCACTTCCTCCCAATTGACAGGCGGCAACCAGGTCAACCTATACTGTCACTGCGGTTCCTGTGAATCCGGATACGAAGTGCCGGCCGGCGCCGCGCAGGCGAATAAAGTATGCCAGCCGATATCCTGCACCTGCAGCTGTTCCAATAATCCCAGTGTTTGCAAGAGGGGCGGCAGCTGTTCATGCAGCGGTTCCAGCCCGAACTATGCCACGTGCACAAACTCAGCCGACAACACATCGTGTAACACGAGCTACGTATGCTGCAACGGGAGTTGTTGCACCAACAGCAGTCAAACCTGCGTCAGCAGTGTTTGCACTACCCCCTGCACATGCAGTTGCACGGATGCTAGAACCTCGGCGGGTTCGGCTTGCAGTTCCGCCAGCTGTACCCCGGCGGGACCCGTCTCAAGCGGCCAAAGCA
>WQUT01000088.1 GCA_009781955.1 Pseudomonadota bacterium | reverse complement strand
AATTAATCCCGAAAAAATACCACGGCATCGTCAATCACGTCATGGTCCTGCACGGGCGGTATATCTGCAAGGCGTTAAAACCGAAATGCGACGAATGCCCCGTGGCAAAGTGGTGCGAGGCCAAGGATAAAAATTGCTAATATCACCTTTACAAAAATTACAAAGTAATTTTTGTCATTCCGGCTTGGTCCACCCCCCGCGACATAACCAGTCGCGCGGGGGCCCCGGGGCCGGAATAGGGCTTTGAAATATCATATTTTTAAACACCTCAAAAAATTGCGAAAGAAAAACGAATTACTATCATAGTTCAACCTCTGTAATTTTATAGGCCCTATTCCCGCCTACGCGGGAATGACAAATTTCTTTCAGAAATTTGTATAAAGGTTGTAAGACTTTATTTAGCGATAAACCCTTTCGCTGATTGAATGATTTTCGGCAGCAGCGCGTTCAGTTCTTCCGTTGAAAAATTCCGCTCTGCGAACGTCAGCAGGTATGTCACATTGCGCACGCCTTCGTGCGGCTTGTCGTAAACATCCGTGATTTTGACATCCGCGACTTCGGAAAAATTCTTCAAAATATAATCGGTAACATCGCCGGCCGCCCGCGTCGCCGGCACGGGGACGGAGATATCGCGCGTGCTTTGGATGACCGCCGACGGACTGGCGTATTTCGCGCCTTTTCTCGCGGCCGTCAAAAGGCCAGCGGTATCAAAGCTGAAAAATACCGGTGCATCGTTTTTTATATCAAAGCCTTCTAACAATTTCGGATGAATCTCACCGAATACGCATATGCCGCGCCCGTTGCATTTAATGCGACCGCGGCGTTTCGGGTGCAGCAGCGACCATTCGGAAACCTTTGCGCTTTCCGCGAAATCGCCGTATTCCAGTTCCGCGTCCAGCCCCAAATCGTTCATCAGATTGAAAACGAGGCCCTTGGCGGTCAACGCCGATTCGCGCGCGCCGTTCATGACGCCCCACAGAATTTCAATTTCATTATCGCCCTTGAATATCTTGCCCCATTCATACGCGCGAATGTCGCGGTTTTTCACGCGCAGGTTTTTTTCGGTCAGCTCTGCCGCCTGGACAATCGGATTGTTGCGCATGAAGGCGTACCCGCCTTCTACCGAATTCGCGATTTTGACATGCTCCGGATTGGGCGAAAGCGCGGCATGTTTTGGCGAATACATGCTGTCCACCATCACCTCGTAAAATCCATTGTGAATCAGATAGCTATCGGTTTCGGCTTTGCGCGATTCCGCCGCGGTCGGGGCCGCGCCGATCCCGACTGGCGGCAGATGCGACGGCAACGCGTTATATCCGATGCTGCGCGCCAATTCTTCCAACAAATCCGCCGCATATCCCTTGATATCCCATTGCCTACACGCCGGAATATAAAACCCCGTTTTCAGGTCGTTCTGCGCGAACCCGTATCGGCCGAGCCGTTCCGCAATTTCCGCATCCGATATATTTATTTCCAGTTCTTTGCGCACATAATCGCCGGACACCGGAATAAATTTCTTTTCATACGCATGCGCCCAGGCCATCATTTGAAAATCGCCGTTCTGCTCCCAGCCCACATCCTTGTATAATTTTTTCGCGCGCTTTGCGCCGGATAAAATCGCGCTGTAATCGCCGCCGCGTTCAAAAATCATCGCCGCGATGGTCGGCTTTTCCAACAACGCGCGTTCCGATTTACGAATCGCAACCGGATCAAACAAGGCCGTTTCAAACAGGATATTCTTTGTGTCCGCGTCAACCTCGGCCGCGCGGCATCCGATAATTCCGCCGACGCAGAGTATTTTTTCTTCGTCCGCAATCACGCATGTCCCCGCGGGCAGCGGCGTCATGCCTTCGTGAAAGAGCAGGGCGGCGGATTCGCCCGCTTTCGTTTCGCGAACATGAATTTTGCCCTTAATCTTGTCCGCATCATAGATATGCGCCGGCTGGCCCCGTTCCAGCATCACGACATTCGTCACATCAATGATATCCAGAATCAGATTAACGCCGCTGGCCGGCAGCATGCGGGCGATGTATTTGTCCGTCGTGTCGCGCTTTTTCTGGGGCCGCGCCAACGCGAAAGGCGTCAGCGAATAGGCCAGGCATTTTTCAGTTTCCAGATCAAACAAATAACCGATGTCCTTGTATTTTCCCTTTTTGTCTTCGCCTTTGCCCCATTCCGGCTCCTTGTCATACAGCGGCAGAGAGGCGTCTTCATCGGGGTTTAGTTTTTTTATTTGGCCCCCATTGCGTCCGATAATTTCCGTCGCCAGACCCAGATAGCAATAATGGTCACCGCGATTCGCCAATAATTCCAGATTGAAGATCACATCGTCCGCGGTCTTGTCCGCGGATTTTACTTCCAGCCCGACATCTTCCATCAGATCTTGCCATCCGCCTTCGCCGCCGCTACGGCGCGATTCGTCTTTGGGCAAATCAACGAACGTTTCCAAAATCTTTTTACTGAATTTCATATTTGCTCCCTTTGGTCGCAAATCGTGCTGGTGGTTCGTGCTGGTGGCTTGTATATATACGAATTACGAGCACGAACCACGATCACGCCTTTATATTCTTAAACACCCTCATATCCATTCCATATAATTCCCGCATATTCGCGCCCGAAAACATTCCGGCCAGCCGCGAAGTTCCAAATCCGAACGCCAGTCCCGATACCCGTTCCGGATTAAATCCGAAATTCTTTAATACCGTGGGCGATACCATTCCCGCGCCGACAATGGTCAGCCACCCGTCGCCCAAATTAATATCCGCGCCGATGCTGGGTTCCGTATAAGGATAATATTTCGGTTTAAAGCGAATTTTTACCTCATCCCCAAAAATCGCGCGCAGGATGAATTCTATGGTTCCCTTTAATTCGGACAATTTAATGCCGGGGCCGACCATCAGTCCTTCAAATTGGTGAAATATCGCCAGATGCGTGGCATCCACCGCCTCGTTCCGATAGACGCGGCCGGGAACGACGATGCGGATGGGCAATTTGGATTCGTCGCCCTTTAACGACATCATAAAGCGGCT
>WQUT01000087.1 GCA_009781955.1 Pseudomonadota bacterium | reverse complement strand
GGGTTCGGACGTAGGGGCAAATAATTATTTGCCCCTACATAATTCCCCGGGAAAGAGCACTCACAAACACCAACCACCAGCACTAACCGCCAACCACTAAAAAACCGCCGGTTGGCGGTTTTTTTATCACATTTTCTTTTTCTCGTATTCTTCCTGCTCTTCTATCGTCATGGTCGCGACCGGCCGCACCAGCAGGCGTTTCAGCCCGATCGGCTCGCCCGAAATAACGCTGTATCCGTATGTTCCGGCTTCTAGCATTTTCAGGGCATTTTCTATTTTTCTGAGCAATCTGCTCGCCCGTTCGTTTATCTTTATTTTTTCATTCGCTTCCTGGCGAAAGCTTGAAACGTCCAGGTCGTCGCCGGGACCGGCGGAATCCATTTTCTCGCCCAGCAGTATGTCGTTCAGGATATCCGGCGCGTCGGACAGCAATTCCTGGCGCTGCGCGTTCAGCAGGTTGTAAAAATAGGCCTTTTGTTCGGGCGACATATAAGGCTCGGTCTTTTTCGGCATATACTTTGGGTCAAGCTTTATAGTTTTATAGTTCTTTACAGGCACTGAGATCTCCTTATGTTATAAATTTAATAAAAGAAGAAAGAGGGGCCTTGGCCCCCCTGTTTGTTCTGACGATTATTTCGCAAGCCTTGATAACCAATCGTCAAAATCGTCGGGGGACATGAGTCCGGATATAGCTTCGGCCACTTGGCCGTCTTTGAACGCCAGAATGGTCGGTATTGATCTGATTCCGAACTTTGCGGGCATTCGCCGGTTTTCTTCCGTGATTTCAAATTTGCAGAACTTGATATCCGGGTGCGTTTTCGCGGCGTTTTCAAATGTCGGGCCGAACATGCGGCACGGCCCGCACCAAGACGCCCAAAAATCAACCATTACCAATTTGCCCTGGACCGCTTCTTCAAAGTTTGAATCGTTCAAGTGTTCCAATGTCATTTCCCTCATCCTTGGTTGAATAGAAAGTTAGATTCTATTATAATTAAACAGAAAAGCAACAAAAAAGCAATAAAAAAGATGTGCGGAAATTTTTCCAAAATAATCAGTTTGTTATTGTGGCAAAGGTTATATAATTAAGGTAAAAAGGCCCAATCCATGAAAGACAAAATCATATACGTTGACGCGGCGGCAAGCGCGCTGAAACCTGAATCAGTAATTGCGGCAGAGGCAGAATTTTTACGAAACAATTACGCAAACGCCGGCCGCGGGGTATGCGCGCGGGCGGCCGCCGTTGACGACATGGCGGCGGCGGCGCGCGCCGCGGTCGCCCGGTTTATCGGCGCCGCGCGCCCAGAACAAATAGTTTTCACATCCGGCACGACGGACGGAATGAACCGGATTCCGAATATATTGGAAAAATCCGGCGCAGTGAATGCCGATTCGTGGGTCGCCGTATCCGACCTGGATCACCATTCCGCCCGCATGCCGTGGGAAGAGCTGCAGCATTTCAAAGGAATCGGATTCGGGGTTTGCCCGCTGGACGATAAATTTAATATTGATGCATCGCAACTGAAAAAGGCCTTGGCCGTTACCGTTAAAAATGGAAACGGCCGGGCAAGAATTAGAAAACCGGATGTTTTTATAATAACGGCGATGTCCAATGTTTTGGGCGTGCCCCAGGATGTAAAAGGGATTATTGCCGCCGCGCGCGCCATCAATCCGCAAATTGTAACGATTGTAGACGCGGCGCAATACGTCGCGCATCTGCCGATAGACGTTACCGATTGGGATTGCGATTTCCTGTGCTTTTCGGGCCACAAGATTGGCGCGGACACCGGCATAGGGGTGATGTATGTGAAAGATCCGAAACATTGGTTCCCGGATAAATTCGGCGGCGGAATGGTGGCCGGCATCACCGGCAGTTTGGCGACAAATGACAGCCGCTGGACCCTGGCCGCCGCGCCCGCGAAGTTTGAAGCGGGAACGTTGCCGTTAACCCAGATTGTGGGATTGGGTGCGGCGATAGAGGAAATGAACAAATCGCGGACTCCGTCGCATCTCCCCCCCCACCGGGGTCCCCACGCGACTGGTTTTGTCGCGTGGGGTGGGCATGAGGGGGGAGACGCGCACTCGTTCGCTTTATTAAACTACCTCCGCGCCGAGCTTTCAAAAGTGCCACGGATAAAGTTTGTCTCGCCAGAGGGGGCGCATATCATTACCTTTACCGTTGACGGGATGCATCCGCTGGATTTCGGCGCGCTGATGGGCGCGCGCAACGTCTGCCTGCGCGTCGGCAATATGTGCGCATCCTGGATTCACGCGCGATTGGGGCTGTTGGGCACGATACGCATTTCCGTCGGACCATGGAATACCATGGCGGAAATGGAAGAATTGGCGCGGATAATAAAAAGGGTCGCGGGGAAATAAAAATCGCCCTTTATGCAAAGGGCGAAAAGTATTTTGAGATTTTATCTTGGATTAATGTTGGCTTTGGTTGGTTTTCTTGAAGGGAGTTATAAACATCCAGTCAAAGTCTTTCACCGCCTGATCTATGAGTTTTCCTTTTGTAAATTTATTTATGATTTCAGCGCAAGCCATCGTGCCTGGTATGCCAAAAACGAAACCACGGAACACGTCGTGCGTATCAATAGTGCCTAAAAGCCTATGAATTCCAACGACATAACACGTCATAATAAAAACGGTTCCCAGCGCTTTGGCGTGATTGACCAGATTACCGAATTTAAATTTCATTTTTACCCCCATTAATTTATTAGTGATTTTAGCATAATGACACAATTTGTCAAGTTGTTTATGAAACGATAGTTTGCCATGTGTTTTTTTGTGATATAATGCGCGCAAATGAGTTTTACGAAAGACGACATTATCGCCGCGCTCAAAATGGTGTTTGATCCCGAAATCCCGGTGAATGTCTGGGATTTGGGGCTGATTTACGATATAGATATCGTGACGCGTGACGCGAAGCGCGTAACGCGAAAAACAAAAGATACGAATGCTGCGCATCACGCGTCACGCGTCACGCGTCACGCAAATATCAAAATGACCCTGACGTCGCCGACTTGCCCGATTGCAGAGGATATTGTAATGATGGTGCGCACAGCGGCCGAATCGGTTGCCGGCGTCGGCAATGTTAATGTAGAGCTGGTCTGGGACCCGCCGTGGTCTTTGGACAAAATGACGCCCGCCGCGCGGCTGGAACTGGATTTGACGGAAGAGGGATGGTAGGAATTTAAGATTTATGATTTAAGATTTATGATTTGTTAAATCTTAAATCCGTAAATCTTAAATCTTAAATAACATGAATTACACCGAAATAAAAACAATTTTATCCCAGATTCACGATCCGGCGGAACGGTTGGAATTCGTTATGGATTTGGGTCGCGAAATTCCCCCAATCCCGGCAAACCATGCGGGGACAGAGATTCGGGGTTGCGCGTCGCGCGTTGAAATCTTTCGCGACCGGGACAATAATTATTACGGTTCGGCCGATTCGGCGATTGTTCGGGGCGTTTTGACCCTTCTGTTATCAATGGTTCAGGGCAAGGCCCCGTCAGAGATTCGCAAAATGAATTTGGCGCGGGAATTCGCGTCGCTGAACCTGTCGCTGGGCGCGGGACGCATGAACGGCGTCGCGGGCACGATAGCATTTTTGGAAAGTGACAAAGTGACAGAGTGACATAGTTGTAATGGTTAAAAATTCATTTTTATGATACAATATAACAAAATTATTCGGGGGAATCTTAGTGGTTGTGTGAGATGTGAGAATTTTGTCACTTTGTCACTCTGTCACTTTGTCACTTATCATGCATGAAGACGAGATGATGTTTCATTGGGGCATAGGCATGGCGGTCGCGGCGGTCGCCGTGTCTGTCGCGCTGCAGGTCGGCTTTCGCACCCAGGATAAGTCGCGCGCGCATATCAAGGCCGAGATCGTGCGCACCCAGCAGGAAATCGCCGATAATTCCGCAAAGTTTTCCGCGCTGACGCGGCCCGAGGTTTTGCGCAGCGTCGTTATAGAGATGTATCCAAAATACGAGCCGCTGGGGTTTGGAAAAACTATTAATGCAAAGGACATAATTATTCGTTAGTAGTTGGTCGTTGGTCATTAGTCGGCTGACCAACGACCAGCGACCAGCGACCAATGACCAATATGTATGAAATCGGACGCGATATTATAAAAAATGCGGGGGCATCCGGCGTCGCGGGCGCGGGCGCGGACGGTCGCGGACGGTCGCGGCTGCGCCTTATCTATGGGCTGTTCATCATTGCTTTTATCATCTTTGCCGGAAAAACCCTTTTGCTGGGGATAGAGGGAACGGACCGGGCGCGCCGCGGCAGCGGCGCGGGCGAATGGATCAGCGGCCGCGCCGATATAATTGACCGCAACGGCGATCTTTTGGCAAAAAACACCGTATCGGGCCACATAGTCCTGCGTCCGCCCCAAGTCGCCGATCCCGATTCGGTCGCCAATCTTATTCACGAAATCGCGCCTGAGATTTCCGTGCAGACGGTTTTGAACGACATTGGCTCTGGTAAAAAATTTCTGTATGTAAAAAAATTCGCCAGCGATTACCAGCGTGAAAAAGTGACCGAGGCGAAGCTGCCCGGACTCGGACTGGAAGAAACCGAATGGCGGCGGTATCCGAAACGGCGGCTGTTTTCCCATGTTCTGGGCTTTGTCGGCAGCGACGGCGTGGGGCTGGAAGGCGTAGAGAAAATCCGCGACGCGTATCTGCGCGGGAACAAGTCGCCCCTGGTGCTGTCGCTTGATTCCAGAATTCAATCCATATTTTACCAAGAATTATCCGGCGCGATGCAGAAGTTCCAGGCCAAATCCGCGATGGGCATGCTGATGAATTCGCGCACCGGGGAAATGATCGCGATGGTGTCGCTGCCGGATTACGATCCGGAAAATCTGGAATACGATCCGCCGGAAAACCGGCTGTTCAAGCCTTTGCGCGGGCTTTACGAGATGGGGTCCATCTTCAAAATCTTTAACACGGCGATGGCGATAGAAACCGGAATAGGGCTGAAACGCGAATACTATGTCGCGCGGCCGTATGACATTCGCGACGGCCGCGGGCGCGTCGTCGCGACTATCCATGACGTCGCGACGTTCCGTCCGCCCCGTCCGTCGCTGAACGTCGCGGAAATCATGCTGTATTCGTGCAATGCCGGGTCGGTCCAAATCGCGCTGGATTTTCCAGAGGGAACGCAGCCGGAATTTTTTGACAGGATACACATGAACCTGCCGCTGGACCTGGAATTCGGCCGGACAGAGCGTCCGCTGATGCCGATCAAGTGGGGGATAACGGAACGCGCGACGGTGTCGTTCGGACACGGAATGTCGGTCACGCCGATGCATGTTTTGCTGGGTGTGAACGCGATGGCCAACGGGGGCATATATATATGGCCGACATTGTTCAAGCGCGACGTCGGCGCCGTAGAGGGCGCGCGCGTCATCGCGCCGGAAGTATCAGAGTCTTTGCGCAAAATCATGTTCAAGATCGCCGAAGAAACCAGCGGCAAGAAAGCACGCATCAACGGGATCAATATCGGCGGAAAAACCGCGACATCGGAAAAAAGAATAAACGGCAAGGTGGACAAGGGCAAGAACCTGACCGCGTTTGTCGGGATATTTCCGGTTGAATCGCCCCAGTATATAATATTGGTGATGCTGGACGAGCCTATGGGCACCAAGGAATCATGGGGCTTTCGCACCGCCGCGTGGAACGCGGTTCCGACCGCGGGCGCGATTATGGAGCAATCGCTGCCGTTACTATTTTAGCTGGCGAATCAATGATTTTATATAAGCCAATAGGCAAAAATATTTACGGGAAAGACCATCGTGTTGAAAGAGAGTCGCATGTTGAAAATATTCAAAACTTTATTTAAGAAACAGTTCAATTACGATTCTGCACCGGTTTTTTATCATGGCTCAAACAAGAAAATATTCTGGAAAGTTCGTCCATCAAAAGGAAATGGTGAATTATACGCATTTGATAATTTTTTTCCCGCGGCCCGTTGGGTCAGGGGTGGTTCTGGAACTTCGCTTAAAATTCCTAGAATCAGCAATAATAAAAATGTAGATTTTGATGAAATAAATATTTATAAGAAAAATATCGTTATATCTTATGTTTATGAAATCCAGTCCAGAGATTTTTATTTGGATGAAAAAAACGCGCTTAACAGTTCTGATGGCAAGGCATTTATATCAAACAAAGCTCAGAAAATAAAAAAGCGTCATGCCCTAACACCGACCATTCTAGCAGAAAATAATTTACCGACTAGAACAATGAAAGACAATAAAAAATATAAAACAGCAATAAATAAACTTAAAAGCATTAGAGATGAAATGATGCTGAGTCTGACGGAACCAAAAAAATTTACAGAATCTGAACAATTATTTTACAAAACATTAAACGAATATACTGAAAAATTGTAATTATACTGTATGGGGAAGTAAAATTATACTGGCAATATAGTTGGCGAGTCATAATTCAAGTTAACTGCGTAGATTTTGGCTGGCGGAAAATTTATTTGCCCCTACATTTTTTTTCTAGTATGATTTCCCCGATAATAAAAAAAAGAGAAAGACGTGAGAACGATAGTGGAGAAATCCATGCTGGGAAAAGCATGGGTCGCCGGCGTGGATGGTGATTCGCGGATGGCGGCGGACGGCGATATAGTAAAAAGCGTGCTTTCCGCGCGCGGGATTACTGATCCGGCCGCGATACAGGAATTTTTAAATCCGTCAATCAGGGATCAGATGCCGGACCCGTTCGTTTTGCGCGACATGGAGCGCGCGGTCGGCATCGTCGCGGACGCGATCGCGGCGGGGGAAAAGATCGCCGTATTCGGCGACTATGACGTGGACGGCATTACGTCAACCGCGATAATGCTGAAATATTTGCGCGCGATCGGCGCGGATCCGCTTTGGCACCTGCCGAACAGGGAAGGCGAGGGTTACGGCCTGAACGCGGACGCGATTCGCGATTTGCATAACCGGGGGGCGCGCGTGCTGATAACCGTTGACTGCGGAATCAGCGCGGCGGCAGAGGTGGCAAAGGCCAAAGAACTGGGAATGACGGTAATCGTCACCGACCACCACAGCCCGGATGCAACTTTGCCGGATGCCGACGCGGTTGTGAATCCAAAGCAGGCGCGCGATGAATCGGGTTTGAATTACCTGGCGGGCGTCGGCGTCGCGTTCATGTTTCTGGTCGCGCTGAACCGCGCGTTGCGCGCCGCCAAAATTTCCGACCATGAAATAAACCTTATTGAATATATGGATTTGGTGTCGTTGGGCACCATTTGCGACATGATGCCGCTGGTTGAACTTAACCGGGCGTTTGTGGCGACGGGGCTGAAGGTGTTGGACACGCGCCAGAATCTGGGGCTGCGCACTTTGATGGATGTAGCGGGGGTCCGCAAACCATCCACTTATTCCGTTGGGTTTGTCCTGGGACCGCGGCTGAACGCCGCGGGGCGGCTGGATTCCGCGAATCCGGCGCTGGACCTGCTGCTGACCGACAATCCGCTGATCGCGCGGGATTTGGCGGACAAGCTGCATCGCATGAACGCAGAGAGGCTGGCCATTCAAAACGCCATAATGCTGGACGCCGCGGAATTGGCGGAAAAATGCGCAAAGTCCGGAAAATGCAGCCTGTTCCTGTGCGGCGAGAATTGGCACGGCGGGATAATGGGCATCGTCGCGGGGCGCCTGAAAGATCAATTCTGCATGCCCGCGTGCGTCGCGACCAAGTCCGATGGAATTATAAACGGCAGCGGGCGTTCCGTTCCCGGCGTTGACATGGGGCGCATTATTCACGATGCATTGGCCGCCGGCATACTGACCGAAGGCGGCGGGCACGCGGCCGCCGCGGGATTTACATTGCCGGCGGAAAAAGAAAATGAATTTTGCGAATTCCTGGAATCGGCCGTTTCGGCGCAATTGGGCGACGGCGCAGTTTCCCAACAGATATTCGTTGACGCGGAAATTGACGCGGGTTCCGCGAACATGCGCCTGGTGCGCGAGATAGAGCATCTCGCCCCGTTCGGCCAGGGAAATCCGGAACCGACCATCGTTATTACCGGCGGGGCCTTGATTTGGGCGGGCGTTATGGGGCGCGGCATGCACCTGCGCGGAAACCTGCGGACATCCGCGGGCGCGCAGCTGCCGTTTGTGGGATTCAACATGACCGGAACGCGGGTCGGCGAATTTTTACTGGACGAAGCGAATTTTGAGCGTAAAATAATCCTATGCGGCAAGTTGAAGGAAAACGAATACCAGGGCCGCGTCAGCGTCCAGTTCGTGATTGACGACATCGCGGTATAAAACAAAAGGATAAACGATGAGGAAAATTTCTTTGCTTTTTGCTCTTTGCTCTTTGCTCTTTTCAACACTCGCATATGCGAATGTTGATACCGCGCTTGTGGGCAGGGCGGAATCATACCTGAACAACATTACGGGACTGTCTGGAAATTTCACCCAGACCGCGAATGGAAAGCAGGAATCCGGCGTCTTTTCCATGCTGCGCCCCGGGCGCGTGCGGCTGGACTATAACAAATCGCCGATACAATTGATTT
>WQUT01000086.1 GCA_009781955.1 Pseudomonadota bacterium | reverse complement strand
GTCGCGGTGCAGTTCCGAACTATCTGGGTATACACCGCCGATCCGCGCTTCTTCATTCCAAAAACTTTCATCTTTCCGGATGCCCCGCGGCCGCGTCTTCCGCGAACCCGCTTTGGTCCAAAATAAGACTCGTCTATCTCTATCTCTCCGCTGGTAAAGAAAGACTCCTGCTCTGCCAACAATGCTATCCTGGCGCGAATTTTATAAAGAATACTATTTATAGTCGGACGACTTACCATCGCTATTTTTGATATTTTTGCAGCCTCCAGATCCGTCGCGAACAGCCGGATAATATGCCTGAATTTAGCCGCAGAAATATGCGAACGGTTCATATACTTGTTTTTCATTGGTTTACCATAGCATTCCGCTTTGCCATGTCAACCCAAACTTATCTTGAACCTGGATACCCCCTTTTACCCCCAAACAACCACCGCCGGCGGCCCGGGCCCGGCGGGCCGACAATAACGATCAAAAAAGCCGCCGCACCAAGCCCTGAGCCTGCCAGCCTCTGCCCTATTTGGACGCGGCTCTGCGGTATGGCACCCAAAAAACACTTGCGAAACGAAATATTATAGGTTATTATACGGCCCGCGCAGGCAAATTTCGCCCGTCCCCGCCAAACGGGGCCATGGTTCCGACGGATAAAGCGTCAGAGCGAAATCTTGCTTCTTATTCGGGCATAGTTCAGTCGGTAGAACAACGGACTGTTAATCCGTATGTCGCTGGTTCGAGTCCAGCTGCCCGAGCCACTTTTTATTCTTTTATAAACTGAGCAAAACTGCTATAATTAATAATGAAAAACCCAACTGAGGCCTAAAATGATCACCAAAGAAACACCCATTAATCCCGAAGAAATGGTCTTAAAATTTACCAACGGTGATTTGCGTACATTCAATAAAATCATGGAAAAGTATGATTTTGTTGATGAAGAGGCCCTTGTTCGTTTTGCCATGAGCATTTTAGTCCTTACTGAAGACAAACAACTAAAAATCAAGCAAAATGGTGATTTTACCTTAGTCACCCCCGCTGCTAGTTTGGTCAAACCAAAAGAGGCATAAATGGCCAAAAATGATGACTTTGACCCTAAAAAAGCCATTGATGCTATACAGCCAACTCTTGATAAAATTACTCGGCCAGATCAATTTGCCGAAGTATTTTGTAATGCTGCAGAAACACAAATTAAAATTGAAGACCATTTAAAAAAGGTAATTAAGAAGGTAATTAAAGACGACAAAGATGTTTCAATTCAACTAAACTCTGAATTCAGAAAGATTATAGCTGACGACAAAGTACTATTCAAACATAATCTTCTTAAATGGTCCGGCTTAGCTATCGCGTATGTTCTTGGCATATTATCTCCAATTATATCAAAGTGGATCGGAAAAATACTTGGGGTTGGATAATTTTAACTGTAAAATATTCTTAGCCCTGAATCAATTTATTTACATTTATCCCTTACTATTACTGCCTTCCCAATGACTAACGAACCTTCCGCTTTCGCTTCGCTACCGCGCGAACCATTTCTTCGCGGGTATAGGGTCTTGCGCATTCCCATTGTGGACGCCGATGGCGCGGCCGCGTGGCCGGAACTGTTCCCCCCGACCAAGATTGACGATCTGCGGCAAACCGTCGGCCCGCGGCACTTTTCCGCCCAGATGATGCTGGAATACATCTCGGACGAGCGGGCGCGGCTGGACGCGAACGCCCTGCGGTTCTATGCGGGCGAGCTGGACCTGCGCACGGCACGGCTCGTATGTATCAACAACTCACACGACGTTGGCTCCGTCGCATCTCCCCCCTCTTGGGGGGGAGTGGCGAGCGAATGCGAGCCGAGGGGGGGCTATGATGCAAACCTCAACGATAGCCCCCCCTCCCCGGCTTCGCCGGTACTCCCCCCCAAGAGGGGGGAGACGCGCACTCACTCAGACGACCATGTCACCTCACAAATCACCGGTGTCGCCGCATACTGGGACCCATCGTCCGCGCGGGCGGGCGCGGATTCTTCCGTTTGTGCGTTAATCCTGCGCGATGATCGGGCGCGGCGTGCGTTCATTCACGACATCAAATACTTGCGCATCAATGACGCGGATATTCACCCGATGTCCACGCAATGCGGCATGGTTCTGGACTTTATGGAAACGCACGGATTGCGCCATATCGCGATAGAGGTCAACGGCCTGGGCAATGCCATGCCGGAAATCCTGCGCGATACCGCCATCCGCCGGGGCCAAGCCTTGGTCGTCCAGCGCGTGATTAACCATGAAAAGAAAGAGCGGCGGATTCTGGATGCCTTGGAACCCCTGCTGGGGACCGGACGCCTGTATGCGCATGAACGCGTGCGGAACAGCCCCCTGTTGGACGAAATGGCGGACTGGTCGCCGGCCGCCGGCGCGATTAACCGCGACGACGGGCTGGACGCCGTTGCGGGGGCGCTGCGGCTGCAACCCATTCCGGTCCGCCCGCGCGGGTCCGGCGTGCGACCGCTGACCGCAAAGACGGAATTCGGGGTTTGACTTTACGCAAACCATGACTTATTATTAAATTAAATCAAGGAAAACCCCCATGATCCAATTATTTTTGCGTTATATAAAAACGTTTGCGAACAGCATTACGTTTTCACCAGTGGAATTGCCACGGCCAAAATTTAATGGCCCAGGGCAAGGCCGGCGCAATGTTGGCAACGACATGCGCAAAGTAATGAACATGCTGCGCAAAGAAATAGAAAACTCTAAACAAAAATAATCATAAATAGAAAATCCAAAAATACTGATACACAAAACCGCGGTTCGCCGCGGTTTTTTCTATTTAACCCAAAAGGAACCTTTATGAACAAAAAACTGATTCAACTTTACAAGCAATCGTTGGCCGGGCGCGAAATTTGGGCGCGGCGGTGGGAACAGTGCCAACTCTATACAATGCCCATGCGCGACGACGATACCGCAAAACTGTTTGACGCGACCGCGGGCGACGCCGTGGACGCGCTGGCCGCCAATATGTTTTCATTGCTGACGCCGCCGGAATCTTTGTGGATTTCATTGACGCGC
>WQUT01000085.1 GCA_009781955.1 Pseudomonadota bacterium | reverse complement strand
CATAAAAAGCTGTGGATGCTGCAATGCCGCAACGGCAAACGCACCGCCGCCGCCGCCGTTCGCATCGCGGTTGAAATGGTTGCCGAAGGCCTGCTGAAAAAAGAAGAGGCTATCCTGCGCGTCGGCGCGGATCAATTGGATCACCTGCTGCACCCGATGCTGGATCCGAAAGCGGCCAAGAATGTCATCGCAACCGGCCTGCCGGCGTCGCCCGGCGCGGCGGTTGGTCGCGCGGTATTTTCCGCCCAAGATGCCGAAGATTGGGTGGCGCGCGGCGAAAAAGTCATGCTGCTGCGCATTGAAACATCGCCCGAAGACATCGCCGGCATGAACGCGGCCCAGGGAATTATCACCGCCCGCGGCGGAATGACGTCGCATGCGGCCGTGGTTGCGCGCGGAATGGGAAAGCCATGCGTTTCCGGTTCGGCGGACATCAAGATTGACTATGTCGCGAAAACATTAAAGACCACCGGCGGCGCGGTTGTGAAAGAAGGCGACTGGGTCACGATTGACGGGGCCAAGGGCCAGATTATAGAGGGTCAAATCCCAACTGTTTCCGTAGAAATGACCGGAAACTTTGGGAAATTAATGGAATGGGTGGACGAAATCAAAACGCTGGAAGTGCGCGCGAACGCGGAAACCCCGCGCGATGCGGCCGCCGCGCGCGAATTCGGGGCCGAAGGAATCGGGCTGGCGCGCACGGAACACATGTTCTTTGACCCGTCGCGGATTATGGACATGCGCGAAATGATTCTGGCGGATACCGAGGAAGGCCGCCGCAATGCATTAAACAAGCTGTTGCCGTATCAGCGCGCGGACTTTTACGATCTGTTCAAAATCATGGACGGTCTGCCGGTCACCATTCGCTTGATTGACCCGCCGCTGCATGAGTTTTTGCCCCAGGCCGAGGAAGATATTAAAACACTGGCGGCGCACGCCGGCAAAACGGTGGAGTTTGTAAAGGAACGTGGAGCCGCATTGCACGAACAGAATCCGATGCTGGGGCACCGCGGTTGCCGCCTGTGCATTACCTATCCGGAAATATGCGAAATGCAAACCCGCGCGATTTTGGAAGCCGCGCTGGAATGCAAATCCAATGGCATAAAAGTAACGCCGGAAATAGAGGTTCCGCTGGTGGGTTCCAAAAGGGAGCTTGATTTGGTAAAGGCCGTGATTGATTCCACCGCCGCGCAAATCTTTGCCGAAAAAGGCGACAAGGTTGATTACAAGGTTGGCAGTATGATAGAGCTGCCGCGCGCCGCATTATTGGCGGATGAAATCGCGGAAAACTGCACGTTCTTTGGATTCGGCACGAACGACTTGACCCAGACGACGCTGGGGATGTCGCGCGACGACACCGGAAAAATCCTGGACGAATACCGCATGCGCGGCGTCTATGTCGCCGACCCGTTTGCGAGCATTGATGTAGAAGGCGTTGGCAAACTGATTGACACCGCGGTAAAACTGGCGAGAAAGGTCAAAGGCCACGACATCCATGTCGGCGTCTGCGGAGAGCACGGCGGCGATCCGGAATCCATCAACTTCTTCCACAGCGTGGGAATGGATTTTGTATCCTGCAGCCCGTACCGCGTTCCGATTGCGCGTTTGGCGGCGGCCCAGGCCGCGGTCAAGAACCCGAAGAAAGCGTAATGTTGTAGGGGCGCATACTTGCGCCCAACTAAAAAACGGCGACAATTGTCGCCGTTTTTTAATGATAGTATCACTGATTCATTTACTCTATATGGGTTGTGTTCTAATAAATTACCATATTATCATAACCATTTTCAGTTTTTACTCTTTGAATTTTATACTGTATGGTTTCGTTATAATCTTCTCTAACAGGTTTTAGAACGTTATCAATTTGTGCAGGGGTCATATCGGCAGACCTGGCTTGTCTAAATTTTACCTTTTCTTTCTCGGTAAAAACTAGTTCCGTAGTCAATTGTATATTTCCTGAGCAGTATCTTATAAGATTCTTATCATCTATCCCTGTTTCTGATTGTCCGCTCAAATCATATTTAGCAATGTATTTTTTGAACATTGCATTAACACGGAGGTCAATATCTTTAAGGTTCAAGAAAACGTTTCATGACCACTGATTTAACATCAGTATCCTAGCATTGGGGAACTTTATCCATACTGGATTCAGATTTGTTACTGGATTTAGATTCATAACATCCCGTCAGGCTGAGTAATGCGATACTTACAATGATAAGTTTGTTTTTCATGTTTAGTCCTTTTTGTTTAGAAATTTGTTTATATTTTTGATAATTTATTTTGGTTAATAGTCTTAATATGCTCGCCGATAGATTGGCAATAGGCTTTGCCGGCACGGCTGATATGACGAATGATTATCAGTCGGTCTATATTTGGATGGTCAGAGAATTTTATTTCTATGAATTTCTGGTGTCTGTTTGTCTTTACGAATTCGGCAGAATGCCCTTCGGATAATTGAAGCATAAAATCCCATTGGTAACTGAGGCCAAAACAGACAATGATTTTCTTTTCACCTATTTTAAGGTTCTCTCGTATAAACCTCCTGCCATGCAAATCACAGAAAGCAAAGTAATCGTTGCCGTATTTTGACATGTTTTGGCTTCGTTTGGGATATAGGTTCGCTAAGTATGCATTTTGATATAGTCCGGGGCGTATGGTGTCCAGAATTGCTTTGATGTTGGAATAATATCTATCATTCCATTCCCACCAGTCACCTTTTACATTGTTATTCTTACCGCGTTCGCCGTATTCTAAACCAATAAACCAGAATCGGCTTTCCGGTTTGCCGCCATCTATTCCTGCATCATTGTCCAATTTATCTTTCAAATCTTGCCAGTCAATCATCCCTTTATCCTTTTATTAAGTAAAAAACCACCAGGGAACTGGTGGTCGGGAAGTTAGAAAAATTATACGCGATGACCCCATGGCTTTCGGCGAACCTGTTTTATAGCCACGGCTTCCCGACCAAGATCGGGAAAATAGAAGGCGCGAGTGCGCCGCAATATTTTCTGCGGATTGCGACGCTTTCGCGCCGCGCGTATGGGATTTTCTAAGTCCCGAACCCAAATC
>WQUT01000084.1 GCA_009781955.1 Pseudomonadota bacterium | reverse complement strand
TAGATCGTCGCGGCAAAGCCGCGACATCAAATTAACCTGGATTCCGTTGTTCCCGCCTGCACGCTTTGCGTTCCGGCGGGCCAACGGAATGACGGCTCTCACTTGGTTAGACGGCGGTGTTACAAATGAAAATGACATTGTTGCAACATTTTGCGGAATTGCGGCGGCGGGTGCTGTGGCTTCTCGCCTGGTTCGTCGTCGCGTTCTGCATAGGATGGTGGCTGGCGCCGTATATTCAAGGGTTCTTGACCGCGCCGCTCATCGCCGCGTGGAAAACGGCGGCCGCCGGCGTCCCCGCGGCGGCGAATCCGCTATGCGCCGGGCAAGACGTGTTGCTTTACACCGGGCTGACAGACGGGCTGATGATTCAGTTTGAACTGGCGACGCTGTTCGCGATGTTTGCGACCGTGCCGGCGGTTCTGTGGCATGTATGGGCGTATGTCGCGCCCGCCTTGCGCGACGCCGAACGCCGGTTCATAGGCCCGGTGCTGATTATCTCGCCCGCGCTGTTTCTGGGGGGCATGGCGTTCGCGTATTTCGTGATGTTCCCGATGGCGTTCAAGTTTTTTATAGAGCTGAATAAATCCGCGCACGTGCCGATCGCATTCATGCCGGTCATGGGGAATTATTTATCGTTTACAATCGCGTTGCTGAAAATATTCGGTTTGGCATTTCAGATGCCGCTGGTCCTGGTGCTGCTGAACCGCATAGGATTGCTGTCGCGCGCGGCGGTTGTGCGGGCGCGGCGGTATGCGATTGTCGGATTTTTCATAGTCGCCGCATTCCTGGCCCCGCCGGATGTGATGTCGCAAATCATGCTGGCCCTGCCGTTGTGGGGATTGTTTGAAATAAGCATTCTGTTTATGAAGAGCGGGCAAGTGGTCGTTGGTCGTTAGTCGTTGGTCATTGGTCGTTGGTCGTTAGAATTCTTCTGCTGAATACCGATTTATTTATTTTTATCCCCTTTTGTGGTATAATTTTGTGATATGAGAGCCCGCATTTTCTATTTGCTGTTTGCTGTTTGCTATTTATCGTTGGCGGCGTGCGACTTGCAGCCGCGGATTGCCGGCATATTTGATTCCGATAATGACGCGGCATCCGCGGTCGCCCAATCCGCAAACGGTTTATACGGCGCAGACGCCAGTGCGCAGTATGGGAAAAATGCGACGGACAATGCGCGGCTGTATGCCGCGCCAGAGGTTCGGTACGCAAATTCCGGGGATTATAATTCTCCCCCCCCTTGGGGGGGAGTGGCGGCAGAGCCGCCGAGGGGGAGCTCTACTGTTGTAAATCCCAAAATAGCCCCCCCCCGTCTGGCTACGCCAGACACCCCCCTCCAAGCCGCCATCGGGGAATTAACGCCAGTCGCGCCCCCCGCGCAACCCGTGGTGCCGGCTGTTGCCGCGCCCGCCGCGCCGCCGACGGAACCCGACGATATTCTGCTGGTTCCGGCAAAGGTGGCCAAGGCCCAGGTCAAGACCACCCTTGTCCCGCCCGCATCCGGCGAGATTGCGGTTGAGAAAGGCGATACGGTTTACAGCATCGCCCAGAAATACGATGTCGCCTTGCGCGATTTGCTGGACGCGAATACTTTGTCCGCGCCGTATACCATCGGTCCGGGGCAAAAGCTGAAGCTGCCCAACGCGCGGTATCACACCGTGGCGGCGGGCGAAACGCTGTATTCGGTCTCGCGCGCTTATTCTGTTGACTTGAATTCTTTGGTTCGCGAAAACAGACTGGCCGAGCCGTATGGCCTTTACGCCGGACAGAAATTGCGTTTGCCGGCGGCAATGGCCGCCAGCGGCGATCAAATGGCGGCCGCGCCTGTTGCCGCGCCGCCCGCCGTCCCCGCTGTTACCGTCCCTGCAAGTCCGGTTGTAACCGCGCCGGCAACCACTCAACAGATGTATGGTTCCTCGGCCGCCGCCGGAAAACCGCCGGCGGTTGCAGCCGCCAAGCCGGCCATCGCCGCGCCATCCATAACTGAAAAGCCAAAAACCGGCACGGCGGCGGGTGACGTAAAAAAGCTGCCGGCGGCGGCGGCGCGCGCGTCCACAAAATTTTCCTGGCCGGTGACGGGCAAGATAATTTCCGATTTTGGCGCTAAATCCAACGGGCTGTATAACGACGGCATTAATATCGGGGCGGCCGCCGGCACGCCGGTCAAGGCCGCCGAGAACGGCGTTGTCGCATATGCCGGGAACGAGTTAAAGGGCATGGGCAATCTGGTGATTATCCAGCACAGCGGCGGATGGATGACCGTATACGCGCATATGGAATCATTGTCGGTCCGTCGCGGGGCGCGCGTCGCGGTAGGTGAAAAAATCGGCGCAGTCGGTCAAACGGGCAAGGTGACCGAGCCGCAGTTGCACTTTGAAATCCGCAACGGCACCAAGGCGTATAATCCGACGACCCAGCTAAAGAAATAAATATTGCGACTACCCCGGAATACCAAGGTCGCGCAAACCAGCGCCTCTCAGCATTTCGACCCTTCTGAGAAGGGTATCTTCGCACTCATTTATCGTAAATTTGAGAGCGCTAAATCCCCTTCGTAGAAGGGGAGAAAAGCGAGGAGCGCGAGATGTTGCGTGCGACCATAGCTTTCCGGGGTAGTCAGAAAAGACAAATGTATTAGGGTCAGGACTCAATGAAAACGTGCAAATGGCGGCAGAGAAATTAAAGCAAGAACGAGGGTTTTTGCGCAGAATGTATAATATACATTCAAGCAGAAACCCGAAGTTATTGATTTAATTGGTCGCCGTCCCTTCGGGATGCGGCTAAAATCACCCATCGCTTTGTCAGACCTCCTCGCCGTATTAATATACGGCTTCGTCGGTCTTCCGCGCGCTGTGCGATTTTATCTCGCACCATTTACGCGTTTTCATTGAGTCTTGACCCTAGTCATAAATAGCATAATATTAAAACCACGCGCGGAAAATTAATTGCCAGTTTGCTTTGTTAATATTTATCTTTGCGCCGGTTGATTTATGAAACACCCAGAATTCGTCCAGTGGCGCGCGCGCGACTATATCCAAACCGCCAGATTTGTTCCGGGACACGACATGTTTCGGCATCGGGCCGGCCCCCAGCCCGAATTCATGGGCGACATCGTTGGCGTCATATCCTGCCTCTGCATTATTGCACACAAGAATGCTGTCCGTTGCGAACTGGTTCATATCTATTGATGTCCATGTTCCGGGGAATCCGGTGAGCAATGTAAGATCCCTGTTGAATCCCAGCAACGGCCATCCATCGGTTTTAATAAAATTCTTTGGGCGGATATTATTTTGTTCAAATAAATTCGCCCAAAATTCCGGCGAAACGGAATTTATATCAAAATTTTCGGCGGCTGGGAAAAGTGTGGAAAAGTCCACATTTGATAAATCGGCGCGGGCAATTGCGACGCCGCCCGCGGTCGCGCCGTCGTGCAGCCGTATGGTTTGGGCGTCCGTGTCCATTGTGATTTCGCCGGCGCGCCCCGTATAGTTTTTTGTCTCTGCGGCCGTTCCGCGCTTTATTTGAAGAATCTTGCTCATCTTGCGTCCTTTTACTGATTGGTGTTTTCAGGGTAATGCCAGAGTCTGAATCTGACCGACCATTTTGTCTTGTCTATATTGGTCTGCGCGCCGGTGGATTTATGCGATACCCAGAATGGCTCGTAATTTATCCACAGTGTTACCTCCATTGATGAGCCATTGTATTGGGTAATAACCGGTTTGGGTGCGGTGCGCGATCCGATACCGAATGCGTAAACAGTTTCGCCGATGCTGTAACCGGCGTCCGCCGCTTTGCATAACAAGATGCCGTCAAGAATCACATTTGTTAAATCTATCCGCTTTGTTGTGGAAAAATCGGTTGATCCGCCTACAAGGCCATATTCCAAAGTCGCTTTCCCCAGTCCGCCATTCGCCGCAAAGTCGGGCGGGGTGCCGACATATTTTTGAAATAAATTGTTCCAGAATTCGGGGGGGACCGTATTCATGTCAAATGTTTCAGTGCCAAAGTCGGTATTCTTTATCTTTTCCGCGCACGTGTCCGGATCAATATTTGAAAAATCCGCGCGGGCCAATGCAAACCCGCCCGCGGTCGCGCCGTCATGCACGCGGATGGTGTTTGCATCCGTATCAAACGTCGTTTCGCCGCGTTGTCCGGTAAAGGTTTCGTGTTGCGCGGTCGTTCCACGCCGCAGTTGCAGTATTCTTGGCATATCATATCCTTTATGGTGGGGAATAAAAACGGCCGCCGAAATGGCGACCTTAGCTGACACTCATTATAACACAAAAGCCCAAAAAAATCAATTGCAAAAGCGGGCGCCCCCTATATTTCGCTTGAAAATTTGCGAATAGTTTCCTATGCTTTCCGCAAGAGAGAGAAGTGAAAAGATTCCTGTATATTTTTCTGGGGATGACAGTGTTGGTTTGCGGCCCCGCGTGTGCCGAGTATGTTTATGGCGCCAGTAATTGGAACGAACATATAATGGTTCCGGTTGGCAGGTTTAAGGAATCCGATTCAATTAATATCTCAAGTTCTTTGTCGCTTGAAAATTATGGCGCGATTTATGGCGATATTTCTGTTGATAACGGAAAAGTTCTTGGCTTTAAGAATAGCGGCGTATTTTACGATACCGTTCGGATCGCTACCGGCGGCGAATTGGTTCAGATCATAAATTCCGCCGCAGACATGAATTATATCAATGTTCAGAAAGATTTCGGCGCGAAGTTTTCCGTTGTGGCGGACGGCGCAACGGGCGTGAACTTTACGGATTTGGCGGCGTTGGCCCGGGACGCCGATAAATTGGTGTTAAAGGATTCGTCTATTAACTTTGTTCCCGGCGCGGCCGCGAATATTCCGATAGAGCTTGACGGGAATGTCATATTCAATATCCATGATGTTTCCGGCTTGCAAGATTATGTTCTGCTGTCCAACGTGTCCGGCGAAGGCAGCCTGTATGTCCTTGCGGATATTCCGAAACTGTTCCATGCCGAAACTTCGCGCCGCGACGATAAAGTAATCCTTTCCGTCGCGCGCGAAACGGATTATGAAAAGGTTGTCGGCGGGGCAGAGGGAAAGTTTATAAACAACCTCCGCGCGTCCGGCATGGACCGGCGGCTGACGTCCCGGTTGGACGGGGCGATGACAGAATCGGAATTAAACGCGATAATGGCGGACTCGGTCGCGTTCCATCCCGCGAAACTGATGGGGCCGGTCTCGCTGCTGGCGCGGTTTGGATCGGCGGGCGCATTTGCGGACGATTCGGGCGGCGGGTTTGGCGCGTGCGGCGCCACTGCGATTTTTGGGGAAGATGTCGCGCTGTATTCCGGCAGTATTGGCGCGGGATTTGGGGTTGGCGGCTTGACCCTCGGGCTGTCCGCGCATGCGGGCGGTTTTACTGGACCCGATTTCGCCGGCAAATTCTATGGGCTGGAAACTACGGCCGCGTTTGACAAGAAATGGCTGCACGCGGGGCTCTGGGCCGGATTTTCGGTCGCGAATTTTGACGCCGGGCCGATTTTCAACGGGACGGACGACGCGGTTTATAATCCCGGCGGCGCCGCTTACTATGGCGCGGCGGAAATCGGAATCCGTGCGTTTGACAACGGCGGTTCCGCCGCCGGCGGATTTTACGTCATGCCGATCATTCGGGCGCGGACGTTTGTAGCGCGCGTATTGGACGAGAATGAATCGGAATTTGCGGTCGGCGCCGGCGCGCGCGTGGGCTATCGCGAAGAAATGCTCGGGCTGGCCACCGAATATTCGGCATACGGATTGCTAGAGAGCGAGAATTCCGGGCAACTCGGCGTTCGGATTGGGGTTTCTTCGCCAATGGACGGGGCCGCTGTGTCACTGGACGCCGCGGTGATGAAATTCAACGATAACTATTTCTATAAGTTTGGGGCAGGGGTCAGATTTTTGTTTTAATCCGCAATCTCTCCGCGCAGAGAGCATTTATTCGCGGATGTTATAAGAATGAGAGATAAATTCTCCCCCCTCTTGGGGGGGAGTGGCCGCGAAGCGGGCGAGGGGGGGCTATCTTTACTATTGGTGTTGGAACGAGAGCTCCCCCCAGTCGCCTCCGGCGACGCCCCCCCCCAAGAGGGGGGGCAATTAACAATCGCCTGCTGCATATACGGCGTGCGCGCCAGCAGGTGCTTGCCGGTTTTGTCCGCGCCCTCTATCAAACAGGGCAGGACCCGGCCGACGCACGATTCGTTAAATTCGCGGTTTATTTCCGTCAATGCGTCGTCCAGTATTTTAAGGCGCGCGCGCTTTACATTTTCCGGAACTTGATTCGGCATCGTGGCGGCCGCAGTATGCGGGCGGGGCGAATACTTGAACGAGTATGAATTGATGTATCGCACGCGGCGGATTATATCCAATGTCTGCTGGAATTCCGCATCCGTCTCGCCCGGGAATCCGACGATAAAGTCGGACGAGATTTGGATATCCGGCCGCGCGGCCTTTAACTTGTTCACAATATCCAGATATAGATCCAGCGAATACGGTCGGTTCATTCGTGTCAATACATCGGGTGATCCGCTTTGTATAGGCATGTTCAGAAACGGCAAAAGCTTGGGCTCGGTCCCGAACAGCGCGATTAAATCATCGGACATTTCGGTCGGATAGGACGAAGTGAATCTGATTCGTTTCACCGAATCAATCCGGGCAATTTCACGGATAATGTCGGCAAGGGTGAATATCTGCTCCGTTGCGTCTCTCCCCTCATGTCCACCCCACGCGACACAACCAGTCGCGAGGGGGCCCCGGTGGGGGGGGAGACGCGACGGAGCAAATTTATACCCATTCACATTCTGACCCAGGAAACAAATCTCTATCGCCCCCGCATCGGCCGCGGCGCGAACATCGCGCATGACATCCGCAAACGGCCGCGACAGCTCTCGCCCGCGGGTATACGGCACTATGCAGTATGTGCAGCAGTGGTTGCAGCCTTCTTGAATCGGGATATAGGCAAGGGGATTAACCCCCGCCCTTGCGGCGGGGGTCGCGGTCGCGCTTTCTTGCGCACCGCGGGGGGTGGGTTCATTAATCAAAGCATCTGAATCATTTTGCTGATTTGATTTACGGAACCCATCCCCCGGCGCGATACCAGCGCCGACCCCTGCCGCAAGGGCAGGGGTAAATAGAGCGTCAAACTTTTCCAATCCCGACAGGTCAACATTCAGCAGACGCGCATCCGGGTTATCCAGGATTTCCGGCAGTTTGTGGTAAGACTGCGGGCCCAGGACAAAATTAAGTTCCGGAATGCGGCGGAAAGCGTTCGCTTCTTCTTCCTTTGCGACGCATCCGACTATGCCGAACAGGGCGTCGGTTTTTTTTCGGTCCCGAATGCGGCCCAATTCGCTGAATACTTTGTTGGACGCTTTTTCCCGCACGGCGCAGGTATTGAGAATAATTAAATCGGCGGCCGCAATGTCATCCGTCTCGGCCAATCCGCGCGCGCGCAGCATGCCGACAATACGCTGTCCGTCATAGACATTCATCTGACATCCGAAAGTTTTGATATAGAAGGTCTGCATTAATTCAAAAGCTTTAACTTTTCCAATTCCGCAACGACCTCGTCCGCGATCATCTGATGCCCCGCGCCGTTGGGGTGCGCGTCATCGGCGTATAATTTGGATAAATCGCGCGTCGCCCAAGCATCGTACCGACGAACAAAGGGAATCTTTCTTTCGCGGCAGATTTTTGCAATCAGATCGTTGTATTCGGCGATATCGGCATTATGCCACCACATATTGCCGTCGGATTCCTCTATGGGTATCAGTTCTTCGCGAATCGGCAGGATGTCCAGCACGATAATATTTTTAATATTCTTTTGCGCAATGTCCAGCAAGCGGTTCCAGTATTCGGCCCGCAAATGCGGCGACAGGTCGGTCGGCGAATCTGAATCCGGCCCGCGGAGCAGGTCGTTGACGCCGATTGCTATTATCAATATATCGGCCGGATAACGCGTCAGCAATTCCGCGCCCAAGCGGTGATAGGCATCGCAAATCCGGTCGCCATCTTGGGACAGATTATAAAACCCGAATGCCTGGGGCCGGGCGGCGGAAATGCGCGCGGCCATACGCCCGAACCATCCCGCGAATGTTTCGTCCCAGTATCCGTTGGTAATGCTGTCGCCCAACGCGGCGATGACTTTGTAAGACATTTTATGCCCCTAATTTTTCTTTCAGTATCTGGTTTACCGTGGCGGGGTTGGCCTTGCCGCCCCATTGACGATATTGTTTATGCAGATTGTGCCACTGCACCAACGTCTTGGTGGATGCGGGATTCAGCACAATCGCACTGGCCGTTATAAAAGGCTGACCCGGCACATAGTCATAAATCCGCGGTCCATATCTTGCAACAAACGCGCGAAACGATTCAAGATCGACGCGTTCCAAATCGTCAAACGGTTTGTATTCGGTCAAGAGGTATTCAACGGTTTGCGTTTTTCCCGCTTACTTATTCGTGGTGCGTTTTGCGTTCGCGCGGGAACTGCTGAAATTTTGTCGCGCTTGGGTTGTTTGATTAAGAGCATTGGTAATCTTTTCATCTTCTGTCGGCATGGTGAAATCCCACGTCCCCAGCCCGGTAATCGCATAGGTTGGATCAGGTA
>WQUT01000083.1 GCA_009781955.1 Pseudomonadota bacterium | reverse complement strand
GAATTAATTGCAAAGATTGATGAAACACGAAAAGACAAAACAAATCTATCTTCTGCCATTCGCATATTTGTGTTCAAAAACGCAGCATTGTAGGGGCAAAGAACCACCCACCAAAATCTGCGATTTTGTCGGGGCCCGGTAATTATTTGCCCCTACGGTTCCGTCCGCGTGTGGGGACTAAGACGACTATTGCCGCAAATGCCAAAATAATCGCAATCGTCCAATCGCGCCCAAGCGTGCGGTAGGGCGTCATATGCGCGCCGGACAGCGTTCCGTCCAGAATGCCGGCCGTCCCAAGATCCAGCTGTGAAATCACCCGGCCGTCGCTGCCCACGAACGCGGATATTCCGGAATATCCCACGCGCGCGATCGGCAGTCCGGATTCAATCGCATACCGCCGCGCCATGTCCAGATGCTGGAACGGGCCGATGCTCTTTCCGAACCAATTGTCGTTCGTTATGTTCACGATTGCCTGGGGCGCGGCGCCTGCATCGCGCGGAATCAGCGAATCGGTGAAAATAATTTCATAGCATATCGCCGGCGCGAAGATGAATGTGTTTTTTTCGTAATTGGTTACGGTTTCGCTTATAATTTCTCCATCGTCATCTGTCACGGTTACCTTTTCTTCGTGCGTGTTGACCACTCCGGAATCTATTATTTCCGGGCCCCTGCCCGCCGCCAGTTGCCCGGGCGTCGGGATAATATCGCCAAACGGCCTATATTCTCCGAACGGGACCAGATGCGATTTGCTGTAAAGATTCCCGATTATTCCGGATGCCCCGGCGGCCGTGACCATAGAATTAAAGAGTTTGCCGTCTTTGTCCGACACCGCGCCGGATATTAAAGTTTGCATCCGTCCCAACTCCTTTGCCGGCGGAAATTCATCGCCCGAGATTATAAACGGATACGCCGTCTCGGGCCATACCACTATATCCGGCGCCGCGCCGGTTTCCGTTTCGGTTTGCGACAGCCGCAATAACGTCGCCACATTATCGTTTGCCTCTTGCATATTCATCTTTGCCGATTGCGTCAGCGATGGCTGGACCAGCCGGATTATCACGGGATTTTTTAATGACGGCCGATGGCCGGCGATTTCAATATTGTGCCGGCCGGCAACCAAGCCGGCGATCAGCAGGGGAACAAAGATATAAAACGGGTATAAGTAATTCCTGTGATCCCTGGCCCCGGCCCTGTATTCCAGAAAAGCGTTCGCAACGCCAAAGATAAGTCCCAGCAACACGAACGTCAGGCCGAGAGCGCCCCAGAGGGACATAGAATTGGACAGCCACGGATAGGGCATTGCAATGTTCGCCAGCGGATTCCAAGGAAATCCGGTCAGCAGCCATTCGCGCAGCCATAGAACGAATGTCCATAACGCGGCGAACGCAACGACGCGGCGGACGCCACGCATGCGCGTCCAGGATGTCAGCGCGACCGGCAGCCCGAATATCACGCCGCTGGCCAAGGCTATTCCCAACAATCCCGGAATGAACCAAACCCGCATTTGCTCCGCGATAACCGGGTCAACGAATATGGAATTCAGCATCCAGTAAAACATGGACGTTCCGTATCCCACGCCGAACCAGAATCCGGCCGCGTATCCGCGCCAGAATCCTTCGCGGTCGTTTGAAAAGATATACAGCGCGGCAAATCCCAGAACCGTCGCAATGCCGATGTAATAAGGCGCGAATCCAAGCGATGCCAGCGCGCCGGCAAACAAGAGCGAAAACCGAAAACCAACGGCCGAAAGCCATTTTGCTTTTTCGGTTTTCGGTTTTCGGTTCTCGGTTCTCGCCTCTTCATGCGGATTTTCAAATCCCAGTTTTTTCATAATTTTCATTTCCATGCCTTCCATAATCTCCGCATCCTTGTCTTTTAGATGGTCATATCCCAAAAGGTGCAAAACGCCGTGCACGACCATATGCGCCGCATGCGCGGTAAACTTATCCTTTTGTAGGGGCAAATAATCATTTGCCCCTACGACCTCTTTCATCACCGTATCATACGAAATAAAAATATCGCCCAGCAGCTCCGGGTCGCCCGTTTCAAACGAAAGGACATTCGTAGGCTTGTCCATCTTGCGGTATTTTTTGTTCAGTTTTCTGATTTCCGCATCGTTGGTCAGAACAATGGATATCTCGCGCGTGATATCGCCGAACGCCCGGCCCATGCCGACGACGGACATCCAGGGAAACAAAACCCTGTTTGATTTCTTTATGACATTTTCGGTCTTGTCCTGCGCCATCGCCGTTTCAATCGCGACATTCACAAGATGCGCGAAATCTATTTTGTATTCGTCCCATCTTGAATCGTTCACAGAAACAAAGGTTTTGACTGGCATAGGAAAATCTCTATTTGTGATTTATGATAAAACATCGTCCGGGGAAAATCAAACCAGAGTTTGATATATTGTGCCGACTGCGCCGGATTTTTGACCCGACGTGTATTGGACATACACGAGGGTTAAAAATTCGGCGCAATGCGAACCGGTGAGAAAATTACAACACATGCCTTTTATTATTCGCATCAGGCTGGGACACAATGCCCTCGTGCTCCATCCGCTCTATAAATCCGGCGGCCTTGTTGTATCCTACGGCGAGCCGCCGTTGGATATACGAAATCGTCGGCTTTTTATCGCGCACGACATACTCTACCGCCTGCCTGTAAAGATCGCCGTCTTTCTCGTCCTTACTGGGCTTCAGCCCGGGGATCAGTCCGGGAATGCCGGCGGCGGACATAATATCGTCGTCCGAATCCACGCCATCTACATATTCGGGCGCGGCCATGCCCCGCAGGAAATCCGCCACTTTGTTGATTTCCTTGTTATCTATCAGCGCGCCGTGTATGCGCACTGGAACGCGGCCCGCCTCGGAAAACAGCATGTCGCCGTGGGCCAGCAACTGCTCTGCGCCCTTTTCGCCCAATGTGGTGCCAGAGTCTATGCTGCTCCGCGCCTGGAAAGAAATCCGCGTCGGGAAATTCGCCTTGATGACGCCGGTGATGACGGTGGTGTCGGGACGCTGCGTCGCCGCGACCACATGGATTCCGGCCGCGCGGGCCTTTTGCGCCAGTCTCTGGATACAGGCCTCTACCTCTTTCCGCGCAACGCTCATCAGATCCGCGACCTCGTCCACTATCACGACTATATAGGGCATGTCGGACAGGTCTATCTCTCTGTCTTCAAATTCCAGCGCGCCGTCGGCGTCCGTTCCGACGGCGACCTGCTTTGTAATCTTTTTGCCGGCGGCGCGCAGCCTGGATACTTCCGCATTGTATCCCTCCAGATTCTGCACGCCGACGTCTTTTAATTTCTTATACCGCTCCTCCATCTCGCGCACCGTCCATTTGAGGGCATTCACCGCGCGGTTGGCGTCGGTCATAATGGGCGCGACCAGGTGCGGAATATCGTGCCACAGCGTGAAATCAACGCCCTTTGGATCAACTATGACCAGCTTGCATTCGTCCGGCGTAAAGCGATACAGAATGGACATGATTATTGATTGAACAAATACGGATTTGCCGGACCCGGTGCGGCCGGCGATTAATACGTGCGGCATTTTTGCCAGATCAAAATACACCGGATTTCCGCCAATATCAACGCCGAGGGCAAGCGGTATGTGATACTTTGACGCCTGAAAGTCGGGATTGGTGATCAGTGTCTGAAACCGCACTATCTGGCGGTCCAGATTCACCATTTCCACGCCGATGTAATTAGTGCGCGGAATATGCGCTATGCGGATGTTTTCCGCCGCCATGGCGCGCGTCATGTCTTTCACGGTGTCGGTGATTTTCGCGATGCGCATGCCGGAATCGGGCTCAAACTCATACAGCGTGACTATGGGCCCGGGCTTTATTCCCGCAACCTTGCCGTATACGCCGAACTCTTCAAAGTGCGCCTCTAACGCGGACGCGTTCCTCTTTAATTCGTTCGTAATCAGATGCTTTGAAAATACGGATTTTTCCAGATATTCCGGCGGCGGCAGCTGGTAATTTGCGTGCGCGGCGGAACGCGGAACGCGCGGCTGCTTCTTGACCGCGACCGGTTCGGGATCTTTTTTCTTTCTTCTTCTTTCTTTTTTCGGCGTTTCTTCTTCGCCGTCATCTATTTCCTCTGGCCGCTTTGGTTCAACCTTTACCAAATGCAAAACTCCGCCGATCATGCGCAGCATTGCGAAAACCGTTCTGGACACGCGCGCGACGTCGCGCCATTTGATATGCAGCAATAGCCCGGCAAGCAGCAGAAACAATGCGCATAGAACGATTCCGACCGCCAGTGTCCCGCCGCCGATCAAGCGCGACAGATCGCCGGCCACGACAAATCCGACAATGCCGCCCGCCGACGCGCCCGGCATCAGGCACCCAAGGCCCGCCGCGCCGAATATAATGGCCAGGAACGCCAGAATCGCGTCGTATTCCGGACTGGGGTTTTCCAGACGCGCGAAAATAACAACGCCCAGGCGCATGATATAGACAAACAGAAACAGCGCGGGCAGCCACCCTATGCCGTAAAGCATAAAGCTTATTATATTTCCGATAACGCCGTGCGCGCCGAAATTGGACGCCGCCCCGAATCCGGCCAATGCCGAATCATGCAAAATCAGCCCGGCCAGCAATATCGCGCCGAGCGAAAAGATAAGGACGCCCACCAAGCGTATGGCGGCGGATCGGATGAATTCGCTGATAAATTTCGGCAAAAAGCGGGTGCTTTGCGACATGATAATCGTTGGCGGAATCTAACTACTCCCCCCTTGGGGGGGAGTCGGCGCGCGATTTTGCGGGCCGGTGGGGGGACAAAAATTCCCGAGGCCTAAACTCTCCGTCCCCCCACCGGAAAATGCTGCGCCGATACAAGGCTTGCATTTTCCGACTCCCCCCAAGGGGGGAGTAATTAATTCTATTTTTTCTTCTTTGCGACTTTCTTCGCAGGTAATTTTGCCGCCTGCTTTGCCGCCGGTTTTTTGGCCTTGGCCGTCGGCGCCGCATCGGCGTCCTTGTCGTCGTCGTCTTTTTTCAGTTCTTTCTTGAACACGTTGATTCCGTTTGCGATATTTTTCGCCATTTCCGGAATCTTGGCGTGGCCGAATAAAACCAGAACCAAAACCGCGATAATCAGTATGCTCCAAAAACCTGGTCTTTCCATTTAATGCTCCTTTGTATGACCGAATTATATCACAAGATGGCGGATTTTCAAATAAAAAGTGATTTCAAACAAAAATTGTGACGTAATTTTTGTCATTCCCGCGCAGGCGGGAATAGGGTCTATTAAATATCAATGCATGAACTATGAAAGTAACTCGTTGTTTTATTTTCGTAAATTATAAGGTTGTTTTAAGTTTTGGATAGTTTATAGACCCACTCCCGCCTGCGCGGGAGTGACAATTTTACTTTAAAGAATTAAACCTTATTCTCATACACATACAGCCAATGCTGGCCCAATAAATCTTTATGCAGTTTGAATTTCCGTGTCGGCCGCCGGTTCGGCAACGGAAAATCCAGAACCAGCAAAACGCGGAATTTGTCCGCGACCGATTCCACGCGCGGCATCATCGGCGTCAAAAGATACGCCGTCCCGATATCGTATCCATCGGATTTTTTAATAAACCTAAACGCGTCGCCAAATCTGAAATTAACGTTTTTCTCGCGCCAGAAAATCCGCGCGATTTTTGAAAAAGTAAACGGCAGGGGCATGCGCTCGGTGCCCAAAACCCGCATCTTTGGAAAATTCCGCGCAATAATCCGTGCCATTCCGCCATAGCATGACCCGATGTCCAGAACCGTCTTGGCATCGGAATAATGTTTTCGGATTTCGGATATAACGGCGGCGCGAAGATGCGCGCTACTCGGGACCTCTGGCGCCTCGCGGCGCACCTTGGCGGCAAACATCTCTATGGCCAAAGTAACGAATATAAGATCAAAAAGGGCGAATACGACAAGATAAAGCCAGACCCAAAACATGCGCCCCTCGTTATCAATTTATTCCGGGTTTATTTATCAGCGTATAAAACCGTAGGGGCAAATCATTATTTGCCCCTACAAACCACAAATCACTGGCATACCGTTACCATTGGCCGGTCAGCTTATTGGAACAACCGACCAAGGCCCCATTGTCGCCCAAGAGCACGCTTAACATAATTCCTATTGCAAACAGCACGCCCAGTCCGACCAGCATGGCGACGCCTTTCTTGCGGACGTCTTCCTTGATATCAACGGTTCCGGCCATGATCCAGCCCCACGCCCAGGCGGCCAGAACAAACGCCGCGCCGACAAAGGCCAGAACGCGCAAAGTTTGGAATACGCCCTTTAATTTATCTATCAGCTGGCACAGTCCCTCGTTCGCGGCGAACGCGCCGTTTATGGTCGCCATCAACAGAACGCCCGAGAGGACAATTTTCTTTGCAATATTTTTCAACGACATGTGTAAGCTCCTTGGCTTTATATTATAATTCATTATAGCATAAATCATAGGCAAATAAAAATGTTTTTTATGTCATCCCGCAGAGCATTGCATAGCAATGCGAGTGCGGGATCTCGCAGATTTCATACGATATAGGAAGAACTTCTGTTCAGCCAGATCCCGCACCCGCCGCTGCGCGGCTCTGCGGGATGACGCAAATCATTAATTCGCGGACGGTTTCTGCCCGAAATTCGGCGGGACGATCATTTTCTGATTCTGCGTCACAATCGGCTCGGTCTCGCACGTGCTGCACGCGGCCAGGCCGAGGGCAACAACAAACAAAGAACAAATAATAAATGCTTTTTTCATTTTGGTTTCCTTATTTAATTCCCCTCCTTCGGAGGGGTGCCGAGCCCCGGGGTCCCCGCGCAATCGCAGATCGCGTGGGGTGGGCAGGGCGAGGCGGGGAGGGTTGGTTGAAATTTATAAAACCCTCCCCGTCAATTTTGCTTGCGAAAAATTGCCACCCCTCCATAGGAGGGGAATCTAGTCCGGCAGCTTTACCGCCGCGGCCATCTCACGCACGAATTCCAGCAACGATTTTGTTTCCTGGGCGTCGTTGCCCAAATGGCGCAGGGTCACGGTTTTATCCGCCGCCTCTTTCTCGCCGACCACCGCGATTATCGGGGTTTTTGCCAGCGACAGCTCGCGGATTTTATAGTTCACTTTTTCCGCGCGCAAATCCGCGCGGGCATAAACGCCCGCCGAACGCAGCTCTGCCACCACCGTCCGGGCATAGTCTTCGTATTTTTCGGATATCGGCGCGACAACAACCGGTTCCGGCGATAGCCAAAGGGGCATCACGCCGCCGGCGCTTTCAATCAATATCCCCATGAAACGCTCTATGCTGCCCAGCATCGCGCGATGCAGCATGATGGGGCGATGTTTCTGCCCGTCTTCGCCGACATAGGACAAATCAAAGCGTTCCGGCAGATTCATATCCAGCTGCACCGTTCCGCACTGCCACACGCGGCCCATGGAGTCTTTCAGATAATTGTCTATCTTTGGCCCATAGAACGCCGCGTCTTCGGGCGCGATTTCGTATTTGATATGGTTCGCTTCCAACGCGTGTTTCAACGCGCCTTCGGCCCGGTCCCACGTCGCGTCGTCGCCGATGCGGAATTCGGAATTCTTGCGCGTCGCCAATTTCATGGTGACATCCTTGAACCCGAATTTGCCGTAAATATCCTTGATAAAGTTCAGAATCTTTACCACTTCGTCTTCCAGTTGTTCCGGCGTGCAAAAGATATGCGCGTCGTCCTGGGTGAATTCGCGAACGCGCATAATGCCCTGCAGGCCGCCCGCCGCCTCGTATCGGTGAACCTTGCCGAATTCGGCGAGGTAAAGCGGCAGGTCTTTATAAGACTTTATCCCCTGGGCGAACACCAGCATGCCGCCCGGGCACGACATCGGCTTCACGCAGAATTGCCGGCCGTCCTCGGTCTTGCCGGAATAATTATGCTCGCCGTATTTCGCCCAGTGGCCGGATGTCTCCCACAAACTGCGATCCATCAGGCCGGGTGTGGATATTTCCAGGTACCCCGCGCGTTCCTGGCGCATGCGCACGTATTCAATCAAGCGGCGGTAAATCTTGTATCCCTTGTCGTGCCAGAACACCGCGCCCGGCGCGTATTCCGGCTCAAAATGAAACAGGTCCATGTCTTTGCCGATTTTGCGATGGTCGCGCAGGGCCGCCTCTTCCATCATTTTCTCGTAAGATTCCAATTCTTCCTTGGTCGCAAAGGCGTCCACATAAACGCGCTGCAGCATTTTGTTGTGCGAGTCGCCCTTCCAATACGCGCCGGCGACCGATTTGATCCCGAACGCGTCGCGCGGCAGGTCCCGCGATGATTCCACATGCGGGCCTTTGCATAAATCGGTAAAGTCGCGAAAGACATACAGGCTGGCCGTCTTTTCCCCGCGCGCCGCCAGATCGTTCACCCATTCCAGCTTGTACGGCTGGTCGGCGAAGATTTCCCGGGCCTCGGCAATGGAGACGTCTTTGTGCGCGAATTTGCCGTCGGATTTAATCAGTTCTTTCGTCGCTTTCTCAATCGCGGCAAAGTCGGCCTCGGACAGCCGATGCTCGGTATCAAAATCGTAATAGAACCCGTTTTCAATCGCCGGCCCGCCGCCGAATTTAATGCCGGGGAATAATTTTTGCATCGCCGCCGCCATCACATG
>WQUT01000082.1 GCA_009781955.1 Pseudomonadota bacterium | reverse complement strand
CTCGGCCGTCGCCGCAAGCGGCGCCGAGCCACTCCCCCCCTATGGGGGGAGACGCGCTCTCTCCCACCACCAGCATCCGCGATGCATCGCGCTGTGGCAAAGGATGCTGGGCGATTAATTCGGATGGCAATTCAAAATCAAATTCGGAAACTTTCATTAGGGCGCAAAGCTTTTTAGTCCGGCGATGCCAATTTTGCGATCGCACTTCAAAGTCTTTAATCCGATGGACTCCGCATCATTTATATGACGCCCCGAATCCTCTATCACTATGATTTCATCGTCTGGAAATCTTTCCTTTACGCTTTCATAATAGCCCGATTTTGATTCTGATGGTTTTACAAAATATATTTCTTCAAAGTTGCCGATTTCTTTGGTCAAATAATCCGCATATTTTTTATCCGACTTGCATGAGTATTTATTTGCCGAACATATATGCACAGGATGATTTTTTAACAAGTTTTTTACGGTATTTACCGCTCCGGGCAAAAATGGGGTCTTTATATGCTGATCAGCCTCGTAATACATCTCTACAAATTTCTGCGCCGTTTGCGATGCGTTTTCGCCATTTCTTTTTATATCCGACATTATTCTTGCAAACCCCCACGGGGTAAGTTTCAGCCGAAACATCAGGAAAAATCCAAATCTTTTAGCTTGATTTGCTGCATATTCTTGTATAACTCCGTTAATGTCTAAAATATATCTCGTATTCTTTTTCATTTTTTAAACTCCAACCCTTGTCCTCTGGGGTTCCCCTCCTATTGGAGGGGTGTCTTGCGGCATAGCCGCAAGACGGGGTGGTTTATTTCTTAAACTCCAACCCTTGCTCTTCGTAATTCTCGCGGCGGTCTTCCCAGTCGGGTTCCACGCGCACGAACAAGTGCAGCCGCGCGTTCACGCCCCATTGATCTTGAATATCGTGCCGCGCCGCCGTGCCGATTTGTTTCAACTGCGCGCCGCCGGAACCCACCACAATCTTTTTGTGGTTCTCGGACGCGACAAGGATTTTTTGGTAAATTTCCAAAACGCCTTCCGGATCCGTTTCGGTCTTTTCCGTCACTACGTGAATATGATAGGGCAATTCCTGATGCACGAATTTGTAAATCTTTTCGCGGGTCAGCTCTGCCAGATACAGCTCGTCCGGCACATCCGCGTAATCATGCGGGTCAAAGAGGTATGGCGATTCCGGCATAACGTCGGCCAGCGCGCGCAACATTTTATCCAGCGGGCCATTCTTTCCCAATTCGTCTTTCAGCGCGCTGAGCATAAATATTTCCCCGAACGGCGCCAATTGGGACAATTCGGCGGCAATGGGCAGCAAATCGGCCTTTTTCACCGCATCTGTTTTATTTATCACCGCGAAAATAGGCTTTTGCCCCCCGGCGTTTGATTTCTGCAGCAATTCGGCAATGTGGCGGATTGTCGGCGTCACCCCGTGCATCGCATCCACAATCAGCAGGACGGCATCCGCGTCCGTCACCGCGTCCGTGGCCGCGGCCACCATCGCGCGATCCAGCCGGCGCGCCGGTTTGAAAACGCCGGGCGTGTCAACGAAGATAAGTTGGACTGGTGGGGTGTCCGAGTGAGCGCGCGTCTCCCCCCTCTTGGGGGGGAGTGTCGCCGCCCCGGGCCCCGACGAAATCGCAGATTTCGTTGGGTGGGATGGCGACGAGGGGGGGCTATCTTTGTTACCAGAATCATAGCCCCCCCCCAGGCCCGTAAAATCGCGCGCCGCCCCCCCCCACCGGGGCCCCCGCGCGACTGGTTGTGTCGCGTGGGGTGGGCATGAGGGGTGGGATGCGCCCGTGTCGGCATCAACCATTTTGACGGCGCGGATCCGCGTGCGCGTGGTCTGAACCTTGTGCGAGACAATGGAAACCTTGCGCTCCATGATTTGATTGATCAGGGTGCTCTTGCCCGCGTTGGTCGGACCGATGATGGCGATGAAACCGGAATGAGTATTTTTCATGCCGAATTTATAGCACATTAAATTTGGATAATCAAGCTATCCGCATATGTCATCCCCGGAATTTCCGCAGTGCTCGGAACCCGGGTCCCAACAAAATCGCGAGATTTTGTTGGGCGGGGATAGCGCGGCCAGGAAATATCCGGGGACGTTAAATCAATAATTAAATGAGCGCTAGATACCCTTCTCCGAAGGGTCGGATTTTGTTAACGAGCGGAGCGAGTTTAAGAAATCCGGGGTAGTCGCATAATGTAAAAACGCCCGCCATCCGGTGGGCGTTCAAGGGACAGAAGACTATCAGTAACAGCTTTTGGTTCGCGTTCCGGAATCCTGGACCCCGGGGGCGTTGGCCCGCCGCATGCTGCGCGCGCTGGGCTGGTCCGATGGGCCGCTGCCCATAGAGCATCCGGCGATAGATAGTGCCGTGCCGACAACGGCGGCAGCGATAAAGAGTTTTTTCATGGCGCATCCTTTTAGTTTGTGCGCTTTGATTTTACCATTTGTCGCGGCAACATTAAATCGGAAGGATTTCCTCATCCCTTTTGTCATTCCCGCGCCGGCCGGAGTGGGGCTTTAATCCATCATAACTTATAAACCGATACAATGATACGAAAGCAAAACGAAATTATGTAGGGGCAAATAATTATTTGCCCCTACAGTTTATAGCCCGCTCCGGAGTGACAGTTATAAAAAATGCCGCTTTCGCGGCATTTTTTATATTGAATCAGGATTTATCCATCTGCCGTCTTTCAGCAGTCCGGGGGCCATGCTTTCATTCCTGCGCAACGCGTCAATCGTGCTGCGCGCGCCGGCGGCATCCATGTTGATCAGGCGGACTTTATACATTCCGGATTCCTGCACCACGCGGGCGTCGCCGTATTTTGACATTCTCTGCACCATGGAATTCGCGTTGTCTTCCGAATAGAATGCCGCGACCTGGACGCTGTATGGGCCCGTTCCGCCGGTTGTCGCAACGGGCGGCGTGTATGTCGGCTGGGGCGATGTCACAACCGGCGCGGCCGTTACCGCCGTCCCCAGCGTTGCGGCCTTTACCTGGGCCGATTGGTCGGCCAACACCTGTATCTGAACCTTGGTCTGGCCGGTCATGCCCAATTTGCGGGCGGCGGCCGGCGACACGTCCATGATGCGGGAATTGATAAACGGCCCGCGGTTGTTAACGCGCAGCACGGCCGAGTTTCCGTTGTTCAGGTTCGTCACGCGAACGATAGTGGGCAGCGGCAGAGTCTTTGACGTCGCGACCATCTGGTTCACGTCAAATGTTTCGCCATTTGTTGTCTGGCTGCCGTTCAGGTCAACGGGTATAATGCCCGCGATGCCCGTCTGGTTGTAATACATGTCTTCCGCGGGGGTATACAGGGTGTCTTCCACTTTATATGGCGTGCCGATATAGAATTTCGGCGCGGGCGCCAACAGGTATGAATCATCCGTTTGCGACGGGACCGTGGCATCGGTCAGCGATTCTTCGCCCAAACTGCCGGATGGCGTGCCGTATGTTCCGCCGGTGTTGTCACTGGCGCACGCCGCCAACAGAAATGGCAAAACTGCCAAGGATATAATTTTCTTCATGTGAAACCCTCCTTTCACTTATAGTGGTATAATATCATAAAAAAAAGCAGTATTCAACTGGAAAAAATGACAGAAAAACATAATTACGGAATTAATTCGGTCATTTGATTTTTTTATTCGCTGTCCACGCAATCGCCAGGTATGCCGCGCCGGCGGCGGAAATCGCTATGCCCAATGAAAAGATCCCGCGGATATATCCGCCCGCGTTCGCCCACCACAGGCCCGCGCCCATAACAGCGGACAGCGCGCCGAACAAAGTGACGGAAACAATAGTCCGCCGTTGGAATTTGAACAATTTCCGCCGCATGCATATCCGCGCCAGCAGCAGGTTTTTCAAGTATCCCGACACGACGGTTCCGATCGGCACCGCCAGGTATCCGATAAATCCGACCAGCGTCAGGTAAACGGCGACCGCCGCGGCCAGCGATATTATGCTGGTGACGACCGGCGTTTTGACGTCTTGGGCGGCATACAGGGTCCGGCTGTAAATCTGGCTGGTCGTCATGGCGGGCAGGACCAGCGCCATTATCATAATCGCCCGCGCGGTTGCGATTGTGGATTCATGGGTCCATGCGCCGTGTTCAAAAAGAATTCCGACAATCGGCATGGCCAGCACCACCAGGCCCGCGACGCAGGGCAGGGTGAACATCAGGCTGTTCCGTATCGCGCCGTTCTGCTGGGCATACAGCGCGCCGGTGTTGTTATTGGCGATCGCGTCGGACAAACTGGTCAACAGGACGGTTCCGGCGGCCAGCCCGATCATGGCGAAAGGCAGCTGGACAATCCTGTCGGAATAATAGAGCCAGGTCACCGCGCCGCTCTGGAACGATGCGATTAGTGTGCCGATTACGATATTTATTTGGTAAAACCCCGTTCCGACCAGCCCGACGCCCAGGCGCTTGAACAATGTCCGTATATGCGGGGTCAGACGCGGGCGGATTAGCCTTATTCCGAAATTCCGCCGTTTCAGACGCAGCCACAGTATAACGGTCTGGGTCAGCCCGCTGACCAGCGCGGCCGCAGAGAGGATATACAGCATCGTCGCGTCATCGCTGAAATGCCGCGCGACAACCAGCCCGCCGATTAAAAACAGATTCAGCATGGCCGGCATCGCGGCCGCCCAGGCGAAATCGGAAAAAGCGTTCAGCACGCTGGATAAAAACGCCGTGCCGATGACGAATATCAAATAAAAGAACAATATCCGCCCGACAAGTATTGTCATCTGCATTTTTTCCGGATCGCTCGCAAAGCCCGGGGTTATGACCATGATTATGAACGGCATGAGAATCAGTCCCAGAATCGTGATTCCCAACAGCGCGGCCATCAGCCAAGAGAATATATTGGACGCGAAATGCTCGCTGGGGATGTCGGCCTTGTTTTCGGCCTCTCTCTTTCTGTGCTCTGTAAACATCGGAACGAACACGACCTGCATGGTCCCCTCGCCCAACAGGTCGCGGAACATATTGGGCAGTTTGAACGCGGCCAGGAATATATCGGAAAGCCGCCCCGCGCCCAGCACGTTGGCGAACAGCATATCGCGCGCGAACCCCAGCACCCGCGACACCGCTGTCCACGCGCCTACTTTGAATATGTGCCTATGAATTGACATTTTCCTTTTTCCTGTGCTCGGTCTAAATTCCCCTTCGCTTTAGCGAAGGGGTGGCAGCGGCGGAGCCGCTGACGGGGTAGTGGTCAACATAACCATTCCACAGAATCCGCAGGGGGCGCATCTCCTGCTTCAAGCCTTTCTTTTACTGCTTTCAGCCGCCAAAGCACATCTTCTATTTTTTGTTTTACTTCCTTATCGTTAACATGCAATATTTTCAGTCCTAATTCTATCAAATAATTATTCCTGTCCAAATCATACTTGCCTTTCCAGTCATGCGACTTGCCATCAATTTCTATTATTAATTCTAAATACGGACAGTAAATGTCAACAATATAATTTCCTATAATTTTCTGCCTGTCAAAATCCAATCCAAAGAATTGCTTGTTTTTAAGTTGATTCCACATCAATATTTCGGATAAAGTTGCATTATTGCGCAGCCATCGCGCCCGCTCGCGCAAATCAGGATTATATGGCAGGTTTTTAATCATAACTACCCCGTCTTGCGCCTTCGGCGCAATCCACCCCTTCGCTAAAGCGAAGGGGAATTACCCGCGTTCAAATTTTCCGCTTTCATTTTACTGTCCGGGCTATTATACTCCCAAGGCAAAAGGAAAATCAAGATATGAAAGTTAATAAGCTATTTGTTCTTTGTTCTTTGTTCTTTGTTCTTTCCGCCTGCGGCGGGGGGAAAGAAATAAAGCCCGACCGGCAATTGGATGAAATTTATAGCGCCGCGTATGACCAGTTCAACCGCGGCAATTATGCCAAGGCCGCGGACGAATTCCAAACCGCGGAAAAAACTTTCCCGGCGTCCGTTTGGGCCCCCGATGCGCTGGTGATGGCGGCGTATTCCGCATACAAAGACGATGATTTCGCGGGAACCCTGATTATAACCGACCGATACATGCGGTTCCACCCGGGCCACAAAGACGTGCCCTACGTCATGTATTTGCGGGGGATGAGCTATTATAGACAGGTCAGCGATGTGCGCAGAGAACCGGGAATGTCGGTCTACGCGCTGAACGCTTTCCAGACCTTGGTTGATCGTTTCCCATCCAGCGAGTATGCGGAAAATGCAAAGAACAAGATAGCGATTTTGAAAAATTACATAGCGGGCAAGGTCATGTATTCCGCGCGCCGCGATATGTCGCGCGAAAACTGGCCGGCCGCGATAAACCAGTTGCAGCAGATAGTGGCCGGCGCCCAGGAAACAGTTATGACGCCAGAGGCTCTGTTCAGACTGACCGAGGCTTACACCGCCATCGGCCTGCCGGAGCAGGCAACAGGTTACGCCGACATGCTGCGCCTGAATTTCCCCGACAACGAATGGACGAAAAAATTGAAATAGCCAGGGGTATCAGGCAATTAAATAATTAAGAGTAAGAAATGAAAATATATATGATCAGGCATTGCGAATCCGAAGACGACGTGCTGAATTGCTATGGCGGCTGCGCCGATTTTGAACTGACGGCACATGGTGGCGAAACCGCGCGGGCGCATTCTGAAAAATTGACCGACCTGGGAATACAAAAAATATACGCCAGCCCATACAAGCGTGCCAAAAATGTCGCGAAAATATTTGCCGAGAAAATTGGGGTGGATGTTGAAATCATAAACGACCTGCGCGAATGGAATCAATATGGCGTTATGTGCGGGGTCAACAAAGATTTGGCCAAAGATATTTTTGGCCTGCTTATCAACAGCGACGAATACAAATCATACGGCTATTACAAGGGCAAGGCTTTTGAGGGCGGCGAGCCGGTCAAATCCCTTGACGACCGGGTAAAACGCGCGTTTGATTATATCGTGGGTCGGGGCCTGGACACGGTCGCGATTGTCACGCACAGCGGCGTTTTCCGCAGCGCGTACAAGAATATCTTGAACCAGCCCGAACAAATAGACGACATCGCCGACGCCGGGACCATGGAAATAGAATACAACAACGGCGTGTTTACCGTCGCCGGCCTGGACGGGATTAAATTGAAATGACCGGTGCGATAGAAAATCTTTCCCCGGCAGATTGGAACCCCAGGGCCCCCGTTACCCAGGTCAAGAAGATAGACCTGGGGCATTGCTATATGATTTTGGTGTCCGGCATCCAGCCGCCAGCCGACAATAGCAAGGTTGTTGTTACGGACGATGTTGCGGAACAAACAAAAATGGTGTTTGAAGAAATTCAAAAAAGCCTGGGCCTTGCGGGGGCCTCTTTGGATGATGTGGTACGGGCGGTGATATATCTGACGGATATAAATGATTTTGACATTGTATCGCCGATACGCGCCGAATATTTCAAGAATTCAAAACCGGTCTCAACCCTCGTGGGGGTAAATGGGTTTACCCGCCAAGGCGCGAAAATAGAGGTTGAGGTTACGGCCATATTGCCAAAGTAATTTATAAAATACAACACGCTATCACCCTAAACATTTGTTTGGGACTACCCCGAAAACCTATGGCGCACTAGGAAGTGCCGCCAAGGTTTTCTCCCCTTCTAAGAAGGGGAATTCGTGCTCATTTGCTTAAAATTATGAGTGCTAAATGCCCTTCTTAGAAGGGCCGGAATGCTGGGAGCACTGGTATCGTGCGACCTTAGCATTCCGGGGTAGTCATAAGTGATGTTTTGTTGTACAGAGTGAAATAAAAAATGCCGCTTTCGCGGCATTTTTATTAATGATGACTTTTATTCATCATCGCATTCTTCGTCGGATTCATCGCCGGATGTCGCCGCTGCGCGCATGGATTGTTTCCAGGCCCGCATTTCGTCGCGCGTGATGCATCCGTCGCCGTTCGCGTCCGCGGCGGCAACTTTCTGGGCCATCACCGGGCAGCTGATTTTGGTCATGTCCAGGCATCCGTTCACGAACATATCGCCGCGCTGCCATCCCATACCCCATCCGCCGGGGCCGCGCATCATGCCCATGTGGTGAAAGCACAGGATTTTACCAGCGACCACGCCGAGTCCGAATATGATCAGAACGATAATCAGTTTCTTGACCCCGTGCCAGAATCCCGAACGTTGGCAGCAACAGCATCCGCATGGCGCGGATTCCTGGGCCGCGGCGGCGGGCGCGGGTCTTGCCGCGGGTTTCGCGGCGGTTGATCTAGTATTTTTTGTTGGCATTTTCCTTCCTCTTGGTTTTACGCTAATCATTGTATGCGCATTCCGCGCGGAAAGCAAGGGGATTTTTTCCCCTATCCGCCCTTGTTAAAGGGGGAATTTTTCTTGGCGAACGAAGCGAGCCTAGAAAAATAGGGGGATTATCAGTTAAAGAACGGCGCGCGTTCTTCAAAAAATAATCCCCCTATTTTTGTAAATTCACAACCGCCGCAAAAGCGGCGGTTGGTCATCAACAAAAATTCCCCCTTTAACAAGGGGGAAGATATTAATTCAAAGCATCCTTCAGCGGTTTTCCGGCTTTGAATTTCGGCTGTATGCTGGCCGGAATCTTGATCGCCGCGCCGGTCTGCGGATTGCGGCCGGTTGTCGCTTTGCGTTTTGCAGTCGTAAAGG
>WQUT01000081.1 GCA_009781955.1 Pseudomonadota bacterium | reverse complement strand
GTCGCGGTGCAGTTCCGAACTATCTGGGTATACACCGCCGATCCGCGCTTCTTCATTCCAAAAACTTTCATCTTTCCGGATGCCCCGCGGCCGCGTCTTCGTTCGGCACGACGGTGGTAAATTGCGCGACATCTGGAAACGGATTCGCATTTTTATGCTCCGGCACGAACATATTCGGATACAACCAATATAAAGACAGATGGTATCAGGTCGCAACCCTGTCTTTTGCGCCGACATTCTTGGCATATAGCGGCGGGATATTTTTGGCCGGCGGCGGGGCGAACGTCGCCGCATTCTCGCCCGGTTATGACGGAAACAACGATATATCCGTCGGCGCCATCACGACAGGAACGATGCCCATAAGTCCGTATTCCATAACCGGGTCCGGGCACAACGCGACGACAGTTAACAGGTTTTGGATAACTTCGCTTGCCGGCGCGACATATTCGTCCAACGATGGCATAACATGGGTGTCCAGGGGAACGGTCGCCAGCAGCAGCGGTCATGTGAATATGGTTCGCGCCAGCCGCGACGGAAACTCTGCTATGTCGGTATGCAGCGCGAACGGCAGCGACACGCAAATATCTTATTGGAACGGGTCCGCCTGGACGAACATAACAATGACCATCGGCGCGCATAAAACATCTGTCGTTCACGATGCCAACAGCAACCGGTGGATCATCGTCGGCATGGGATACGGGACGACGGCCATGTATTCCGCGCCGCCGCCGATAACCGCGTCTTCCGTTTGGACCAATCTGTATACGGGGGTGACCCCCAGTCCCAACGGGTACGTTATGAGCGCCGTCTTGTTGCGCCAGGGCCGCATCTGGATGAGCGGCATTACTTCCCAGCCATTTTTAAGGCAGAATTCCAGCGGCGCGTTCCAGACAATATCAACGCCTGGGACCGCGACCCAGGGCGCGGCGTTGCTGTCCATAGATGCGGACAGCGTGGCGCGGCAATAAGCGCCGCTTTTCAATTGTTTTTTCCCCCGGCTGGTGTATAATCCGCACATGGACAAATCAATTTATGATTTCTTAAATACCGACCTGCAATACATCAAGGGCGTTGGGCCGGTTTTGGCCGCGCGGCTGGGCGTATTGTTCGGCGGCGATATTACCCCCCCCGGCGCGCGCGAAAGCGCCGCCACCCCCCCGTTGGGGGGGAATGGCCGGCGGGTTCTGGACTTTCTGCTGAATCCGCCGCGCGCCGTGCGCGCGCGCAATGCGACCGATAGCGTCGTGAATGCGGCCGCGGGCGAAGATATCACGATCGCGTTGCGCATTGACGCCTATAACGCGGGCGGCGCGCGGTATTCGCGTTACGGCAAGAAATTTACGGCGCCGGCGCAAATCGTATGCCGCGATAAATTCGGCGCGGAAGTAAAGCTGCAATTCTTCAACACCAAATTTTTTGACTATTGGAAAGAAAAAATGCCCATCGGCGAATGGCGCATGGTTTCCGGCAAACTGGAATTCTCGGACCGCGGCGGCGCGGTCATAAATCATCCGGACTTTATAGAGAAGATGGAGGACGCGGGAAAAATCCCGGCGGTTCAGCCGATATATCCGCTGTCCGAAGGGCTGACCCAGAAAACAATGGCGAATATCCGCGATCGGATTTTTGAGAAGTTTGGCGTTCCCCTCCCTTGGAGGGGTGTCACGCCGGAAGGTCGGCGTGACGGGGTGGTTGATGGAATGGGTCAAGATAGCGACGGAAGTAATAGTAATTACATTTTCAATACGAATGATTTTCTTAACCACCCCGTCAATTTTGTTTGCGAAAAAGCACAACAAAATTGCCACCCCTCCAAAGGAGGGGAACGACCGAATAACGAATTTCTGGATAATCTGCGCGCGGCGCATTATCCGACATGCGCAGGGGATACGGAAAGCACGTCGCCGGCGCGGCAGCGTCTGGCCTATTGCGAATTGTTCGCCCAGCAATGCGCGATCGCGCTGACACGGAAAAAACGTGAGACGTTAGACGTGAAGCGTGAAACGATAGAGCGTTCCAATGCGGACTCACGCCTCACGCCTTACGTTTCACGTCTTTATCAGCTCTTGCCGTTTTCATTAACGGATGCGCAGACGCGCGTGGTGGAAGAAATCTTGATTGACATGAAACGCGATCAACCCATGATGCGATTGGTTCAGGGCGATGTGGGATCGGGCAAAACAATCGTTGCGTTGATCGCCATGTTGTCGTGCGCGGAATCCGGGGCTCAGGCGGCCTTGCTCGCGCCCACCGATACCTTGGCGAAACAGCATTATGAAAAAGTAAAACCGCTGTGCGACGAACTCGGCATCGTATGCGATATCTTCACCGGGCGGGACAAGGGCAAAGCGCGCCATGAAAAATTGATATCCTTAAAGTCCGGCCGCACAAAGATTATTATCGGCACGCACGCGCTGTTCCAAAACGATGTGGAATACAAAGACCTGGGCATTGCGGTGATTGACGAGCAGCATCGGTTCGGCGTTGCCCAGCGCGCGGCTTTTGCGGCCAAGGGTCGCTTTGTGGACTTGCTGGCCCTTTCCGCGACGCCAATACCGCGCACATTGTCCATGACCATGTACGGCGATATGGATATTTCGGTCATAGATAAAAAGCCGGCGGGGCGCATGCCGATAAAAACCACAATCCTGCCGGTCGCGCGCGTCGGCGCATTGGTTCAGCGGATAAATGCCCAGCTGGCGGAATCAACCCATCAGAATCCGGTGAAAGTATTCTGGGTGTGTCCCTTGGTGGAAGAAAGCGAAACATCGGACATGATGGCGGCAGAGGCGCGGTATGAGTTTTTGAAAAAGCATATTGTGGGCGGCACCGTCGGCCTGGTCCACGGCAAAATGCCAAAGCCGGAACGCGATAAAATCATGGCCGAATTCGCAGATCCCAATTCCAACATGCGCGTGCTGGTTTCCACAACGGTGATAGAGGTCGGAATTGACGTTCCGCATGCGACAATCATGGTGATTGAAAATGCGGAACGCTTCGGCCTGTCCGCGCTGCACCAATTGCGCGGCCGCGTGGGCCGGGGCAGCGCGCAATCGTTTTGTATTTTGATGTATGGCGATAATATTACCGAAGACGGCCAGAAACGG
>WQUT01000080.1 GCA_009781955.1 Pseudomonadota bacterium | reverse complement strand
CCACAATCGCGCCCTAGCGTAAAGCGCAGGCGGACCAAGGATGAAAGCCCGCATATATTATACTGTATTTTCCGGGAAATCAAGCAAAATTTTGACCGGATGCGGCGGCGCCTAACCCAAATATTTCGCGTGGTTCAAGTAGTTCAGCAGAATCTTTGTCCGGCTGAATTGCGGATTCGGCCCGCGTTTCTGTATAGTGTATGCCCAGTTATGACATAATTGGCGCAGGCGTTCATCGTTTCTCGCACCCGACTGAAATTGTAGTATCATGTTGATAGCTTGGCCGAGATTAACGGTAAAGCTTAATCGGTAATTAGTATCGGATATAAAGTTTTTCTTATCCGTTTTTGCCGCCCGTATAGGTTTCAATGAATTGCTTTTTGAATTCCGCAAACCGGCCGGACTCTATCGCGGCGCGGATTCCGCGCATCAGGTCTTGATAGAACCAGAGGTTATGCTGGGTCAGCAGCATCGCCCCCAGAATCTCGTCAGATTTCACCAGGTGATGAATATACGCGCGGGATAAATTCCCCTCCCTGGGAGGGGTGCCGCGCTGGTATTGCGCGGCGGGGTGGGTGTTACCCCCCTCGGCGCCGATACAAGGCGCCACCCCCCCGTTGGGGGGGAAACGGCATGCCGGACACCCGCATTCCGGATCCAGCGGGCCCGCGTCATCACGGAATTTTGCGTTGCGCATGTTCAGCGTGCCGCGCCGGGTAAATGCCTGGGCCGTGCGGCCGGCGCGCGTGGGCATGACGCAGTCAAACATGTCAATTCCGCGCTCTACCGCGCCGAGTATGTCAATCGGCGTTCCAACGCCCATCAGATACCGCGGCCGGTCGGCGGGCAGGGCGGGCGCGGTTTTCGCGATTATATCAAACATTACGTCTTGCGGTTCCCCTACCGCCAGCCCGCCTATGGCGTATCCGTCAAAGCCTATGCCGGTCAGCGCCGCCGCCGATCGCGCGCGCAAATCCGGCTGATCCGCCCCCTGGACAATGCCGAAAATTCCATACCCGGGCCGGTCGGTAAAGGCGTCGCGCGATCGCCGCGCCCAGCGGGTGACCATGTCTACATTTTTATCTACTCGCGCGCGCGGCGCGGGCAATTTCAAGCACTCGTCCAACACCATAGTAATATTGGAATCCAGCTGATGCTGAATCTGAACTGATTTTTCGGGGGTCAGGAAATGCTTTATTCCGCCGTCAATGTGGGACGTGAATTCCACGCCTTGTTCGGACATTTTCGCCAACTCTGAAAGGGACATCACCTGAAACCCGCCGGAATCAGTTAAAATCGGCCCGCGCCAGCCGGAAAATTTATGCAGCCCGCCCATCTGTTCCACCAAATCCCCGCCGGGGCGCAGCATCAGGTGATAAGTATTCCCCAGAATCACCTCTGTCCCCGTGGCCGCGACCATATCCATTGTCAGGGCTTTGACGGTTGCGGCGGTTCCGACGGCCATAAAGGCCGGCGTCTGGAAAGTTCCGTGCGCGGTTTCTACCGCGCCCCTCCGCGCGGTTCCATCGGCTGCGATAAGATTGAATTTTAATGACATGCGCGGATTATATCCGCTGTGCGCGGAAATGCAACGAAAAAACGAACACCGAAGTGTCCGTTTTAATGGTGGATAATCCTTATTAACAGCTGGACATTTAATCCCTATTAAAAATTCAGATGCTGAATTTTCCACTGCGAAAAGTATCGCATATCATCGCGCGAAAGTCAAATTAAAATTTGATTTATAAATAAATGTCTGTAAACTTGTAGTTAAGTAATAAAGGAAGGTGTCGGCATGAAATACAAACTTGGACTGGACCTGGGCTCTACATCGCTCGGCTGGGCGGCGGTGGAATTGGATGACAACGACAACATAATCGGCCTGCTTGACCTGGGCGTGCGGATATTTCCCGACGGCCGCGACGATCAGAAAAAGGAAATCAGCAATGCGGCAAAACGTTCATCTGCCGCCCAGATGCGAGTTCAATTTGACAGAAAAATAGAACGCCGCGAAAAACTATTGAAAATTCTACAAGGAAATGGGTTTTTACCAAAAGATGAAAAAGAGCTAAAATATCTTTTGGATCCTGAAAAAGGCAATAGTGGATTGACGGATCCATATTATTTGCGCGACAAGGCAAGTCGCGAAGAAGTCAGTTTGTATGAACTTGGGCGCGTATTTTGGCATCTTTCCAAACATCGCGGATTTTCCGGCAAGAAAGACCAGGACATAGATAACCATGCAGACAGAGATGCGAAGAACTCAAAAGATACGGCAGATGCTACGGAAACAGAAAAAGAGGCCAAATCAGTAAATGCCAGGATTGATAAATTGCGCGGAGAAATTCTTTCCGCCGATTACAAGACGCTGGGGCAGTATTTATACGCTCGGCAACAAGAAGGGAAAAAACTCAGTTTCAAGGGGCTCAAAAAAGAAGACGGCAGCGGCGATCAAAGCGGTTTTATGGACGGGTTTCCAAGCCGACAGCTGTATATTGAAGAGTTCAATTATATTTGGGATATGCAAAAAAGATTTCACTCGGAGTTAACTGATGAATTAAAAACTCAACTGCAAGATAAAGTAATTTATTACCAACGGCCCTTAAAGCAAAAAGAACCTGGGAAATGTAAATTTACCGGAAGGGATAGAATCGCAAAATGCCAGCCTTTGTATCAAGAATTCCGCATCTGGCAAGATATTAACAATTTAAAGATTGGCGGCGGATCACTTTCCGAAGGTCAGCGCGATGCCGTCTTTAACTTATTAAACGATCCGGCTAAGTTTGGCGACGTGGCTGACGCCGCCGACAAAGTTTCATTTGACCTCATATACCACGTGGTTTCCGGCCGTCCCGATGATGCTGAATTCAATCCGGATCGTCCGAGATTCAATCTGGAAGAAGGCGGCCGCAAGGGCTTGCTTTGCAACAAGACTAATTTGGTCATGTCAAAACTGCTTGGTGCAAAATGGAACCCCAACGCTGATAACTATAAAGTTATTGAAAAGCTGACCGCTTATTATGAGTCCAGGTCAGAAACCGAAAGATTTATACGTCAGGACATGGGAATTACCGATGATTCTCTGATGAAAAAATTATTAAAGCTGAAGTTGCCGAAAGGATACGGAGAGCTTTCTGGCGAAGCCATCGGCAAGATTTTGCCGCTTATTAGGCAGGGAAAAAGATACGATGAAGCGGCCGCAGAAATATTTGGCTCTCATTCAGCTTTGCGTCCTTACCTGGTCGGCGGATATAATCCGCCCGCGCAACTGCCACCTTATCAAATTCTATTTCCTGAATCTTTGACCAATGGAAAGATCGGTAATGTTACGGTTCATATTGGGCTTAACCAAATACGCTTGATAGTTAATGAACTGATAAAAAAATACAACGGTCATCCCAGTGAAATAAATATTGAAATGGCGCGCGATTTGAAAATGGGGCAAAAGGCGTATGCCGAATACAGGCGAAAACAATCGCAAAACGAAGACATGAATATGCGCGCGCGTTTGGCCATAAAAGAAGCAAAGGGCGATGCCGATTATGAACCGACCGCCACGGACATGGAGAAATACAGGGTTTGGTTCAACCTGAATCCATTTGACGCCAAAAAAAGGTATGATTATTACAATGATTCAGAAATGCCGACAATACCGTTAGTAGCCGCTTTGACTTCCGAATACGAGATAGACCATATAATCCCACGCGCGCTTGGCGGAGATGACACCTGGTGCAACAAAATATTGACCAAGGCTGTCTCTAATCGCGCCAAAGGCGATCGGACACCGGCACAGTATCTTTCCGAACGCCAATTGGCGCGCGCGAAATTTTGGGCCGAAGAACTGGATAAGATAAATGAAGCGCGGCGTAGCAAGAAAACTAAATATGATGCATCGGCCAAGAAAGCTAAGAAAAAGGATAAAGAGAAAGAGTTCAAATTTTTCTCACTTGCGTGGCGTTTTGAACCGGGTGCGGAAGAGAAGTGCCAGAACCGTGGGTTCAAGTCGCGCGATTTGAACGATACGCGGTATATGTCGAAATTGGCGCGGGATTACCTGTCTTATATATGCTCTGGCTTTACGCGCGGCGCAGAGAAAGGGCATCGCACCCCGAAAGTGCTTGCCAGCAACGGCGCCTTGACCGATTTGTTCAAATCTGTCTGGGGGGTTAACGAGACATTGCCGATGGATTATATGTATTGGAATATACAAAAGTGGCAGCGCGATTTGATGGCGGAAAAGATAAAAGAGAAACTTATGGCCGGGCCGGATTCGGATAAATACAATATGGCCAGCAAAGGAAAAGATGAATCCAAAGCCGCTAAAAAGTTGCTAAACGATGATGTGGAATCAGAACTGGCAAAACTTTCTGACAATGATTTTTATAAAATATCTTCGCGCAAGAAAGATCGCAGCAACCATTACCATCATGCCTTGGACGCATTTGTTATTGCATGCATGAATAATTCAATGGCGAATGACATAAACTCTATGGCCAATGAAATTGAATTGGAAAACAGGCGCTATAACCTTGCGCATGATGACGAGGCTGAAAAAGAGACTTTGAATCAAACGCGCAAAAGATTAATAAAAAATAACGGCAAGTTCAAAATCCCGTTTGATGGGTTTGATATGGGGAAGCTTAAAGCAAAAATGAAGAACATAATTATTTCTGAAAAACAGTCTCCGGATAAATTAAAGCAAGCATTGGAATCAGAAAATAAGCCAACAGAAACTTTCCCAAATGGGCGCAGTCTGGAACAAATCAGTTTTTCTGGCGTTACAAAGGACACTGCTTTCGGCTTGGCGGATACATTCCTTAATAATAAGAGAGAATTACAATTGAAGTTAAAGCATTTTGACGGCAAGAAAAATAAAATAGAGGTATCCTCATTTGATTCTATGGTTCCTGTATTCAATAAAAAGCATTTAGAATACAGAAATCTCAAGGCAAGATATATATCCGCCTATGCAGAATATAAGAAAAATCCGAAAAATGAAGACAATATCAAAACGCTATGTGAATCCATAGCAAAAGACAAAGTTTTCAAATGGCTTGCCAGCGAAGGAAACTATGCGGCAGAGATTTACGAAACCGGAAAAAATGGCAGGGAAAAATGGAATGTAGAAGTTATGTCAAACTGGTGGGCCCTTCAGCGGCGTGGTAGATTCTTTTGGTGTGATTCAGAGCCTAGCTCAAAATTTATTATGAGGTTGAGAATCGGGGATATCGTGCGTGCAACATTTAAGAAAGGTGACAAATCAATTCTGCCTAATATGAAGGAATGGGTGGAATCTCAAATCGGCGACAATGAAGATGCTGACATTTTATTCCGTGTAAAAAAAGCCAGTGGATATAACGTATACCTTACCCCAATTCACGTAGCGCAACAGGATGGAGATACAAAGGCTTGGCAGGCAAGTGCTACGACGTTAAAAGCGGCAAACGTAAGAAAGGTAACAATATCTCCCCTGGGAGAATTAAAATAACATCAACTGGTTTGGCATTTCGGCCAGACGCGCCGGCCCCGCGGTCTTGTCCAGATGTATTATGTCCCCGAACTGTGTGTCTGTAAAAAACAGTATATTAACATCGCCGGTCGTTGGGTTATTGTTCTTTACCATTCGCACATATTTTTGCGAGTTCTCGCGCGTGCCGGTAAAGCGCATGTAAACCGAGAACTGCGCCATAGAAAATCCGGCGTCCAACAAGAAATTGCGGAATCGCGACGCCTCGTGGCGATCTCTCTTTGTTTCCGTCGGCAAATCAAACATCACCATCATCCACATATATTTCAATCCTTGGGCCTTAGAAAACATCTTTGTTCACCATAGTTTGGGTGTAGCTCAGCAAGTTCTTCTTTTCTTTTATTGATTGAACCAGGTTCCATATGTCGCGCTGCATAATCATGTAAAGCGGTGAATTTCCGCCGGTTTGATTAGGCAGCTCCCAGTGGACGCACCCGGCCAGCACTTTCTTCTCATCCGGTCCCAGAATACGGTCGGGATTGTCTGTCCCGGCGAACAATTGCCAAACCAGCATGTCAACCAGCGGGCGGTAAGGCTCTATCACATCATCTACCAAACAGAATGGGTTCAGCATGTTATGATGCTGCAGCCCAAGCGAGGGGTTCAGCCCGGCGGCGACAACCATTCGCGCCAAAGTCCCGCGGAGCACGGCATAGCCATAGTTCAGAAAGGCATTAATTCCAGGCCTTGTGGGCTGGCGCAGGAAATCCGCGCCGAATAGGGCCGGAAAATATGCCCGCGCCGCGCGCGCTTCTACGTTTGTTTTGTCGCCAGACATGACTAAATCGGGCAGGGCCCGGATTCCATTATTGCAATTCAAGGCATCCAAAACGCGCGATTGGTTTTTGATTTTCTCACGAACGATTGTCGCCCATAGTTGCTTTTGAATTGGTTTTGACAACGCGATTTGGGCCTGCTGAATTTCCGTTTGTCTTTGTTGCCCGACGAAAGAAAGCAATATTCCATTCGGATGATAGTTATCGCCAACTATTATGACCGGAATGCCTTCGTCGCAAAGCCGCGACAAGGCATTGTTGGTCCAGACAATCGCCCGCCCCGTCGCCATTACCGCGCCAATATCGTCCAGCGGCACGTCCGATAAGATTTCTCCGCCGGACTTGATGCGTAAAAATCCGCGGTAAACAGATATTTCACGATTATCGTTGAAAACTTCAATTATGTTCATCATTTAATATAATAATACACCGCATATATTATTTGTCAAGTGTATTTTTAGTAAAATATAGTAGTGAACTTAGAATGTGTTTAAGCAAAAATTAAAATTTATTTTATAAAAACCGGGCTTAGAGTAAATAAATTATAGAAAAAAATAGATTAAAACGAATCGTTTTCGCAATAAATTTAACCATTTTTATTATAATACGCCGGTAAAAACCCCTTGAAAATCAAGGGGTTTTTACCGGCGTATTATAACGCATAGGGATTAAATGTCCAGCCGCAACGCAATAGTCCAGGTTACATCTATGCCGGAGATTATAACGCATAGGGATTAAATGTCCAGCCGCAACTGCCGCCGCGCTGGACTTCGGATGAACGCCATTATAACGCATAGGGATTAAATGTCCAGCCGCAACTGGTGGGTTCCGTAAGGGACATACGCAAAGATTATAACGCATAGGGATTAAATGTCCAGCCGCAACCGGGAGAGCAATCTATCATTCCATATCGCCAATTATAACGCATAGGGATTAAATGTCCAGCCGCAACATTTGCCCGCTATGGATTATCAGGCACAGCATTATAACGCATAGGGATTAAATGTCCAGCCGCAACTCAACAGAGCTCTCAATGGTAGGTAAATTCATTATAACGCATAGGGATTAAATGTCCAGCCGCAACAAGCTGATTGGCGTGCAGATGGACGCCATGATTATAACGCATAGGGATTAAATGTCCAGCCGCAACCGGAACAATGCTTGTATAAAATTTGTGAAACTAATCTTTTCTAAATAATAGACAGCAATCGCCATAACTGAAAAAGCGATAGTTTTCCGCGATGGCGTGCGCGTATGCGGCCTTCATTTCCGGCAATCCGGCAAATGCGGCCACCAGCATAAAGAGCGTTGATTTCGGCAAATGAAAGTTGGTCAGCAACACATCCACAATCCCGAATTTATACCCGGGCGTGATGAAAATATCCGTATCGCCGCAAAATGGAGCGACCAGGTTCCATCGCGTCTCCCCCATCTTGGGGGGGGGCGGCGTGCTTGTATCGCACGCCGGAGGGGGGGCTTGTTCGCTATCTGAACCAGGGCCCCCTCTCGGCCGCTCCGCGGCTCCTGCCCCCTTGTGGGGCGGGATAGAATCACTTGGCAACTTGTCGCTTAGTGATTCTTGGGTGGGGGTAATCGCCGCGCTTTCCAACAGACGCAGCGACGTGGTGCCGATCGCGAACACCCGTCCGCCGCGCGCATGCGCGGCGTTTATGATGTCGGCTTGTTCGGATGTGATGACGCCCCACTCGCTGTGCATCTTGTGACCGTCGGTGTCGGCGGATTTCATGGGCGCCCATGTTCCCGCGCCAACGTGCAAAGTGATGTTTACAACGTCTGCGCCGGCATCGTGTATTGCGGCAATCAGTTCCGGCGTAAAGTGCAGTCCCGCGGTCGGTGCGGCCATGCTGCCCAATGGGTCGGCGTATACCGTCTGATACCGCTCGCGGTCGGATGAATCTGGGTCTCGCTTCATATAAGGGGGCAGGGGCATCTTGCCGACCCGATCCAGAACGCGAAATAATTCTTCGTCCCCGAACGGGAATTGAATCAGCAATCCGCTGTCGTCGTTTTTTTCAATGACGGTTATTTTATCATCGTTTTCGTAACCGCTTATTTGCAGGGTTTCCCCGACGCGCAGTTTTTGAAATTTCTTTGCGAATCCCCACCACCGATTTTGCCCGCGACTTGTCGCGGCTGCAAAATCGAGTGCCCCACGTAGCCTTGGCGAAGTGGGGCCGCCAACTTTTGTATGCAGCGTGATTTCGTATTCCGCACCATCCGCGGCGGTCGCAATAAACCGCGCGGGGATAACCCGCGAATTATTGAACACCACCACATCCCCGGGGCACAGGTATGAAATAAAGTCAGCGATATGCTTGTCTGCAAACAGGTGAGAGTACGTCTCCCCCCCGTAGGGGGGGAGTGGCTCGGCGCCGCTTGCGGCGACGGCCGAGGGGG
>WQUT01000079.1 GCA_009781955.1 Pseudomonadota bacterium | reverse complement strand
CCCCCCCCCTGTATTTTGTCAAGTCGCATCCGCGCAGCATCCAATGACGCCGCATGTTGCGAATTTATAATCATGCCGCACCCGCACCGCGCAAGTTCCGCCGCCGTTGCAAATCCGATCCCGCGCGATGCGCCGGTGACAAGAGCGATTTTTCCTTTTAGATTTTGCATTTCATTTATCCTTTTGTATTTCCGCGCTTGCCGGTGGCTCCCCCACCGCTGCGGCAAGGTTTCGGCGCGGCGGGGCTTTTCGGTCGCACCTGCTTCTTCAGGGAATACAAATACGATTTCCGCCCGTTATAAATCGCCCATCCCTGATCGCCGTATGAAAAATGCCACCACAGCCCGTCAAAAGGCGCAAAACCGGCCTTCTTCATTACGTCGCGCAGAATCTTGCGATTCTTTCTCGCCTCGGTGCCGACCCCAGGCGCTGCATAGACAATGTTTTTATCCGTTGTATCTTCTATTTCCGTGCCGAAATCCAGATACGCCGCGGCGGCTGAATCGTATATCAGGACATCAACCGCAGCACCCGCGGAATGTCCGGTCAGCTTTGGCGCAAAGACGAACGAATGCACAATCTTGCGCAGTTCTTCTTCGGTCACGTATTTGTCGCGCAGGTGCGCGCATCGCGCCTCGTAAGCTTTTTTTTGCACCGACGGGGCGCGCCAGCCGTAAAACACGACCAGCTGGCAATCCGGTTTTATGCTTTTCAGCGCCCGGTCGGCCAAGAGCAATTTTTCCATCACGCTTTCGCGCACCACTATGTCGTCGGCGCATGGCATCAGACGGGCCAGCTCTGGGCGGGCGACAACGCCGGAACCGGTCCGCGGGATAACGACGAATGGCTCTTTATCGGCCGACGCGTCTACTTTGCTGACGGAAAGCAACTGGACATACGTGACAAAACTCTCTGCCAATTCCTTGTAAATCCTTTCCTTTTCAGTCATTTCCTTTAATTTCATTTTTCTCTCTCCTTGTTTCAGGCTATGTATCCGCAGTGGCCAGTAATTCTTCCACCCGGGCGGCGCGTTCCAGTGTGTCGTCGTATACGAATTGCAGATCCGGGACATACCGCTGGTTCATGCGCGCGGCCAGCTCTCGCCGGATTTGCGATTTCACGGCATCCAGGCGATGCTGGGTGAGCGATATTTGCTCCGTCGCGTCTCCCCCCTCTTGGGGGGGAGTGTCAGGCGAAGCCTGACGAGGGGGGGCTTCTTCCGAAAAATTATTATTTTTTATTTTATTTAGCGTAGCCCCCCCTCCCGCGCTGCGCGCGGACTCCCCCCCAAGAGGGGGGAGACACGACGGAGCATTCCGAACATAATAATACAGCCGCGCGAATTGCAGGCCGCCGTGCGACAACGCGCCGACCAGCGACACGCCCGACAGCACCGGATCGTCCGCGTAATTGTCGCGCAGTATTTCCGCCACGTGCTTTTGCACCGCGGATGCGATGCGCTCGCCGCGGTTGCCCGCGGCCCGAAGCTTTGGTGAAGAATTGTCGCGCTGTTTTTTCATTTGCCGTTTATTAATTTCATTTTCGCAATCTTACGTTCCGCCATTTTCACGCGGCCTATAAAATCTTTCGCGAGCGTGGTTATATCTTTCTTTCCGTCGCGCTTGGCGGCGGGCATGGCCGAATCGCGATCCAACAATTCATAGCACCCCAGACTGTCTAGAATGAGGCTTCTTTTTTTAACGGGATAATTTTTGGCGGCGACCATATGAAAACAGATTCCGCGCCGGCGGGCATTTTGGTAAAAACCAAAACTGCTTATTTTGTTTATGGCGGCGTCGGACAGCAAGTGCGCGTTTTCCACGATCACCGCGTCGGCGTTCCCGCAGAGCTTTTCCAGCATTGTTGTGGAAAACCTCCGAACATAATACTTGCTGGTGGTCGCCAGGTTAAAGCTTGCCGGGGACAGAACGACAAATTTTAAATTATTCCCGCGAAACTCATCCGCCAACTCTAAAACCTTGTTCGTGCGGCTCTTTGAATCATTGCCTGCATATGCCTGCATCATATCTTGATCCTTTTCGTTACTGCCTCTCTCATTTTTTATTGTAAAACACAAAATAATCATTTACAATTGGAAAAATTAAATCGTGCTGGTGGCTGGTGACTCGTGCTAGTGGTTCGTGCTGGTGGCTGGTAATTGTATATCTAAGAAAACGAATTGCATGCTCTTGACGTATCTAACCAACCACCAGCACCAGCTACCAGCCACCAGCACGAACCACCAGCACGAGCCACCACCCATGAAACTCCAAGATTATCTTCTCAAGAAAGCCGATCATCCCGCCGCGATATGGATTGTGTTCTTTCTGACCGTGTGCGATTCCATATTCCTGTTCGTCCCGCCAGAGGTATTCATGGCCCCGCCCATCGTCGCGAACAAGAAAAAGGCCCTGGCCGTCATTGCCGCCGCGTCGCTGGGCAGCCTGATCGGCGGCATCATCGCATACATGATCGGGATGTGGCTCTATGATTCCATAGGCGTCTGGCTGATAAACACCTTTGCCAGCGCGGATCAATTCGCGGCCGCGAAACAATTGTTTGAAAAGCACGGCATGCTGATTATCGTCATATCGGCCGTGACGCCGGTGCCTTATAAGCTGATCACAATCGCCGCGGGATTTCTGCGGTTTAATCCGTTTCTGTTTTTGATTGTCTCCAACATATTCCGCGCCGGACGGTTCGGGATTTTCGGGTTTCTGGTCTGGCGGTTTCAAGAACAGGCGAACGCGATTATAAAGAAATACTTCTGGCCGCTGACGCTGTTGGCCATTGCCGCCGCGGGATTTGGGATATTACTGTTGGAATTCCTTCCCCCGCGCTAGAAGGGGAAATTTTGTTAATGAATGCAAGCGCAGCGTAGCATGAATTTACAAAATTCCCCCTTTAACAAGGGGGAAAGATTATTTTTTGCTGTCTCTGATATCCTGTTTGCACTTGAAATCATCATACCAGCTTTCGCGCGGATCCAAAAATACTTCAACCACACGGTCATACCTGGAATCCGGATAAACCAATCTCCACACGATGGTCGGGTGGCGTTTTCCGACAGACGTGACCTTGATCCTGTCCTTGCTGAATCCCCTTTGGACCAAAGCGTCGCGAACCGCGATCGCGCGATACATTCCCAGACTCATATTCAGCTGATCGCTGCCCAGATCGCATCCGTGGCCGACCAGCGTGATATTCGCGCATGCGGGAACCTCTACATCCTCGTCAAATATTACGTCCAGCACGCGGTCGGCGTTTTCCTGCATATCGGCGCTGCCCAGCTTAAAATGCACGGCCCCCAACAGATTATCCGGGATGCCGGCGGCATTCGCATAGCACAATGGCAAGATAGCAATGGCGACCGCTATCGTTAGTTTTTTAAGCATAATAATCTCCCTTTATAAGATTCGCGGACCGAAAGCAGATATTGTTCCGGCCCGCGGTTTATGAACGATTACCACCCGATCGTGATTCCCACGCGGCCGGTGAAATTGTCATGCGCGTAAGCGCCGCCGACATTCAAGAGCACATTGTCGCTCACATAATGGAATGCGCCCACTGCGACGCCATACTGGTCGCGGTAAGTTCCGGCGCCGACCGACACCTGGGTGTTGCCATGCGCGCGCGCGTTTGGCACCAGCGCGGACAAGGCGGACATTCCCGCAATGCCGGCGCGCATTTCGGTGGTCAGGTTATCAACCTGATGGTTGATGCCCTGAACCTGGCTGGCAAGGCCGTTATATTTGTTGTTCAGATCGGTAAAGTTCTGCGCCGCCCAGTCATAAGTGGCGTTCAGCGAACCGACCAAGCTGCCGCCGTTGATTTGGGCATACAGCTGGCTCATATTCCCGATGTTTGCGTCGGTATTGTTGATCGCCGACGTCAGATCGGCCTTGCCGGCATTGTTTCCGGTAAAGGCGAGATTACCTTCCGCCGTCATCGCGCGGGTTTTCTCTGCGGCGACCCCTGCATCCGCATAGGTGTTCGCTGCCGTCAATGTCGCCGCATCACCCGCATCCGCATAGGTGTTCGCCGCGGTCAATGTCGCCGCATCGCCCGCATCGGCATAGGTGTTTGCCGCGGTCAACGCCGTTGCCGCCGCCGCGTCTGCATAGGTGTTTGCAGCCGTCAATGTCGTCGCATCGCCCGCATCCGCATAGGTGTTTGCCGCGGTCAACGCTGTTGCCGCCGCCGCGTCTGCATAGGTGTTTGCAGCCGTCAATGTCGCCGCGTCACCATCGCTGATCGCGGTCATCACATCCTGTCCGTCCACAATCAGTCCGCCGTTGACCGTCAGCCCGTTGTTGATCGTGGCGCTATTTTCTACGTTCAGCCCGCCGTTTAGCGTCGTGTCTTTATCAACATACAGATCGCCGCCAAGCCCGACATTGCCACCCGTGGAGAATTCGCCGTCAACGCGAAGGTTGCCATTGATCAAAGCGTCCGCGCCCACCGACAGTCCGCCTGCGGTCCCCAGGCTGCCGCCGGCATAAATATCGCCCGCGGCGTCAACCCGGCCGGCTGTCCCAAGGTTCCCGCCGGCATAAATATCGCTGTCCGCGTCTATGCGGCCGGACGTTCCGATGTTTCCGCCAGAGAATATATCGCCCGCGGCGTCAACCCGGCCGGCTGTTCCAATGTTTCCGCCGGAATAAATGTCGCTGTCCGCGTCTATGCGGCCGGACGTTCCGATGTTTCCGCCAGAGAATATGTCGCCTGTGGTGCCGATGGCGCCGGCGCCGAGCGAATCAATCCATATAGCGCTTATCCACTGGCCGGTTCCGCCCTCGGTGACCGGATCCCCAAAAGCTGCCTGCGCGGCGGAACTAATCCCTATGCTGGCGGCGGCAACAAGAGTTATCAGACTGATTTTTTTCATGGTTTATCCTTTGTTTATTGGCGGTTATTGTTGCATCCTATATAAGAGACACGCCCCCTTAGGAATGCATTCTCGGTCAATATGAAAGCACAAAAATTTAAATAATCAAGGAATTTGTTCTTAATCTTTCGCCCGGTATGCCCAGACATAATCATTATGTCTATACAAATCACATGCAATTGGGAAGATTTTCATCCATGATGGTGTTTTTGTGTTGCATTTCACAGTTTTCTGTGCTATGTTTTTTACATGGATAAACAAGAATTTCTGCGCGATTTGGGCGCATATATATCAAAAGTTCGCCGAGAGCGCCGAATCAGTCAACAGCAGTTGGCCGGGCGATCGGGCAAAATGCTTAATACAATATCCAATATAGAACGCGGATTGGCAGACCCCAGGGCCAGCACTTTGGTTTCAATTGCCGGGGCGCTCGGCATCCCTGCGCCGGAACTTTTGATCAAGAATCACAATGCGGTAATAAAGGAAGTCAATTCCGCGCTGATGACGGAAATAGTAAAGCTGCTGCATGCTTTTGATGACGCGGAATTGCGCACGGCGCACCGGGTCTTGTCCGCATTGCGCAAACAAACTTCCACTGGTTTTGCGGACGGCAAGGCTAGGGTCAGGCCCTAACCGCGCCTCTTGAATCCGGCCAGGGTTCCGATGTATTTGAAGTATTCAAACGTCCAGCGGGCGATCCGGTCGCCCTTTGGCATATTGCGCAAAGCCACCGGACAGGCGAGTATGACCGTATCCGGCAATTCGCGAGAGACCAGCAGCATCGCGCGATTCATGTGGTCTTCGGTTGTAATAATCGCGATACGGCGGAATCCGCGCGCCAAAACTATCTCTCTCACCGCCAGCGCGTTTTCATAAGTATTTTTTGATTCCGATTCCAATTCTATCCGGGGCATCAGGTTTGCCGGAACCAGTCCGCTGACCGTGCGCGCGCCGGCGCCGACAATGAACAGGCGGCGCCCCGGGAATCCGTCCAGCAGCTTTACGGCGAACGGAATGCGCCGGACATCGCCGGTCAGAACGAATATTTCGTCATCCGCGGACAATTGCGCGCAAGTGTTCGGCGTGGAAAGGCGAAACGCGGCGCCGCCGGCGACGACCGCGGCGAGAATGAGCAAAGATGGCTTTAATATTTTAAACATTGTTTATTTCAAGGTTTAATAAATCTTAAATCCGTAAATCTTAAATCTTAAATCTTAAATCTTAAATTAACTTCTCAGCACTTTCATCACCGTGCGGCGCGTGATCACGACCGACAGAATCACCAGGAAAAGGGAAAGCGCCAGCAATGCGCCCCACCCGGCCGCGCCGATGTTCATCTGCGCCAACAGGCCGGCGCGCGCGTCGTGCGCCATGGCGTTGATCAGCGTCAGGAATATTGCCGCGACGGAGAATCCGACAACGGCGGCGATCGCGGAAATGCGGCCGACCGCGAATTCCAGCTGGCGCGCGATGAATTTGTCGTGCGCGCCGATTATGTTCATAATCTCCAGCTCTCTCTTGTGAACCATGGTGATATTGCGCGTGATATACGCGACGCACGCGGCGATCGCAAAGAACGCCAGCACCATTACAAGGGCCGCGATCAGCATTATTTCCCATCCGGCGTTTATTATATTGCCCATTCCCTCGGCATGCGTCAGAAAGCGCACGTTTTGCAACGGGGCCAGTTTTTCGGACATCGCGGACACATCGCCGGCGTCTTTGAATTTCAGCTCTATCATTTTCGGGATATAATTTTTCAGAACTCCGCCGCCGCCCAGCCACGGGCGCAAAAGGCGCGAGACCTCTTCATCCGAAATGACATTCGCGGAAACCAGCCGGGATTTTTCGGCGTCCAGGATTTTTTGCACGGCCCCCGCATCGCCGCCCGGCATAATCTGGACCGACGCCATCCTGTCCCAGCCGCCGTGCATGCGCGTCACCGCCGTCCCGATGGATATCGTGATCCCCAGGCAGAGAACGGCCAGGAAAGACAGCACCGACATCAGTATCGTCAGAAACACGCTCTGCTCGCGGACAATTGAAAATATGGGCGGTTTTTTCATTTTTCGTCGTCCCCCCCGGAAAGCGCCGAGAACTGTTTTTGCAAATCGTCGGATAGTTTAGAGAAATAAGTTTTGTCTTTTTTTGACGATGGCGCGTGCCCCCCCTCTTGGGGGGGGCTGTCGTGCGAAGCACGACTGGGGGGGGCTCCTTTTGTAGATTTTACAGAAAGCCCCCCCTCGGCCGCTCCGCGGCCACTCCCCCCCAAGAGGGGGGAGACACGCGGGGTTTGAAAGCCGACATGCCGGTCTTCCACGATTATCCGCGGGAACGGGTATGTGTCCAATAAACGCTTGCTGTGCGTCGCCAATATTATCGCCGTGCCGAACGATTTGTTCATCTGGACAAACAGATCCATCAGCTTTGACGCGGAATCATCGTCCAGATTACCGGTCGGCTCGTCCGCCAGCAATATTTCCGGCTGCGTTATAATCGCGCGGGCCACCGCGACCTTTTGCTGTTGCCCGCCGGACAGGGTCAAGGGCTTTGCCTCGGCATATTGGCTCAGCCCAACCCATTGCAGCGCGCGGGTCACCAGTTTTTTCGTATATTTTTCATCCGTGCCGCGCACGCGCAGCGGTAGCGCTATGTTGTCAAAGACGGATATATAGCTGATCAGCGAATATTCCTGGAACACTATGGCCATCTTGCGGCGGAGATCCGTGACCTCATCCCGCGACAATCCGGCCGCGGATTTGCCGAACAGCTTTATCTGGCCGCGCGACTGCGGATGCAATTGGTAAATCAGTCGCAGCAGGGTTGTCTTGCCCGCGCCCGACGCGCCGGTCAGGAAATAGAACGAATGGCTGTTTATATTGAACGATACGTCGGATAACACCTCTCTCCCCCCGTCATAGCGCGCTGCGACGTTGGCAAAGGAAATCACATTCCGCGGCGCGGCGTTCGGCGCGGTGTTATCAAGAAGCATTTCGGGATTGTCCATATCCCCAGACTAGTAAAAATAAGATGCGATTGCAAGGAATCAGTTTTATTGCGAATACCATTTATTTCCCGCTTGCATATAAAAGAATACGAATGTATATTTAACCCAGCTTTTTATATGCCAAAAACCAAACAATAAATAATGTCAAAAAAAGAAACATGCTTTTCACCGGTCAATATGCCAACCGACATAGCGGTTATCTGCCCCGTTTTTGGATTGCGATTCACGCATTTCTACAATGCGCCAAAAAACTACGATTCTTTTATTTTTACAAACAACCCAAGCATAAAACCTATCATAGAGAAAGCCGGCTGGAAATACGTGTTTGTTGATATGCCCTTGACCGACGACGACTTGATTTCAACAATGCAATCCAAATATGTCAAGTTTCTGCAATTTTTGAATGACAAAAAATTTTCGGATTTTAAGAAATACGGCCGGATTATACATACGGATCATAAGCTGGAATTGAAAGACCGGCATATAAGGAAAATCGTTAAAATTCAGAATAAACCCGTCCTCCAACGCAATCATCGGGTTAAACGAACAAATATATGGCAAGAAGTCGCGGGATCCATGCAGCAAGAAAGATACTCGCAGCACGCGCGCGATATGGTTGATTATATCTGCAAAAAAATTGATCAAGGATACACCGACAGCTGCGCCGCGCATCAATTATGCACTAATGGATTATTGTCATATCATAAACCCGATAATCCGAAAACGCGCCGCTTTCTGTCAGAGGTTTATAATGACGGATGCGAGACGGAAATATGCCAGGATCAGATAATATGGTTTATGGTTGCGCAAAAATATTCAGACATTATCCATGTAATTGATTGGCATGACCTGGACATACGCTGGCGCGATCCCGCAAAGAGCGAATGGATTTTGCCCATGATTTTAAAGTTAAGACGAAAAGATGCCCATACTATTTTGCTGTTATTCGGGCTGATTCCGTTTTTTAAGATAAAACGAAAAAAACCAAAAATATGACGCAAGGCCAGAATAAATTGATTTCTAGGCGAACTTGCGCAACAAATTAGATTTGCTATGACAAGAGTATTCATAAATATATTTTGCTTTATTATTTGGCCGCGGGAATTGCGCAAAAAAACCCGACACTGGCTGAACAAGAAGCTGGCCCCGCGAATAAAAATCAAAAAGATTCGCGATATTAAACCTATAAATTACAAGCGGATTCCGATTTATGTAATCGTGTTCAATCAGTTGTCGTATCTGGCGAGGCTGGTGGATTTTTTGGAAGCATGCGGATATGAAAACATACATTTGATAGACAACCACAGCAGTTATCCGCCGTTACTGGAATACTTGTCCAAAACAAAGCACACGGTGCATAGAATGGATAAAAACTATGGGCATATGGTTTTTTGGAAAAGCGGAAAGTTTGAACCGATAATAAATAGCGAGTATTATGTCGTAACGGACCCGGATATCCTGCCCACGGAAGAGTGCCCCGCGGATTTTTTGGACGTTTTTTACAGGCTGCTGCAATGCGCGCCCAGGGCGAATAAGATAGGATTCGCGCTGAAAATAGACGATCTGCCCGATTCTTATCAGAACAAGGGGAATGTCTTGGAATGGGAATCGGCGTTTTGGAAAAGAAGGGTGAAAAACAGCCTTGGGCTAGACATTTTTGAGGCCGAGGTTGACACAACCTTTGCTTTATACAAGCCCAAGAAAGAACGGAAAGTTAAGAAAGGCCTTTTCTGTTCAAACGCCCTCAGGGTCGGGGGACAGTATTCCGCGCGGCATCTGCCATGGTATCAGTGCCATGACACCCCAGAGCAAGAGTTCTACAAAAAAACAAGCAACGTCAGCGCCAGCTGGCTCCACCAAACCAACAAGGCTTTTAATAAAAAATGAAAAAACCAAAACTATCCGTTCTTACCCCGTTATATAATACGAATCCCGTGCATTTGCGCGAAATGATTGAAAGCGTGCTTGGGCAGACATTCCGTGATTTTGAGTTTTTAATTCTGAATGATTCGCCGGATAACAAAGAATTAAAAACCATCGTTGAATCATACAATGATCCGCGAATAAAATACTTTGAAAACAAGAAAAATATCGGAATCGCAAATTCTTATAACCGGATGATAGATGTTGCGCGGGGCGAATATTTTGCCATTTGCGAACACGATGACATATCTGTTCCCGAAAGATTCGAGAAACAGGTCGCTTTTCTGGATAAAAATCGCATTGTTGGTGTTGTCAGCGGACAATATAGGTATTTTGACGGCAAGGAAAAATACACCTCCGCGCATCCTGAAAACAATCGCGATATAAAATACATGCTGTTAAGGGGCGGTTGCTATATCGCGCATATGACTGCGATGATCAGACGTTCTGCCATGAATGGCGTGCGATACGAGGAACGTTTCTCGCCATCTATGGATTATATGTTGTGGTGCAGACTTATGGAGCATACTGCGTTTCATAATTTGCAGGAAGTGTTAATAAATTACCGCTTTCACGATAATATGACCAGCATAATCCAAAAGAAAGAAATGTCGCTGGCTACTAGTGAAATTTTGCTTTGGGTTCAAAACAGATACCCCGCATGGATGACATCCGAAGGCGGCGGCGGCAATAAGAAATTAAGCTTGTTTGGATTTATCCCGCTGCTATCTATAAAGTCTTGTAAAAATAAAACGAACAAACGTTGGGTAAAATTGTTCGGCATAATTCCAGTTATAAAAATAAAAGGATAAGAAATGAATATTGTACTGATACTGCTGCCATTGGTTGCAACCGCATTAACGTTGTATGCGACAAAAAAGATACGCAAGATCTTCAAAAAAGAAAAAGAAATTTTGCATCTTTTGGGAAATGTAAATCCAGGTCTGACCGACCCGAATGGTTTTGGCGGCCTTGATATGAAGCTTGATGGCTTGAACATTCCGTCAAAATACCGCAAAATATTCTATGAAATGACCGACGGCGACATTTGCATAGACTGCGGCGCGAACAAGGGAAAGTTTATAAATGCGTGCCGGCATAATGATGCAACGGTTTTTGCATTTGAGCCGAACCCCGTGTTGGCGAACGCCCTGGCCCGTTTCAACCGCGATTCCGACAAGGTTCATGTTATCAATGCGGCGGTGGGCGCGGTTTCCGGGACCGCCGACTTTATAAACGACCCTGATAATTTTGGGGACGAAGGCGGGAATATTGTCGGCGCTTATTCAGAGCGCAAGACCAACAAGCAGTCCGTAGAGGTAATAGATTTGGCGGATTTTCTGGATAAAAACATAATAAAGAAGGACAAGAAAATATACTTGTTAAAGATAGATATAGAAGGCGCGGAGTTTGATTTAATCCCCGGCCTGGTTAAAAACAAGATTCACGAACACGCCAGATATATTGTCTGCGAAACCCACGCGAGATTCTTTCCGGACGGCACGGCCAAGCTGGAAAAGTTAAAAGACCTGATTGCAAAATCAGGGATTACGAATATAGATTTGGGATGGGTGTAAAAAATGAAACAATTTTTATTAAAATCATTATTTCCGCAAGAAAATTATCGCGTCTGCATTGAACGGTATATGCGCCTGCACCGGCTTGATATTTGGAATTTATTAAAAATCCGCAGGTCCGCCGTAAAATCAGACAAATTATTCAAAAAGAAAAATTGTAAAAATTATCTGTCTGTCTGCGCGATTGCAAAGGACGAGGGGGAATATATAAAAGAATGGCTGGATTACCACATTTTGTTCGGGGTTGATAAATTTTATTTATATGATAACGAAAGCACCGACAATATGGCGGAAGTTCTGAAACCCTATATAGATCGCGGAATTGTAGACTATACGGTTTTTCCGGGCCAAGCCGTGCAGATGAAGGCATACGAAGACTGCATTCAAAAGCACAAGAATGATACGCATTGGATCGCTCTTATAGACTTGGATGAGTTCATCGTTGATACAGAGCCGGGCGATATAAAAAGCTTTTTGAAGACAATTGAAAGATTTCCGGCTTTGCAGCTCAGCTGGATGATTTACGGGGACAGCGGGCACAAGAAAAAAACCAAGGGAATGGTGATAGAAAAATTCAAATCGCATGCATTGCCACAACATGAAACATACCCTAAACTCATTATCAATCCAAGATTGTTTTTATATTTTGTGGACTGTCACATCGCTGTATTCGTTGATAAATACGCGGTTAATACAAGGCTGGAGGCGGCCGACCCATTTTCGGCAAAAATGCCGTGCGCCATTAATGATAAGTTTCGCATAAATCATTATACGATTAAATCTTTTGATGAATATATGGAACGGCGCACAACAAGGCCAATTGCGTTTGACGGCGTCATGGTTCCAAGAGAAAAAGTGCTGGAAAACTATGCATATTGGAATCGCAACGAGGTTAAAAATGATCCGATTATGGACAAATACATACAAAAATTAAAAGAAAAAACGGGGTAAAATACCCCGTTTTTTAGCATCCAAACGCCCTATGATAATAACTTACGCCGCTATCCCTTTGACCCCCCAACACTTTGACGCGTTCGCCCATCCCGCCGCGCCAGCGATAGAATGATACCTGCAACTTAAGGCTGTTTTATCGGATATTTTTGTTGAAACAGCATTGTTGTTATTGGCATCCAATGCGGTTGCGTTTGTGTGGTAATTCGCGTCTTTCATTGGTATCGGAAATGTGATAATTGGCGCTGCGGTCGCCGCTGTTATCCCCCCCTGTTCGCACCATCCGCTTTTGTATTTGCGATACCAGCCGGATGTGTAATCCGTGCCGGAAAGACCCGTCGCCGATGCCACAACGTAATCCGCCATGTCCGACGGACCGCCCGCCGCGGCCGCGACGCTGATCGTGCCGTCGGGTGCGACGGTGACGCCGCTGCCGACCTTTACGCCGCCCAATGCCGTCGCGGTCGCCGCCGGCAAATTATACGCCGCCGGAATTGTCGGCTTGCCCGTTAAATCATTATAGCTGCCGCTGGTCGCAACCTTTGCCAGAGTTGCGGGATCAAACCCGCCGCCGCCCGCGCCGACGTCCGACATGCGTGCAAGGCGTGTTCCGCCCGGCGTCGCGCCGTCATGCACGCGGAGCGTCTTTGCATCCGTGTCCATTGTTATTTCGCCAATCGCGCCGGTAAACGACGCGTGCTCTGCCGTTGTTCCGCGGCGGATTTGTATTTGTCTGGTCATTTCTATATCCTTTTGTAAAAAGTAGGGGCAAATAATTATTTGCCCCTACAAAAATTCGTATTAAAAAAACCGCCCATCATGGCGGTTATCTTTGGGATGTATTATACCACAAATCACCTAAAAAATCAATTACATATATTGATTCGTATTTATGTGCTGGTTTGATTACCCCGAAAATCTAAGGCGCACGAGAAAGTGCCGCCAAGATTTTCGGCCCTTCTGAGAAGGGCAATTTAGTGCTCATAATTTTAAGCAAATGAGCGCGAATTCCCCTTCTTAGAAGGGATGGAAACCTGGGAGTGCGCGATGTTGCGCACGACCAAAGGTTTCCGGGGTAGTCACTTTAATTTTACATTTGCAACACACCGCGTTATGCGGTATGTTGGTCTCAATAAAGCCGAGGTTCATCATGTTTCGCACCATCATTTTCAAAATCGCGCTGGCCGTCTGGTTTACGCTTTGGGCGCCCTTGCTGCTTGTCGCGCTGCCGTCCGCATGGCTGACGCGCCGCTTTATGGTGACGGACGCGTGGGGCGTGTTGCAGGTCGCGCGCATTTTCGCAGGGATAAAGTATAAAATCCATAATTCTCCTTTTGCTAATCACCAGTCACCAATCGCAAGTCACCAGTCACCAATTATCGCGTCCAAACACATGTCTATTCTAGAGGTCGCGGCCCTGTCCGTCTATGTCCCGAACGTTTTCTTTATATTAAAGCGAGAGCTGATGTGGATTCCGATATACGGATGGGCGTTCGCGCGCATAGGGCTGCAGCCCGTCAACCGCGCGGCGGGCGCGACGAATATGAACCGTCTTGTCGCAGAGGTGGATAAAAAAATTCGGCGCGGAATGACGCTGGCAATATTTCCCGAAGGCACGCGCGCCAAACCCGGCCAGCCTATAAAAATAAAACGCGGCTTGCTGTTTATCGCGGAACAACTGAACCTGCCCATTATTCCGGTCGGAACGGATTCCGGAAAATTCTGGCCAAAGAAGGGGCGCATGCATCCCGGCACCGCGAATATTTACTTCGGGCCCGCCCTGGCGCCCACCGCGACACTGGACGAAATCGCCGCAGCGATTCAACGCCGCAGCGCGTAAGCATAAGGAGATTTACATGACCGAAAATTTATTTCCTTATCCGGATTTTCTCAAAATATATGCTATATTGGATCACTGCAGGGAAGTGCAAGTTTTATCCGATCAAGAGCGCGTACTAAAGGCAACAAAAGATGCGTCTAAAGAATCTGTGAACTTCCTGCACGGCAAATTGAACAACGAGCTGGCAGATCTGGCTTTATTATTGGAAAACTATTTTAACGACAAACCTGCATTATTAAAATCGCGCCGGGAAAAAATCCGCGGCCACCATGAAGAAGATAAAAAATGGCTGGCTAAAATTCATAATTCTGTTACCAAAAAATAATCATTACTCACACCACGACTGTCGTTTGTGGCCCGCATACGGCCGCGCAAATTTTTCATCCAGCATGACTTCGCCGATATTGCGGCCATCGTAATCTTTCACAATCGCATCTATCCGACCCAAGTATTTATCGTCTTTCACATCGTAAAGCCGGATGCGCTTTCCCAGCGGCAACAATTCAGCCAAGCGTTCCTTGGCCGCGATCGCGCCATCGGTCTCCGACTGGCACTGGCCGTTCATTTCCGGCGCGTCAATTTCCAGAATGCGAACGCGCACCGTAATTTCGCCGCCATTCTTCAATTCAACCATTGCAGAGAAAGTATCGCCGTCGGTGACATACTCAACAACCGCATCAACCGGACCGCCGATGGTGTTTTTAGGCGGCTGTTTCGTCTTTGCCATTGCGGGGGCGCAGAGCAGAGAGAATAAAGAAAGGAACAGTAGTGCTCGTTTCATGTTTCAAGTGGTTAGCAAACCCTCCCCGCCGCCCATTCGGGCGGCACCCCTCCAAAGGAGGGGAATTAGGGCAGCGTCGGCGACCATGTTGGCTCCAGACCGGAGAGGCCGTCGGGCAGCTTTATTTCATAATCATTCTGGCCCATGATGTCCACGCTGCGGATATGGCTCTGGCGGCCCTTGCCGTCGGGCATTTTTTCGGTTTCGTAATAAACGACGCGACGGCCGCCGGGGGCCCAGCTGGGGGCCTCCATAAACCAGCCGCTGGCCAGGATTCTTTCATTCTTGCCCGCGGGCGTCATAATGCCGATATAGAATGTTTCATCCACAATTTTCGTAAAGGCGATAAAGTCCCCGCGCGGGCCCCACGCCGGCGTCGCATAGCGGCCGTTGCCAAAGCTCAGCCGTTTATCCTTCATCGTTTCCAGGTCCAGGATGTGCAGCTGCTGGCTGCCCGACCGGTTGGAATTGAACGCCAGCTTTTTCCCGTCCGGCGAATACGAAGGCGAGGTATCAATATAATCGCCCGATGTCAGCTGGCGCAACGTCTTGTCCTCTATATCATATTCATACAAATTCGTCGTGCCGTTTTTGGCGAGAGTGAGCGCGATGCGCGTCCCGTCCGGCGAAAAGCGCGGCGCGAATGTCATCCCGCCGAATTTGCCCAGACGCCGCTGCTCCCCGGTGTTCAGGTTCAGCGTCCAAACCATCGGGTCGTCGTCGCGATAGGACAGGAATACTATCGTCCGCATATTCGGCGAAAAGTGCGGCGACATCACCATGACCCGGTCATCAGACATGAACCGCATGCCATAGCCGTCGCTGTCCATTATTGCCAGACGCTTTGTCGGCGACCGAATGTCGCCGCTTTGCCCGATGAAGACTATCTGGGTGTCAAAATATCCGTGCTCTCCCGTCAAACGCTCGTAAATCCCATCCGCCATAATATGCGCCAGACGGCGGGCGGATTTCGCGCTGCCCTGCAAATCCTGGGCCTCTATCTGTTCCTTGCCCGCGACATCCCAGACATAGTATTTCAGTCCGTATTTGCCGCCTTCGGCCTCGTAAAGTTTTGCCTGGACCAGCACCTGGGCCTTTACCATTGACCAGTTCGCAAAATTCGGCATATCGTCCATCCGGACATTTTCCGGAAACGCATTCTTGTTTATAATGCGGAACAATCCGGTTGATTTCAGGTCGGCAACCACGACGTCGCGCAGTTCTGTCGCCTGTTTTTTTAATTTCGCCGGCGCCTCAAAATCCTGAATCGCGATCGGAATCGGCCGAAAGTCGCCGGCGATGATATCCACTTTTAACTCTGCATTCGCAGGGCCGAACAAGAACAGACCGCAAAAAGCAAAAACCAAATACAATGATTTCCTAAACATATTTCCTTTCCTTTCAAGTTGGTTTGATTCTATTAGAGCGGCCGCGAAAAAGCAACCAAATTGTAATAGTCAAATTATCATTAAATGTCATCCCCGGAATTTCCGAAATCGCGCCAAAGGCGTAGTATGAGGAAATGTCCGGGGATCCGGTCAAACAACCCAGACCCATATACAAAAGCCCATACGCGCGCCATTACACCGGACATCACAAATGTATTGACATGTGTAAATACAATGGTATAGTGACTTGCGAATACAATGGTATAGCAAAAGGTATTGATATGCCAAATGTGATGCAGCAGTTGTTTGTAATGAACATAGAGACCTTGCTGAAAGAATACGCCGTGTTCCGTGCGTTCAACAAATCCGACTGCGTTATCAATATGCGTATTCCCAAACCCATCCTGGATAAAATCAAAGAACTGGCCGAAGGACAGCATGTCCCCTATCAGTCGCTGATATCCAGCGTCCTGTTTTCGCTGGCCAACATTCCCGAAGACCAGATCAAGGGAAAACCCGGCGCAAAATAACAACCAAACTAAAAAGAATTAATATGAGCACACAAATATCCGTTTCCACTGATCAAAGAAAAAATCCCACGGTTAAATTTGAAGACTTCCGCCCCATGCAATTCTCCAATCAGGAAAAATGCCATGCTTGTATAAACGATACGGGCGGCTTTACAATATGCTATGGTTTGAGGGGTGGTTTGGATGTGTTCACCCAGGTCTGCGCGTTCGTGCGCGAAGACAAATACCTGGACCGCGTGGTTAAACAATTAAGCCGCAAAATTCCGGCAAACAAAATCAGACAAATCAAGAAAGCATTGGACGGCCGGGACGGTCATTAAATGCAGGAATTATGAACCATAAAACAATCCCCCTCTGACGAGGGGGATTAATTAATCCGCGCGTTCCGCGGATTCCAAAGTTTTCGCGCTCTGCGGTTCCCCTCCCTCGGAGGGGTGGCATCTCGCCGCAGCGCAGCGCAGGCGGATGACGGGGTGGTTGCCCAAATTTAAAAATCAAATAAAACCACCCCGCCGTCCGTCGCGCTATCGCGCGCCGAGACGGCACCCCTCCACAGGAGGGGAACCACGGCATCGCCCCTGTGCCCCCGGAGGGGAACACATTACTTCGCCCTTTCAACGTATTCCATACTTTCCGTATTGACCACGATTTTCTCGCCCTGTTCCACAAACACCGGAACCTGGACGCGGACGCCGTTGTCCAGAATCGCGGGCTTTCCCCCGCCGGCCGCGGTTTGACCCTTTAACGCCGGCTCGGTCTCGGCCACAATCGCCGTCACGGTTTTGGGTAAGTTTATGGATACCGGATGGCCCTCTACAAAATTTGCCATGACCTTCATTTCCGGCTGCAAGAATTTAACCTGCTCGCCCAAGCTATCATTGGGCAAGGTAAACTGTTCATAATCGGACAGGTTCATAAAATAGCTGTCCGTGCCGTCGGTATACATAAACTGGCATTCCACATCTTCCACCATCAGCTTTTCAACCTTGTCTTCGGCCCGCCAGCGGTCGCCGCCCTTGTTGCCGGAATCAATATCGCGCAGGTCGGCCTGGACAAACGCGCCGCCCTTGCCCGGTTTGACCTTTGTGATTGATGTCACGGCGAATCTTTTGCCATTGTGGGAAATGACCCAGCCCACGCGCATGTCGTTTGCAGTTGTTGCCATCGGTGCCTCTTTCTTTAATTCGCCGGATTATAAAACATTTTAACGGCATGTCAATGCGAATGCTGTTCTATTCCGACCATATTTTTCAATTTTACGAATTGCACGCTTTTCCGCATATTGTAAGAGCAAGCAAACTTCATCCATCCATACGCGCTGGCCACTTGTCCGCGGATTTTACCCGCAGCCGCGGCCGGAATTTCGCGCATCCCGCCAATCCGTTGCAGGCGCGCCCGGATCCGCTTTGCGGTGCGCTTGCGCAGCAGAACAAAGTCCCCGAAATGCCGGTATCCCACAAAATCCAGCCCGTTGGCGACGGGAAAGATTTCAGACTTTGAAAATTCCAGCCCGAGGTGCGAATCCAGAAATTCACGGATTTGCGCGCGCCATTCCCGCAGCTGGGCCTTGTCATTGGAAAACAAGCAAAAATCGTCGCTATATCGCACGTAATCGCGGACGCCCAGGTCATTTTTCACAAAACGGTCCAGTTCGTTCAGATACAGATTGCCCATCCACTGTGAGCACAGATTCCCAATAGGCAGATTTTTACCGCCGCCCGCGGAATAAATTATATCGCGCAGAACATCAACCAATTCCCCCCTCCCTTGGAGGGGGGCGGCGGCGCTTTCTCGCGCGCCGGGGGGGAGGCTATGTGAATTTTCAGCAAAAGCCTCCCCCACCGCCCTGCGGG
>WQUT01000078.1 GCA_009781955.1 Pseudomonadota bacterium | reverse complement strand
TGTCAAACAGCAGCTTCAGCCGGTACACGTCTTTCAGCCTTTCCTGGGGGCGCGGAATTTTATCCAGCTCGCGGATTAATTCCACCGCGATTTTTTCATGTCCGCGGCCGATGATGGCCAGAATTTCTTCCGCGGCGTTTGTTATGAATTTTTCGGAAAATCTCTTTTTAATCTTGTCGGCGATGGCGGCCGCGGATGCCGCGTTGGCGCGCGCGGCCAGAACGCGGCGTTCGGTTTCAATGACTTCGGCCACATAATCGTCATACTTTTCGCCGGTGATTTTTTCCAGCGCGCGCTTGACGCTTTTCTGCGCGCCGATTATGACGGTCACGATGGATGACACAGACAGATTGACGTTGTGCGTGGAATCAAAATTAAAGAACTGGTTTCGCATGGGATCCGCATCGTAACGATGATGGACCAGGTATGCGTTCGCCGGATTGACGTCGGAAATTTTCGCCGGATGGTCGTCAATATGCCCGAGAGCAGTGTCGTATTTGAAAATCGGGGTCTTGGGCGCGCCCAGGTATTTTCCCAAAACATAAAACATTTCGCGATACCACCGCATGCCGTCGCTGTATAATAAAATTAAATAGTCGCGGGTGTCGGCGTCTATGCGGCCGGCGTCAAACGCCCGTTCAATCGCGGTGATATTTTTTGCGTCCCAGCCGTCCCAGTCGGTGCGCGCGGCGGGCTGTTTCTGTTTGCCAAGGTGTGCTTGCTGTGAAGTCATTGCTAATTCCAAAATCTTTTGTTTACAAAAGCTTGACCAGAGCCAGATTTTAAATATAGTTCAAAATCTTTGGCGGTTTGTTCTTTTACAAATCCAAAATAACATACTAATTCCCAAGGGGCATATTTGCTGGTGTGTTTTGACTTTCCGTTATTATGATCTTTTAGCCGTTGTTTTAAATCGGAAGAAAAACCAGTATATTTTTGTTCCGGGAATTCTATGCTTTTAAGAATATAGACGTAAAACATTATTATATCCCGCCACCCTACGCCAAGGCTACGGGTGGCACTCCTTCGCTGTACACTTGCTCGCTATTCGGGCGGCGAAGCCACCCGAAGCTGCGCAGCAGCGAAGGGTGGTGCCGGCAGAGGGATTTGAACCCCCGACCCTCTGATTACAAATCAGATGCTCTGGCCAACTGAGCTATGCCGGCGCGAACTGCATTATATATACTTTAGGCCGGGATTCAAGGTATTTTTTAGATTCATCTTCCCGCAACGATGGGGAATGTATCCTATACAAAACCCGCCGCCTTCATTTTATTATCCTCTCGTAACAAAAAGGGGGGAAATGCAACCATGTCAATCCAAGTTCAAGATTACGAGGTCCGTTTGGCGATGACGGAAGACGAACGCCGCCGCGTCCGCCGCCTGCGCTATGACGTGTTTGTGGAAGAGGAAGGATTCAAACCAACCAATGAACAGCAGAAACTGCGCGAAGAATACGACCGTTACGATGCCGCCGCCGACTATATGGCGGTGTTTCACGACGGGCGGATCATCGCGACATACCGCATTATTGATCGCAATGCGGCCGAAAAAATGGACGGATTTTATTCCGAAGACGAATACGATATCAGCAAGATAAGAAAAATCCGCGGGAACATAATAGAAATATCGCGGGCCTGCGTTGCGCGCGAATACCGCGACAATCCGCTGGCGATGAGCATGCTGTGGCTGGGCATGTGCGACTATGTATTCAATAACAAAATCGTTTTGCTGTTTGGACTCTGCAGCTGGGTGGGGCTGAACCCCGCGGCCAGCGCCCAGGCGATATCATACCTTTACTACAACCACCTGGCACCGCGGTCTTTGCGCGCCGCCGTTGTGAAAGAGGCGATGGAGGAAAAAGGCCTGGACCCCCGGCTGTCGCGCATGAAAATACTGCCGCGCGATTTCGTTGACCGCCAGATGGCGCGCGCGGAAATGACGCCGCTGTTAAAGGGTTACCTGAACCTGGGCGCGACGTTCGGGAACGGCGTGTCAACCGACATCGCCCAGAATTCCTATGTCGTGATGGTGATACTGCAAACCAAGAATATTAAAAAGGTGTATCAAAAACACTTTGCGGGAAATGAAAACGCATTCGCGCATCTGGGCATAGAGCCGGGCGCATGGAAAAAATTCGGAAAAACCTTGCTGCATCCCATAACCAACTTCGCCACGGTTTCGCGGTTTTTGATGAAGTCCTGATTTGCTTGAACTAATTTGTGTTTGGTTTTTGCAGATCAAAATGACTACCCCGGAAAGCCAAGGTCGCCCGCAAGAAAGCGCGGCTTCCGGCTTTCCGGCCCTTCTGAGAAGGGCAATTCTGCGCGTTCAAATTTTTAAACAAATGAGCGCGAGTTCCCCTTCGCAGAAGGGGAGGAAAACTTGGCGGCTGGGTGCTGCCGCCTTAGTTTTCCGGGGTAGTCAAATCCCCGGGTATGTGAGAACCAGCGTAGTAAATTTTACGAAATTTCTTTCAATCGTCTGATGCGGCGGTCTATGGCGTCAAACGGCGATTCCAGAAATGCCAGCGTGCACAGCATCGCAACCTCTGGATCAATTTCGTCCGCGCCGAACGCCAGGACGTTGATGTCGTCGTGAAAGCGGTCTTCGCGCGCACTCTCCGGGCGGTCGCAGCGGCTGGCGCGGATATGGCGGAACCGGTTCGCGGCGATCTGGGCCCCTGCCCCTGTGCCGCAGATGACGATGCCGCGCGCGTTTTTATCATTCAGCATTTCGTCGGTCACCCATTTCGTAACCTCTGGGAAATCCGCCATCGTATTCGGATCGTCCACGCCCATGTTCACCACGTGGTAATTCTGCGCGGACAGCATCTCGGTCAGATACAGCTTCAGCCCCACGCCGCGATGGTCGGATGAGATATAGATTTTAGAAATGTTTTTATTCATGTCGCTCGCCTCCGCTCGCAGTCGTTGGTCGTTAGTCATTGGTCGTTGGTCGTTAGTCGTTGGTCATTAGTCATTGGTCGTTGGTCGTTAGTCGTTGGTCCTTGGTCGTTTGTCATTGGTATGTTCCAACCTAAACAATTTTACCAACGACCAACGACCAACGACCAAGGACCAATGACTAATTACTTTTTCCTCTTCACCAGCCTGCATTCCAGGCCGTCGTTGTTGGTGATGTTCAGTTTGAAATACGACAGCGCGCCGGTCATTGTCGCCTCTGGAAAAATGTTCGCGGTATCGGTCGTCGCCGGTCCGTCCATATGCCCGTGCAGAAAGAACTCGCGCGAGTGCACGCTGCCCGTCACCACGCCGCCGCGGCCGATGATAACGGTGTCGGCGTTTACGTTGCCCTGAACCGTTCCGTGGATCTGGATGATATGCTCGGCCCGAATGTCGCCGGTGAATTTCGCGCCCGCGCCGATGATTGTCGGGCTGGCCTTTTCTTTGGAATTAGTAAATGCGAACATGATAAAAACCTCCGGTTTCTAGGCACTAGGCATTAGTGACTAGGCATTAGTTTTATTGTTAGTATTTCCCACTAGTGCCTAATGCCTAGTGCCCAGTCCCTATTTTACAAAGCTATACGGATTGAACGGCGTGTTGTTGTATCTGATTTCGTAATGCAGGTGCGGGCCGGTGGATCGCCCCGAACTGCCGCCGAATCCGACGACGTCCTTGGCCTCTACCCAGTCGCCCTTGGCCACGTTCGCCTTGGACAGATGCGCATACAGCGTGGTGAATCCCATTCCGTGATCAATCTCTACGGTGTGCCCATAGCCGCTGCGTTCGCCGACCTCTATCACGCGTCCGGGCGCGACCGAGAACAGCGGCGTTCCGACCGTCCCCACAAAGTCTATGCCGGTATGCCGGCGCGTGCCCCCGTCTATGGGGTCTTCGCGCACGCCGAATGCGGACGTAATCTTTGGATTGTTCACCGGCGCGCCGACGGGCAGCATAGAGTCGGCGCGCATCAGCCCCTGCCACAGGCCTATCTTGTTCGCCAGCTGCTGATACTTTGGGTCCATATCCTGGGCCAGTATTATGGGCGGAATCGCGGACCCGACCGTCGGATTGCTGATGCGCGCGGCCCTTTCCGCCAGCGCGGCGTTATTCAGCCCCAGAGACGCCAAAGTTCCGCTGATTTTTTTCAGTTCTTTGTCCAGCGCGCCGGTCTTGTCATCGGCCAGCTGCGTCACATAGCTTATGATTTGGGAATCCGCGTCGTATATTTTCTGCATTGCGGATTCCATCTGGGCGTTTTGCGCGCGCAGCTGCTTGTTTTCCTCGTTCGTCAGGTCATAGTTCAGCGACAGGTCGGACATCTTGGTTATTTCCGGCTCATACCTTGCATTTGTGAATATCTCGCTCAGCTTTGCTTGGAGAAAATCCAGCTGCGCCCAGGTGTTCAGGCGTTTTTTCAACAGCGCGTCCGCCTCTGCCGGCGTCAGCTTTTTGCTGTTCAGGATTTGGTCGTCAATGACGTTCATATCGCGGTTCAGGTCCGAGAATTTTTGATAGTATGTTCCCAAATCGCTCATCTGGCGGGCATGCTGGGCGCGGGCCTCTTCCAGTTGGCGCGTGCGGGATTGCAGCATGGGCCGGTGGTAAATAAAGGTATATGTCGCCCAGAAAGCCCATGCGACCAAAACAACCTTGCCCATTGTCCTGGCGAAATACCAGAAAGAGCTCTGATGATATGACGTCAAATCCCCCTTGTTAGAGATTATCGTGACGTCGCGTTCGGGGAAAAATCGGACTATCAGGCGCCAAATGGCGCGGAACGGCGCGGTGATTAACGCCCAGACCGAAGAAAATCCTGCAAATCTAAACATGGTTTCCGAACTATACTGCCCCGACGGGGGTGATGTCAAGGCCCGCGGGGATCCACGATTTACGATTTATGATTTAAGATTTGATTTAACTCGGTTTCCATGCGCAGGATTCTTTCATCATTCATTGACATTCCGGCCAGGATTTTCGTCCCGCCGCGCGCGCCCGGCCGCGCGGAGATCAAAATCCGTTCCGCGCTTTGGAACTTTTGTAGGGGCAAATAATTATTTGCCCCTACGTGACTGCCGAACAGCGGAATAATCGTCACCTCGCCCGCCCGGCCGTCGCGCAATGCGGCGATAATTTCCACTGTCGCGCGCGCGTCGGTGATGCAATAAAAACGTCCCCGCGGCCGCGCGCGTTTCAGGCTGGCTCTGGTCCAATCATAAAGATTGATATTATGATGAATATTCCCTTCCCCATCTTTTCCTTTCCGCGGAGTTCCTTTGAAATACGGCGGATTTGTAATGACAATGTCAAATGTCCGGCTGGTGCGCCAATTCATAATATCGGCGTGAATAAGCTCTATCGCCCGCCCGTTCAGCGCGGCGTTTCCGGCGCATTCGGCCAGCATGGATTCGGAAATATCAATTCCGGTGACTTTCAGCCCCGGCGAATATTCCAAGAGGCACAGCGCCGCCCCCCCGGTTCCAACGCCGACATCCAGAACTTTTTGGTCGTTGGTCGCTGGTCGTTGGTCGGTGGTCGTTGGTCGGTGGTCGTTGGTCGTTGGTTGGTGGTCGTTGGTTGGTGGTCGTTGGTTGGTGGTCGTTGGTTGGTGGCCGGTGGCCGCGAATGCCGCCAGCCAAACGGGATCGCTGGTTATATTATAGCAACCCCTTGTAAACCGAACCCGCCCGCCCAACGCCGTAAAAAAAGCTTGTTTTGATTTCATATGCATATATAATAGGCTCTAAAATGAAAGAGTAAAGAGAAAAAATATGTTTGATTCCTCTTTGGTTGTGCAGAGCGCGGCCAGCAGCTTTAACAACGCGGCGCTATGGGCGCCGGATTTCTTTTGGTCCGCGTTGATGGCGCTGCCGGTTTTCGCGGTGTTCTGGATTTTCGCGCCGAAAATCGCGGAAAAATTTCTGCCGGGCGAAAAACGGCGCGATTATAGGGTTTCTATTCTGGCGTTTCTGGTCGTTGCGATATGGCTGATTGCCCAGGGAAATTACGGCGTCCTGCGCGATTTTAGCTGGGTCGGCGTTCTGATCGCGGTTCTGCTGTGCGCGTGCGCGGCGTTTTTGTCGCGCCGTTATTACGAAGGTTCCGCGCGCCTGTCGCAATGCTTGCCCGTGAATCGGAAATGGGGAACCCGGACCGATTACGCCTTGCCCGCGATGGTTGTGATTGTTGCGGCGGCAGCGGGCGAACCGACCTGGGCGGGAATGGCATTGCAAGGCGGAACTGTCGCGGTCGGATGGCTTTCCGGATGGCTTTTGCACCGGCGCAATGCGCGGGAAACCGACCCGAAATTACTGGTGGCGCTGCTGATTTTCGGCGCCGCGTATGGATTGATTATGCAGCCGGAATTTTTCCGTTTCGGACAATTGGGCCGGCTGACGGCCGTCCATCTGGTGTTTCTGACGATGTTCGCGGTCGCGCTGCCGGCATACATTGCGCTGCATTTCGCGCGTCCGCGCGGATGGTTCGTCCGCGGATTTTACAAAGGCGCCCGGCTGTTTGCCGCCGTCGCCGCCCTGCTCTTATTTTCATTGTTCGTCATCACGGAATCGGCGCTGGCATTTCTGGCGATCGCGGGATTGTCGTTTGTCTTCGGTTGTATCTTTGCCTGGCGCCAGCCGGCGGATGCCGCGAACGGAATTAAATCCGTAAAGCATGATTTGTGGTTTGCGTCGCTCGCCCTGTTTGGAATTCTGACCGCGCTGCCCGCGCTGACATGCGCGGCGATCGTCCTGTGGCGGATCAGCCCGCGCGGCGCGCTGAAAAAGCTGTTATAATCCGTTATATTTATTGAATGTATATTCGTAATAATTTCAAATATAATCTGGCCGAGTTTAATTATGGAGGACGTGGCCAGACCTGATATGTGGACTTCGTTTCACGTTTCACGTTTCACGTTTCACGCAAATGATTCATCCCACCGCGATTGTGTCGCCGCGGGCAAAGCTGGGCAGCGACCCGGATATCGGCCCGTTCTGCATAATCGGCGACAATATTGTCTTAGGCGACCGCGTGCGCCTGGTTTCCCACGTGGTTCTGGACGGCAATACCGAAATCGGCGACGACTCGGTCGTTTATCCGTTCGCCGTTTTGGGGGCCAAGGGCCAGGACTTGAAATTCCAAGAAGACGAATCCATGACCGGCGTCAAAATCGGAAAACGGTGCAAGATACGCGAATACGCGACTGTGAATTCCGGCACGCCCGCGTCAACCGGCACGGAGATCGGCGACGACTGTCAGATTATGATGCACGCGCATGTCGCGCACGACTGCAAAATCGGCAATAACGTCGTGCTTTCAAATATGGTGCAAATCGGCGGTCATGTTGAAATAGAAGACAATGCCATAGTTTCCGCGGGCACCATGGTGCACCAGTTTGTCCGCATCGGCCGCAACGTGTTCATCGGCGGGATGAGCGGCCTTGGCATAGACGCCGTTCCATACGCGATTTACGACGGCCGCCCCGCGGGATACCGCACGATTAACAAGGTCGGCCTGACGCGGAGCGGATTCACCAACGAAGATTTGCACGCTGTCCATTCGGTCTATTCCGCGGTATTCGGAAAATTTGACGACGGATCCAGCGTGGACGATCGGTTAAAGAAAATTCGTCGGGAAGTCGGCAAGAACAAATACGCGGCGGACGCGCTGGACTTTATTGAAAACCGCTCACACCGCGGCGTGAACAACGCGCATAGCGCGTAATTCCCCTCCTTTGGAGGGGTGTCAAATTTGCGGAGCTTTTATCGCGAGCAAAATTTGACGGGGAGGGTTTGTTTGATGAAAAATATTGTGAACAACCCTCCCCGCCGCGCGGTAAAAGCGCGGCACCCCTCCGAGGGAGGGGAATTGAAAATCTTCATCATCGCGGGCGAGGTTTCCGGCGACATCCTGGGCGCGAAGATTATGCAGGCTTTGAACCCCACCCCCCGCCCTTGCGGCGGGGGCGGCTCGCGATTTTGCGGGCCGGGGGGTGGGTTAAATAAATCAAAAATTCAATTTATGGGTGTCGGCGGTTCGGAAATGCGCCGTGCAGGATTGAAATCGTTATTCCCTATTTCAGACTTGGCGGTGATGGGATTGGCCGAGGTTATCGCGCGCGCGTCTACCCTGACCCGCCGCATAAATGAAACCGCCGCCGCGATAATAAAGTTCCATCCCGACATCGTCCTGACCATTGACGCCCCCAGCTTTGCAACGCGGGTGATAAAAAAAGTTAAATCTCAATCACCAGCCACCATCACTAACCACCAGCCACTATTTTACCATGTCGTCGCGCCCCAGGTTTGGGCGTGGGGTCCGTGGCGCGCGAAAAAATACGCGGCGACTTTTGACCGCCTGTATGCCTTTTTTGATTTTGAGGTGCCATATTTCACCAAATACGGCCTGAATACCATCGCCGTCGGCCACCCGATCGCGGACGGTTTAATTGCGGGCTCCGTCGCGCCCTCTTGGGGGGGGCTGTCACGCCGTAGCGATAGCGAAGGCGGACTGGGGGGGGCTACTTCCGAAAAAAATAGTAATAATAAATCCTCAAATAAAGTAGCCCCCCCTCGGCTGACTTCGTCAGCCACTCCCCTCCACCGGGGCCCCCGCGCGACTGGTTGTGTCGCGTGGGGTGGGCATGAGGGGGGAGACGCGACGGAGCAAACCAACATCGCCCTGATTCCCGGGTCCCGAATGTCGGAAGTAAAAAGATTGTTGCCCCTGCTGCGCGCCGCCGCGGAATTAATTGCCCCCCCTCTTGGGGGGGGCTCCGCGCGCAGCGCGGTGGGGGGGGCTGCGCTCAATAAAAGCTATAACTTTTACATTCCGGTTGTAGAAACCACAAAAAAATATATTGAACAAGAAACTAAAAACTGGCCGGTGCGCCCTGTCCTGATTCCAGCCGCCGGGCGTTATGAATTATTCGCGCGGACAGGCATTGCTATCGCGGCCAGCGGCACAGTGACGGCGGAACTGGCCATCATGCACATTCCGACGATTGTCATCTATAAAATGAATCCGCTGACGATGTTCCTCGCGCGGATTATGGTGAAAACCAAGTGGGTTTCGCTGGTCAATATCCTGTTAAAGAAAACTGTTTTTCCGGAATTGCTGGGCGGCGCGGCGAACGCCGATGACATTGTCCGCAATGTCCGCCGTCTTGAAAATCCGGATGCACGCGAAAAAATGATTGCGAAACTGTCGCGCGCGGACAACATGTGGCAGCGCGACAACCAATCTGCCGCAGAACTAATCGCAAAAGATATTGTTGGAAAATAAATAATGGGCGCGATGCGCCCATTATTAATAACTGGCCGATGCCGCCGCCGACGCGGCGCTGTTGCCATCTTGCGCGCCCTCTTCCGAATTGTAATATTCTTCCGAAACATAGGTGTCTTCGTTATACGTATCCGGCTCGTAATACTGGCCCTGGTAATACAGGCGGTTGTCGGCCTGGGTCGGCGCGGCCTGCTGTGGTGCGGCGGCCGCCGGTTGTCCGGCCGTCAGCGGCGGAAAGCAATTGTCGCCGATGCAGCAGTTAAAGTCCCCGCCGCCTATATCCGTATAAACCTCGCCCGGACAGCATCCGTCAGCATCCGGCGGCACATTTCCGTCGCACATGGCCGCGGGGGCCGCGGGCGCGTATACGCCCATCGCAATTTGTGATTGCGACGGGGCCTGGGGGGCCGGCGGCGGCGCGACCTCTGCCGTTGGCGCGGCCGCCGTGTTATCGGGGAAGTTATACGTATCGTTTTGTGGCTGGCCGGCGGCCGGGCCGGACACGTTATACGACGGCTTTGCCGCCATGATTTGCGCTTCGGTCAGCTGGTTGGTCGTCGGTTCCTGGACGGTTTGGTTATACGGTGGCTGATAGAGGTATTCGTCGCTGGCCGGCTGTTCAGGCGCCGGTTGCGCCCCGCCCCCCACGGCATTGGTCAGGTTGTTCAGCAAAGACGGCTGCGTCTCCGGCGGGGTCGGTTCCGCCGCGATAAACGGATTTTCCGCGGGCGGCGCGGCCGCCGGTTGTTCGGCCGGTTGCGCGGCGCTGGTGGTTATGTTCGGCGTGGTTGTCGTCGTCTTTCTCTGATACAGCCAAAGCGTAAATATTGATAACAGTATCAGCAGTATCAGCAGCAGATAATACACGGCGGACGGTCCGCGTCTTTCCGGTTTCGGCGCGGAGCCGACGGTTCCCGCCCCGCCGCCGCTGGGCGGCAATGGCCGCGATGGCGCGGTCGGGTATATCGGCTGGGGCGCGGGGGCCTGCGCGGGGGTGACAATCGGCGGCACCGGCGCGGCCAGCGGCTGGTCATACGCGGGGGTCGCGGGCTGCTGGACATAGTCCGGCGCTGGGCGCGTTACCGGCGGAACATTGTTTGGAATGTATTCGCCGCCCGATACGCTTTCCGGCGTTCGCGCCGGTTCCGGCGGGGCAAAGGCCGGCTGCGGCTGGGGCGGCGGGGTCTGCGCGGACGGCATGTCAAATGAAATCGGCCGGAACGCGAAATCGTCGTTCATTATATCCGGATCCTTGTCAAACAGCGGTTTTACATTCTCGTCTGCCATGGTTTCAACCTTTGGTTCTTCTGTTTTCTTTTGCGTCGCGCCCGCCGCGGTTTTTGCGACGGGGGGCTCTATTTTTATTTCCGCAACGGGGGCGGCGGGCTGGCGTAATTTTGCCGAATCGCCGGCGGCGCGCCGCAACGGAACAGAGGCGGCCGTCGCGGGCGGCACGGCTTTGGATTCCAATTCGCCCAGTTTCAGCCTTTCGCGCGCGGCGTCGGCGTCGGCGTTCGCGATCAGCATTCGCGCCTCGGCCCGTTTTTCGCGCCGTTCCGCCCGTTTTAGTTTTTCCGCATTCGCGTCCAGCTGCGATTCCAGCCTTAATATCCTGGCCGCGGATTCTTTGGTCGGCCCTTTCCCCACGGACTTCTTCGCCTGGGCCAGTTTATCGCGCAAAGTCCGCTCGTCCGATTTTATTTTTGCCATCGCGGCGCGCGCGCGGGCGACCGAGCGGCTGGCGGCGGCGATTTTTTTCTCGGCCGCGTTCAGGCGTTCTTCGGCGTTGCGCTTTGCCACCGAATCGCGGAACACGGACAAAGCGGCCAGCGGTCCCGCTATATCCGCGCAATGCGAATGCGCGTTTATTACGTCATTATACACCGAAAGGCCGTCGTATTCTATGTCTAATTTTTTATATTTGTTGTCTTCCTTTGGGCGGATGGATTCTATGTCCGCGCCATAGTCGCGCGTCAGAATATCGTTCCATTTCCGGCCGGGATTCTGCGCGTCCGGATTGATGACCAAGAGGGCGTTCGGCGTTCGTTCGTCCAAAGTATTGTCCAGAACGAATATCAGCCGGTGCGCAGGATCGTAATACGCGGCGAACTCTAATTGGTGCTGGTGGCTGGTGCTGGTGGCTGGGATAACAAAATCCTCGCGCGATAATTGCGCGGGCGCGTCCGACGGCGACGCAAAAGAAAGCACGGGCACGCCGTCCTTGATTTTAAGTTCGGAAAAATTATTTTTATCTTTCGCCATACTTTGTCTTGTATTTTATTAGAGCGCCTTTCCGTGATTCTTCACGATATAGTCGGCGGTTTTAGAAACTTTATCATTACAGTATGAATCATAAAGTTTTTTCGCTTTATGGATGTCAAACCAAATTTTTCCCGCCAGTATAATCGGTGAGGCAATTAAAACTATAGCCATTTGGGTATAATTAATATCAATATTGGCATAATCCATTTAGCGCCCCGTTTGATAAACTCTCAATCCTTAATTTTTCTTTTTCGGCTGGGTGAATTGATACGCTTGCAGGCAGTGATCATAGCAATACGGCTTGTTCACAAACACCTGCTTTCCGCAGAAATGAAAGCGTTCGGAATCCGGATCGCCGATCGGCCATCTGCATTGGTCCGCGCGCAGGTTCGCCAGGTCCAGCGAATGCTGGATTATCCGCTGATGCGCGGCCAGCGATTTTTTAGATGTCAGCCTGTCTTTCTTGTCATGGCCCGGCGCGATTGGCGCGGTCCCCGCGCGCGATCGCGGATCGCGCGCCGCGGGCGTCGGCGCGAATTTCCGAACGGGCGGTTTTTTCAGGGTTTTCTTTGGCTCCTCCTGTTTCGCGCCCTGCTTTTTTGCCGCGGATGCGGCCGGCCTCTTTTCCGCGCGCGCGGCGGGTTTCGGCTGCTTTGGCGCGGGCGCGCTTTTTTTTACGTCCGCGGATTTTGACTTTGCGTTCCAGCCCATTCGGTTCAGCTTTCCGACAATGGCGTTCTTGGTCATACCCAGGCGCTTTCCGATTTCCGCCGTTGACATTCCGCGATCCGCCATGCTTTTCAGCTTTTTTAACGTCGCCTGCGTCCAGTTGTTTTCAGACATTTTTATAAATTCCTTGGTTTTCTATACTAGAAATTGTATCATAGTTCCGAATCGGAAGTAAAGGGGAAAAAGGTAATTGGTAACTGGTGGCTGGTGGCTGGTGCTGGTGGCTGGTAAAAATCTCCGGTCACAAGCCCCAACCACCAACACCAGCCACCAGCACGAGCCACCAGCCACCATGATAATCATCAATATATTGCTGATTTTGATCGCTGTTTATTGCGCGGCCATGATGGCGGTCTGGGACGTTCGCGCGCGGATTATTCCGGATGTCTTTTTGTTTCCGTTTTTGCTGGCCGGCTTGTTGCTGTGCGACCAATTGCCGTGGATGCCCGGCGGATTTGCCGAGTCCGCCTTGGCCGGCGCAATCGGATACGGCGTGGGATTCGCACTGAATATTATTTTCAAATGGATAGGCAGCAAGAAAGAAAAAAAGAACAATCGCATTTCACGACCAACGACCAACGACCAACGACCAGCGACCAGCGACCAACGACCAACGACCAGCGACCAGCGACCAACGACCAGCGACCCCATCGGCATGGGCGATATAAAGCTGCTGGCGGCGGGGGGAATATGGATGGGAATAACGGGCCTGTCAATCGCGCTGATCGCGGCGTGCGTTTTCGGCGGAATATGGGGGATGCTGCGCCGCCAGCGTTATGTTCCGCTGGCCCCGTTCTTTTTCGCGGGAATGGGGGTTGCAATAGCAGTATTAATAGTGACAGAGTGACAAAGTGACAGAGTTAATGTGTCGGCCTACGCCGACAAGCTGATTAATTTATAGTATCCGCGCAAAGCGCGGCTGCCGCAACTCTGTCATTTTGTCATTCTGTCACTTTGTCACTATAAGAATTGCCGCGAACGCGGCAATTCTTATCTCAGTCCCTTGGACCTGCAACAGGCCAGCGCCCCGTCCCGCCAATCGGCATATCCCACGTCGGGATTGCGCAGTTCATACCATGGCTGCCATCCGCTGCAAATCCTGGTGCCCTGGTCGTTCACGCTGCATCTTGCATAACGGCGCAGGCTGCATGTCTGGTTAGAAACCTTGCCGGTGTCGGTCGTGCATCTGACGACGACATTCTGGTTTCTGGCGTCGTCGCGCCCCAGGTCGTTGCTGGACTGCAACTGAAACGCATTCGCCGCGCCCGCGGCAAAAACAGCGAAAAACAATCCGCAAATAGTAAATTTTTTCATAACGCCACCTCTCTTTTTATTCTATCATAATATCATTTGTAAATTTAACAAGAAAAAAATCATATGTTATGTGTGCTGGCCACTGTTAAGTATTTTGACTACCCCGGAATGCTAAGGTCGCATGATACCAGTGCTCCCAGCATTCCGGCCCTTCTGAGAAGGGCATTTAGCACTCATAATTTTAAGCAAATGAGTGCGAATTCCCCTTCTCAGAAGGGGTGGAAACCTGGGAGTGCGCGAGGTTGCGCACGACCAAAGGTTTCCGGGGTAGTCAAATCTTATAGGACATCATTATTTTCCGTTCGGTGCGGCGGGCGCGGTCCCTTTCGGTTCCGGGGCGAAATCCATAATGCGTATGCGCCAGGGCTCGTCATTCATAATCAGATAATAAATCTCGTCGTCGCTGCCGGGATTACGAATAATCGGGCGCACGACGAAAATATCCACGTCGCACAATTGCCCGGCAAAACGCGACGGCGACAATTCGTCCTGGGTGTCGCGCATTTCCTCGTAAAACTTTTGCGCGAAATCCATCGCTTGCAAATACGCGGCGTCATCGTCTTCGGGCGATACGGAATCCCCCGCCCACATCAGCCACATTCCGCGGTTGACCACGTTTTCCTGTCCTTCTAAATCATCCGCGGACAACAATCCGAATGGAATGAATTTTATATTGCTGGTGTAATCGCCGACCGATGTGTCCGTCCAGTCATACATTTCGCCGACAAAGTGCAGAATGCCGTATCCGATGCCGCCCGCCGCCTCTGCCCGGCCGATAAAGCTCGCGAATTTCAGCGAGTTTTTGAACAGACCGTCTTTCAACTTTCCGGCCAGCGTTCCCGCCTTGCCCGTGCTGCGCCCGGCGGTCTTCAAGACTTTCGCGGCGCGGATTTCGCCGCGCGCGGTTTTGAACAGGCGCGCGATGATGTTGCCCCGCTGCGGGATTTTCCAAGCCTTCAGGTCGCCCCGCAATTTTTTGACGGCGTTCAAATCTTCCATCGCGGTTTTGTATTTTTGAACGTCCCCGCCTTTTTCCAGTTCTTTGGCATTTTCGCCCATTTTGACGATTTCGCCTTCATTTTTCGCCACGTTCTTTTCCAAATCCGCAATCCGTTTTTCCCTATCCGCAAGATTCGCGCGTTTCAGCTCATTTATTTCCTGGGTTGTTTTGCCGTATTTTTCCGCCAGTTTCGCGGTATTCGCCGCCTCGCCCGTCAGCGGCCGGATTTCTTTCGCGATGCGCAATGCCTCTTGCTCGGCCTTTATTGTTTCGCGCGTGGTTTTCAATGCGTCCTGAATCCGGCGGGCCTCTTGCAAGATCTTGTTATAGTCCCTGACCTTTTCCAGTTTTTGCAGGATGCGCAATTCTCCGACGATATTCTTGGCCGTTCGCGTCGCGCGCGCGCCCTTGGCCGCGACGGAGACCGCCGTTCCCGCGCCGATGGTCGCAACGGTCAGGGCGACGTCGCCCGCAACCTCTGCCCATGTCACCCATTGCAGATTGACGTCGCCGGCGACATAGTAATCGTTGCCCGTGAACCAATTCGGCTTTTCGCCGGTCGCCTTGTGCCCGGCGACATTCACTATATCGCCGTCATTGGCGAATGCGGATCCGCTGACGCACATAGGCGCTGACGCCGCGTTATGCCCCAGCCAGCCGTTCTTTGGAAAAAATTCCATGCGGCGGTCGGCCATGTATTTGACGGAAATGGTATTGTTTTTATTTTCGCCGATGTAGTTGTCCAAACTGCCGGCCTGGACGATCAAAATGCCATACCACGCGGGTTCGGTATTGACCCAGATCACATCGCCGCCAAAATCCACTTTCTCGGACGGGCCGCCGGGATTCTTGCGCTTTTCCGCCAGCATCAAACGCTGGTTCAGGATTTTTTTATTTCCGGAATACCGGATGGCGATGGTGCGCGCATCGATGTCATCCCGCAGAGCCGACGAAGTCGGCGAGTGCGGGATCTCGTCGTTTGAATTGGTACTAATTTTATTATTAAATGCAAACGTGACCGGCGCGACGGTAAAGGTATCCTTGTCGCCCAGCTTTGCGATATCCGGACAGCTCAGAATCTTTTTAATAGTATCCGCCGTCAAAAGGGTTTTGTAAATCCATGCCTCCATATCGTATCCGGCGGTGTCCGCGGAAACCTCGCCCGCATGCGCGGCCAGGGCGGACGCGAATATTTTCTGGGCGCATTTATCGCCGGTCTCTGGCAAATCGGACGAATCGGTCCCAATGTTTATCGCGGGATTATTCGGGCCGTCGGCGTCCGATGTCCATCCGCCGCCGCCCGCCAAATCCGCCGCCCGCGCGTGCCCGGACGGCATGAAACAGACGCACGCGGCGATAATTGCGCACAGAAATAAACGGGAACTTTTCGGCATGGGGAAAAGGCATCCCTCCTACGATTCAAATCATAGCAACAAAATCAGATGTCAATCAAGGGGAATTTATGGATTTATGATTTAAGATTTACGGATTTAAGATTTGCGATTTGCTTACCCCGGAAACCTTTGGTCGCACGCAACCTCGCGCGCTCCCAGGTTTTCTCCCCTTCTGAGAAGGGGAATTGCGCGCTCATTTGATTAAAGATATGAGCGCTAAATTGCCCTTCTCAGAAGGGCCGGATTTCCCGGCAGCTTTGCTGCCGATGGAAATCCGGGGTAGTCAAATCTTAAATCCGTAAATCTTAGATTATTTTCAGCATATATTCATACAGCTTTTGCGCGAAAATATCCGCGGCGCCCAGCGCCATCTCGCGCCATTTCGGATCGGACGGATACCAGCTTTCGGTCAGATGGTTCCAAGTGGTTTTCGTTATTCGCCCCAGATTCGCGATTTCCCATCGCGCGTCGCCCTGGTCCATTCGCTTTGTTTGGTCGGAACAGCTGAACGTTCCGGTTCCTATTTCAAAGTCCGCGGTCCAGATCGGTTTTTTCAGTTTCGCGTATCGCACTTCCAGATAATCCACCAGATCGCCGGACAGCGCGTCGGCATTAATCTCTGCGCGGTCGTCGGGCACAATTGTTATATCCGGCGCGAATATTTCCGCGAATTTCAGGGTGTTCGGATGCCGCCCCGGATGCGACACCAGTATCTTGCGCGTCAGCAGGTTTCTGTTCGGCCGGTATTTTCCTATGCCGGTATGCAGCCCGACGGACAGCAGAAACTTCGTGCGCCCATTCGCCATTATGTCGTCATAGATTTTGGTTACCATTTCAGTTTCAGGCTCTGGCCCCGTGCCGCCGTAAAATATTCCGTCCGGGTATTCGTATTGCCCGCGGGTTAATGATTTATAAACGCCGTCGTCGCGGTGCAGGTTGTAAAAGTCCAGGATTTTTTGGAACTTTGTCACCTCTCCCGCGCGGACGTGCGGCGCGGATACGATAAGATCATGCCCTTGTTTATAAAGCTCGTTCACCGGCGGCGGAGTTTCCCAGCTGTTGCGGAAATTCCGGTTCAGATCAACATTGTTCGCGGTTTCGCGCAGGCGGCGATCCATGCCGAATCCGTTTATGCCATGAATAAAATAAATGCTGAAATCGTTGTGAAATTTTTTATCCAGAAATTTTGCATTTGTGGACAGCCAGAAGTTATAGGCGGCGCTGCCGAAAAATCCCTCTATTCCGTGAATGCCGGAATTTATTACTATTTTCCGCGGGCCGTGCCCGATGGCCAGCACGGGGATTGCGTATTCGGTGCGTTCGGATTTGTATTCCGAAACCTTGCCGTGCGCGGCCGCCGCGAACATGAATTTGTCGGTCGCCTCGGCATAGCTTTCTGAATAAAAGTTCAGCATGAGCATTCCTCTGTCGTCTTCATTCTAAAACAAAGCGGAAAAAAAGCAAGGGAATTTAGGATTTAAGATTTACGGATTTAAGATTTGCGATTTGCCTACCCCGGAAAGCTATGGTCGCATGCAACTTCGCGCGCTCCCAGGTTTTCGCTCGCTTGAAAGCTCCGCGTATCCTCGTAGTTGTTCGGACTTCGTGTTTGCAAACCGGCACAACACTCGTCCTCGCATACTCGGATTCCTCCCCTTCTGAGAAGGGGAACTAGCGCTCATTCAATCAAAACCTGACCGCGCCGATTGCCCTTCTCAGAAGGGCCGGATTTCCCGGCAGCTATGCTGCCGATGGAAATCCGGGGTAGTCGCAAATCTTAAATCCGTAAATCTTAAATCTTAAATCACTGCACGCTGGCGTTCTGGGGATAAAATGTCAGCTGGATATTTTTCCAGAAATCAAACTCGGACTGGGGCAGCATGGAAAACGGCTGGCACACGCTGACCGCGGATTTTATGGTTTGCACGGCGTATGCGAAGCCGGCGTCGGTATCCGCGCGCGCGGCGTCTTCTATCCACATATCCCGGACGGCGCCGTTGTCAAACATGGTCAGATGCGCGACAATGCGCAATCCCGCGATGTCATCGCGCTTTGTATCAATCACCCAGCATCGCGTCATCGCCGCGCGGAGCGCATCCACCACGGATATGGTCATGGTGCGCGTCAGAGTTTCGCGGTTCACGCGGACGGTTGTTTTCCCGCGCGGCGCGTTCGGATTGACCGCGTTGTCCGCGGGCTTCTCTGGTTCCGGCTTTGCCGGTATTGCCGGCACCGGCGGCAAATCGCCGTTCGCGTCGGCGGGCGATGGATTTTTATTGCCCGTCCGGGGCGGCGCGACCGCGGGCTGTTGAGTCGCCGCAGCATTGTCCCGGCCATTTTCGGCCGTGGTTGGCGCGGCCTTTTCCTGATTATACAGCTCTGTCGTGTCGGCGGTAACCTTGATATTGTTCAGGTCTATTTCGGTAATCACAATGCGGTCGGAGGCCACGATGCGCTCTATCTCGCCGCCCATCAGGGCAAACGAAGTGACGAGCGCGGCGACAATCGCCAAATGCCCCGCGACCGAGACAAGAATGTTTTCCGATAAAAAAGCAACTTTTGATTTCATTTTTTATTCCCCTCCCTTGGAGGGGTGGCATTTGCCAGAGGCAAATGACGGGGAGGGTTTCGTTTGTATTGAGGACCCCGCCCCGTCCTCGTCCTGCCCACCCCACGCAATCTGCGATTGCGCGGGGACCCCGGGGCTCGGCACCCTTCCTGGGGGTGGGGGAATTATCAATTATCCAGTTTCGTGCGCAGGCCCACTTTCTGGAATCCCGCGTCTTTCAGCGCGCCCATCATGGCCATTACCGCGCCATAGCTGGCCCCCTTGTCGCCGTTTATCATCAGGGTCAGCGCCGGATTTTCGTTGCGCATGGCGACGGCTTTGACCACCACCTCTTCCCGCGTCAGTTGGTTGGTGCCCAGAAAGTATTGGCCCGCCGGATTCACGCTGATCTGCAGCGCGGCGTCGTCGCCGGCGATCGCGGAATGCCCCGCCCGCGGCAGGTCCAGGT
>WQUT01000077.1 GCA_009781955.1 Pseudomonadota bacterium | reverse complement strand
TTCCGCTTGACTTTTGTCAAGGCGTGTGCCAAACTATCACCACTTGTCGCGGGGTAGAGCAGCTTGGTAGCTCGTCAGGCTCATAACCTGAAGGTCATTGGTTCAAATCCAATCCCCGCAACCACCCTTCGCCTCTGCGAGGCTACGGATGGCAAGCCACCCAGATGCCGAGCAGCGAAGTCCACCGTAGCACAAAGTGCGGAGGTGGATGCAAGGCGAAAGAGTGTCCCACGAAGCCTTGGCGAAGTGGGACGAGGCAAGCCACTCTAATCATAAACCGCGTTTCTTACGCGGTTTTTTCTTGCTTTTCGCCGTTTCTTCTTTAACAATCGGGGCATAACTTGATAATAGGGAAACCCATGAAAAATAGCAAATTTAAGAATTGGTTCACAAACATTTTTTCACGCGCATGGAATTGGACGCGCGATGTAATACGCAATTTTCCGGATATTTGGTTTAATAGATTCAAAGTGTGGCAGCGCGCGGCCGTGATTGTGGGCGGCGTTTTGATTGTCGCCGGAATTATCGCCCTGATTGTATTCGGCGGGCGGAATCAAAATCAGACGGTAATGGAAATCGCGCTGGACGGAACGCCGCAACCGGTGCAGTTTCGGGACATACAGGCCATCAGCATGCTCGGCGGCGACGACGATGCCGGCGCGCGCACCCAAATCGCACTACCCGCGCCCAACAATGATCGCGAATTGACATCGGTCCAGCCGGTGGAAATAACCTATAACTTGCAAAGCGGGCCGTATGCGCCGATGTTTCGGTCGGACATCACGTCCGCGGATTTGGAGCGCGGCGCGCGCATCAGCCCGTTTGTAAAGGGCAAATGGACGCTGAACGATACGGACGGCGCGACATTCGCCCCGGCCCACGACTGGCCCGCGGCGCAGACGTTTACAATCACTTTTGACAAGAAGCTATTCGGTGATGACGTGCGCATGGCGCGCCGCAATGTGTCGTTCGCCACGCCTGAATTTGCGGGCAATGTGGAAAGCTTTGGGGTTTATCCGAATGTCGCAAAGGGCAAGACGGTCATTGCCGTCGCCGTTGTATCCTATAATTATCCGCTGGACACAAAAACGTTCGCGGACGCGGCGTCAATGCGGCTGGATGGCGATGGTGTTAAATTCAGCGTCAAATACGACACCTTTAACCGCGTCGCGTTCATAACGTCCGACGCAATTCCCGTGCGGGCCGACCCCCAGAAACTGAAACTGATTATCGGCCGCGCGACGACCATCCAGGGGAATGCGCGCGCGCAAACGCTCTCTGCCAATGCCACGATAGAGGCCGAGGATAATTTCTTTAAAATATCCGACATATCAACAACCGTCGCGGACAACCAGCGGCAAGAGCCCGAGCAATTGCTGCTGCTGAACTTTACCTCTGCCGCAAACGATGTGAAATGGGATGATTATGTCGTCGCGTATCTGCTGCCGCAGCATAAAGATTCTGACGAGGACGCCGATAGTTCGCATCAGTGGAAGTCGGACGAAATCGGGGACGAAGTCATTGCGCAATCCGAAAAATTGCCGCTGAAAAGGATTGATTTCGCAAATGCGCGGGGGGTGTATCAGTATGCGTTCTCTTACGATGTGAATGAAAAGAACGCGCGGTATATGTATGTATCGTTAAAGCCCGGGCTTATCTCCGACATAGGATTTCCGTTAAAGAACGGCGGCGACAAGATACTCGCCGTGCCGTATCCAGAGCAGCAGGTAAAGATTGCGGGTTCCGGCGCGCTGCTATCGGTGGCGGGGGGCAGAAAGCTGGCCATCATGTCGCGCGGCGGCGCGCCGGCGGCGTATGTGAATTTATATAAGGTGAAGGCCGAGGAAATCAATCACCTGGTATCCCAGACATACAATATATGGGACAGCATGGATTTCAGGGGATATTCTTTCGGGCCGGACGATATATCCGTCGTGTTCAGAAAGAAAATAACCTTTGCGGACAAATCCTTTAAAAAAACAAACTATTCGGCGGTTGATTTGGGCGAGTATCTGAACAAGACAAACGACCGCACCGGCATATTTATCGTCCAGGTCGGGCCGTCGCAGAATGACGCGAACAACGGCGACCGGCGGCTGATTCTGTTGACCGATTTGGGATTGATCCGGAAAATCAACGCGGATAATTCGTCCGCCATATTCGTATCGTCGCTGGCCGCCGGCACGCCGGTTGCCGACGCGCGTGTGGCGGTGCTGGGGAAAAATGGCGAGCCTATCTGGTCCGGCGACACCGATGCCGGCGGGCGGGCGAACATTCCAAACTTTCCGGCAAGCGAATATAATCACGAGAAAGAGCCGGTCGCGATCACCGTCACGCGCGGCGGTGACACGTCCTTTATTCCATACAGCGGCGGCGGGAACCAGCGCGTTGAATATTCCAAATACGATATAGACGGCGAGTATAATTACGCATCGGGAACAAGTCCCATCGGCGCGTATATGTTTTCCGACCGCGGAATATACCGGCCGGGGGAACAGTTTATCATCGGCGGAATCGCAAAGGACAAAAGCTATAAGTCGCTTGCCGGCGTGCCGGTGAAGTTAGAGGTGCGCGACAGCCGCGACCGCGTTTTGACCGAAAAAACATTCTCTCTTTCGTCCGACGGCATGTTTGATTATGACTATAAGCTTTCCGCGTCCGCGCCGATTGGAAATTATCAGGCGAATTTATATTCGCTCAGCGACAAGGGAAAAAACAAAGATACCCTTGGCAATATTTCTTTCCGCGTGGAAGAATTCGTGCCCGATACCTTGAAAATAAATGTCGCTATTAAGAATGCAAAGGCCAAGGGATGGATAAAGCCGACGGATCTGTCCGCGCATGTGTCATTGTTCAATCTGTTCGGAACGCCGGCGACCGATCGGCGCATTTCGGCGCGCGCGACGCTTTCGCCCGCGCAGTATTCGTTCCCCGAATTCGCCGATTATCAATTTACGTCCAATATTGTTTCCGGAACCGGGCTGTCGCGGAAAAGCACGGCCGCTGCGCAAACGGTATATCAGGACCTGCCCGATGCGCGGACGGACGGCAACGGCAATGCGGATATGGACATAAAGTTTGACGGCAATGTCAATTCCGGAACATACGTGCTGTCATTCTCGGCCGAGGGTTACGAGGGGGATTCGGGAAAAAGCGTCCAAGCTGGTGCGGCGGCCAAAGTGTCCGATGCGGAATATTTGGTGGGTTATAAAGCAAGCGATGCTTTGTCATACATCAAGAAAGGCGCGAAGCGAACCTTGTCCGTTATCGCGATAAACAGCGATGTTGCAAAAACATATGTGTCGGGATTAACAATGCGCGTTGTGAAAAAGCAAAGCCTGGTCGCGCTGGTCAAAGATTACAGCGGCTATTACAAATACCAGACGACGATGCGCGAAAAGATTATTAAAACCCAAAACATAACGATCGCAAAATCAGGCATGGGCCTTGACCTGGATACCGCCATGCCGGGCGATTACTATATTGAGGTTGCGGACGCCGCCGGCAAAATATTGCTGCACGCGGATTATTTTGTCGCGGGCGCGGCAAATGTCACGCTGTCCGCAGATCAACAGGCGGAATTAAAAATGAAACTGTCGGCGAACGAATACGCGCCCGGTAGCGACATAGAGCTTAATATCACCGCACCGTATGTTGGCTCCGGATTGATTACCATAGAAAAAGACAAGGTATATGCTTATAAATGGTTCCGCGCGGACGCGACGTCCACGGTCCAGCACATCACGCTGCCGAATGATTTTGAAGGCGACGGCTATGTCAATGTCTCGTTCGTCCGCGATATAAACAGCCGCGACGTGTTCACCGTGCCCTATGCCTATGCCGTCGCGCCGTTTGCGGTTGACAAGGCGAAGCGCACAATAAAAATAGACTTAAAAGCGGCGGACATCGTGCGCGATAAAAAGCTGACCGTGAAATATACCGTGAATCGGACGTCGCGCATAATGCTGTTCGCGGTGAACGAGGGCATCTTGCAGGTCGCGAAATACCAGAACCCGAGTCCCCTCGCTTACTTCTTCCGCAAGTCCGCGCTGCAAGTGACCACGTATCAGATCCTGTCGCTGCTGCTGCCGGAATACGACGCTCTGCGCGAATTCGCGAAAACCGGCGGCGGAGAATACGCGGACGCAATGGAGATGGCGGCGAAAAACATAACGAATCCGTTCGCGCGCGCGCATGCCGCGCCGGTCGCGTTCTATTCCGGGATCCTGAATGCGGCGGCCGGTCAGACAAACAGCGCGACGTTTGACATCCCGGATCAGTTCAATGGCGAAATGCGCATATACGCGGTCGCCGCGAACGATTCGGCAACGGGTTCGGCCGCGACGTCCGCAAAGATCCAATCGCCGATTGTCATTTCTGAAACCGCGCCGTTTATGGCCGTGCCGGGCGACGAATTCACCGTCAATGCGGTCGTGTCCAATATGGCGGAGCATAGTGGCCCGAATGCAAAGATGGAATTGAGCGTCGGGGTCACCGACAACCTGGAAGTCATCGGCGACAAAACGTTCGCGATCGCGGTGCCAGAGGGGCAAGAGAAGCTGTGGAAATTCACTGTCCGCGCAAAAGATGGGCTGGGCAATGCAGAGATTGCAATCAATGCCAAGGTTGCGGGGGACAAGGGCGAGGCGCTGGCCGCGACTTCGTCAAAATCAACATTGTCCGTGCGGCCGGCGACGGCATTCCTGACCAATATCACCGGCGGATACGATGCGTCCGGCAAAGTCGCGGCCAAAAATTTCCAGATAGACATGTATCCGGAATTATCGTCAAAAACGCTGCTGGTTTCCGACACGGCGTTCGTGCTGGCGAAACCCTTGTTCGCGTATCTGAAAAAATACGAATACGGATGTTCGGAACAAACGGTGTCCAAGGCCTTGCCTTATGTGCTGTTCCAGCAGAATGATTTTCTGGGGACGGACGCGAAAACGTCCAATGCAAAGGTTGCGGACGCCATAAACATTCTGCGCAACCGCCAGAATGACGACGGATCGTTCGCGTTGTGGGATATCAATCCGGCGGCGTCCAGCGGCGACGATTACGACGGCGATTACGGCGCGGGCGCCGATGCCGCGTATGTTACGGCGTATGTCGCGCAATTCCTGACGTTGGCGAAAGAGTCGGGATTCGGTGTGCCGAACGCCATGCTGTCGCGCGCGGTGGATTACTTGCGCACTTACGCGGGCGGCGAGATAGGCGGCGACAGCGATGCGGCGGCGCGCGCGTTCGCGATATATCTGATTTCGCGCAACGGATTCGTCACCACGAATTATCTGGACGCTTTCCAGGAATACGCGGACGCCAATATGAAGGGCTGGCAGAAAACAATAACGGGCGCATATATCGCGGCGTCTTACAAGATTCTGAAACAGGATTCCAAGGCCGACAGCATAATATCGCAATACAAGACGTCCGAATCGCGCGACTTTTCGTTCTTTGGCGATTACAGCAATAATGTCAGCAACGATTCCAACTATCTGTATCTGATGAACAAATATTTCGCGGGCGCATCCGCGGGCGATGCAAAGAAAGCGCTGGATGCCGTGCAGGCATACGTGGCCGGCGGATATTACAGCTCGTTCACGTCCGCCGCGGCCATGCTGGCGCTGGCCGGATTCAAGAATGATGCGGGAACGATCGCGGCCGGCATATCGGCGGTCGCGCAATCTGGCAAGAATACTGTAAACCTGCATCCGGCGGACCCGGGCGCGGAGATATTCAGCGCGGATATTCCGGCGGATGCGACGCGTCTGGACATCGCTTGCGCGAATTGCGGCGGCAACAGGGGATTTTTCTGGGCAATTATGCAACAGGGATTCCCGCGGCAATCGGCGTCGGCGCGCAAGGGACTGGAAGTCATCCGCGCGTATTACAACGCCGCCGGCGAAAAGATAACGCGGGCCGCGGTCGGCGAAACGGTCACCGTGAAAATATCGGTCCGCGCGACCGACGGTTCGGACAGCGTCGGCAATGTTGTTGTGACCGACCTGCTGCCCGCGGGATTCGCGGCCGAGGCGGATTCCGTTTCCGGACGCACGGATTTTTCAGAGGTCAAGGAAGACCGGGTTCTGGCCTATCTGACGGTATCGCGTTCGGTGACGGAAATAACGTATCGCGCGCGGCTGACCGCGGTCGGCAGCTTTACGGTGCCGGCGATTTCCGCGGCGTCAATGTATAATCCGCAAATTTCCGGCACGGGCGAGGTCGGAAAATTCACGGTTGAAAATGCCAAGACGGAATAAACATAAGCGGACAAAAACAAATCCCGTGAGTCGCAATCACGGGATTTGGCGCGTTTATGTCCTCTGTCTTCTGGCGGCATATTGCATCATCCGTTTCTTTTTCATCAGCCCGATTTTGAGCGACACGTATTTTTCAACAGCCTATTACGATCGCGGCGGCAGGCTGCTGCGCCTGACGCTGTCCGAAGACGACAAATACCGCCTGTTCGTTCCGCTGTCCAAAATCAGCGCGTCCATCAAGAACGCGACGATTTTATACGAAGACAAGTATTTCTATTATCATCCGGGCGTCAATCCCGTCGCATTGGCGCGCGCGGCCGCGCGGTATTTGTCGCAGAGCGATTTCGGCCCGGGCGCGTCCACGATCACGATGCAGGTCGCGCGATTGCGCTATAACCTGGATACCAAAACCGTCGGCGGGAAAATCCGCCAGATTTTCGCCGCGGTATATCTGGACATGTTCCATACCAAGGGCGAAATTTTGGAAGCGTATCTGAACCTGGCGCCCTATGGCGGAAATACCGAAGGCATCGGCGCGGCGTCACTGATTTATTTCGGCAAAAGCGCGAACAGTCTTTCGCAAATAGAATCAATCACTCTTGCGACCGTGCCCCAGAATCCGGCGAAGCGCGGACTGAACACCGACGCCGGGCTGCGTAACATGACGGACATGCGGCGCGATCTGGCGCGGCGGTGGCTGGCGCGCTATCCGGATTCATCCGGGCGTTTGACGACTTTGGCCGATATGCCCCTGTCTGTCGGGCGGATTGCGGATATGCCTTTTTGCGCGCCTCATTTTGTAAACATGGAAATGCAAAAAAGCAGCGCGAACCATTTCCGGGCGGCCGGCGTTCGGGATTCCGAAATAACGACCACGCTTGATTTGGGTTTGCAGAAAAAGCTGGAATCCGTGATGTCCGCGGAAATAGCAAAGCGGCGCGGCGCGGGCGTTCGGAACGCGGCCGCCGTGCTGGTCAATTATAAAACTATGGAATTGGCGTCGTATCTGGGATCCGCCGATTATTTTGATAAATCCATATTCGGGCAGAACGACGGCGTGATGGCCAAACGCAGTCCCGGTTCCACGCTGAAACCCTTTATATACGCGGCGGCCGCGGATCAGGGGCTTATTCACGGGATGACGCTGTTGAAAGATACGAAAATCAGTTTCGGCGTTTACGCGCCGGAAAATTCAGATTCCGAATTCTTTGGCCCGGTATTGGCGAAAGACGCGCTGGTCAACTCGCGCAATATTCCCGCGATTGAATTGGCGCGGAAAATCGGCGTGCGGAATTTCTATCGGTTTATGGCCGATTGCGGCGTAGCGGGACTGCGCGCGCCCGACCATTATGGAATATCCATTGCGCTCGGCGGGGCGGAATTCAGCATGTGGGAGCTGGCAAGGCTATACGCCATGATGGCCAATCTGGGAACATTGCGGGACATAAGGACAATCGCCGGCGGCGCGCCGGGCGCGGAAACAAAAATGCTGTCGCCAGAGGCGTTTTTCCTGGTGCTGGATATGCTGGGCGACCAGTCGGCCATGTCCCCGAAGGTCCCGTTTGCAAAGCGGCCGTCGGCGGCGTTGCGGCATTATTGGAAAACTGGAACATCGTCATCGTTCCGCGACGCCTGGACAGCCGGAATATTCGGCGACTTTGTTTTAATCGTATGGGTCGGGAACTTTGACGGCGCGCCGAACAACGCGTTCAGCGGAATCAAAACGGCCGCGCCGATATATTTCGCATTGTCGCGCGCCGTGACGGATTATTATGCGTCCAAGGGGCGCCCGCTGGCGGACAATGATTTTTATTCGCCCGATCTGAACGTATCGCGGGTGGACATGTGCGCGGGCGTCGGCGGGCTGGCCGGGCCATACTGCCCGCATCCGGTGCCGGCTTATTTTATTCCGGGCAAGTCGCCTATTGATGAATCGCGCGTTTATCGCGCCGTTCCGATTGATATTAAAACGGGGCTCCGCGCGTGCGTCAATGATCCCAAGACGACGCGTGCCGCGGTATTTGAGTTCTGGGATCCCGAATACCTGGACATGTTCCGCGCCGCCGGCATCGTGCGCAAAACGCCGCCGCCATTCATGCCGGGGTGCAATCCGGCCGATTTGTCGTCAGAGCGCGACATGCCCGTGATAATATCACCGATAAACAAGACCAAGGTCGTGATACTTTCCGGCCGCGATTCAGAAACCGTATCCTTCAAAGCGCTGGCCGGCGGCGGTGATGAAAAAATCTTTTGGTTTTTGGGGCCCAGTCTGATCGGGACGTCGCAAAGCGGAAAAGTGTTCCAATACGGCGTCGGAATCGGGGAATACAGGCTGCGCGCCGTGACTGATGCCGGCGCGGCGGCGGAAATAGAATTCTCGGTGGTAAAGTAAGCGTTGAAAACTTACGAAATAAATGCTATAAACCGGCAAGAGGAAAAATCATGGACCAGGTGAAAAAAGTTTGGAAGAAGCTGGCGGGCTTTGCAGCGGTGCAATGGATTTTGGCGGGCCTGATGTGCGTCGGAATCTGGTTTGTGTTTATAACCAGCAGATATACCGTGCGCGGCAAAGAAATATTTCAGAAATTCAGCAAGGGCCCGATAATATTCGTGTTCTGGCACGGACGCACGATGATGCTGCCGATCATATTCCTGAAATACGGGCGCAAGGGTTATGCCGTCGCCAGCCGCCACCGCGACGGCCGCATGATGGCAAAGCTGCTGCGGACATTCGGCGTGCATCCGATATACGGATCCAGCACCGAAGGCGCGCTGTCCGTGCTGCGCAAGGGCGCGCGGGTATTGCGCGAGGGCAAGCTGGTGTGCATATCGCCGGACGGGCCCCGCGGGCCCCGGATGCGGCTGAAAGACGGCGCGCTGTATTTTGCAAAGGTCAGCGGCGCGCCGCTGGTGCCCGCGTGCTTTTCATGCTCTAAGCCATGGTTCCAAAAACGTTGGGACAGGTATCTGGTGGCTACGCCTTTTTCAAGAATCACATGCACGCTGGGCGACCCCATTTTTGTTGATAGAAATACGGACGAAAAAGGCATGCGCGCGACGGCGGACAAGCTGGAACGCATCCTGATAAAACAACTGCAAGATCTGGACGCGGAATTCGGATTGCCGAAAATGGAACCAGAGAAAAAAATTTAAGATTTACGGATTTACGGATTTAAGATTTAACAAATCCGTAAATCTTAAATCTTAAATCTTAAATAAAATGAAGACTCCGAGCTGGTTTTTGAAAAGAAATATTGTCGCGTGGCTTTTGCTGCCGCTGTCGGCCGCATATATTGTTTTTCATTACCTGATTTATTTTTCCCGGTATTTTTCGCAAAAATCCCCGAAAATACAGGTAATTTGTGTTGGCGGATTGCTGGCCGGCGGGGTCGGGAAAACGCCGATCGTGCGCGAGATTGCAAAAAAGCTGCCCAACTCTGCCGTTGTGATGCGCGGATACGGCGGGACAATATCCAAAAATGTTATGGTCCTGCCTGAATATTCAGGCAAAATGGTGGGGGACGAGGCAAAAATGCTGCAATTATCCGGATTATCCGTTTTTACCGGAAAAAACAGGCTTTCCAGTGTCAAGATGGCTGAAAAAACAGGCTTTTCACGTGTGATTCTGGACGACGGGTTTCAAAACCCGATCATCGGGAAAAACCTGTCGCTTTTGGTATTTGATGAAAGTATCGGAATTGGGAACGGTTTTGTCCTGCCCGCCGGTCCGTTGAGAGAGCCGGTTTGTTTAGGCATGAAACGCGCGGATGCAATAATTATCATCAGAAATGTGGGCGGTCGTTTGGGCCGCGGGAACCGGCAGAAGATAGTCGCCGTGGCAAAACGCCTGAAAAAACAGGTGTTTTATGCGCAAAACGAGCTCCTCAATCTAGACAGCAAACGGATTCTGGCCTTTGCCGGAATCGGCTATCCGGAAAAGTTTTTTTATTCCCTTTTGAAGCTGTGTCAAAAATCGGGATTTCACGGATTTATCTCTTATCCCTTTCCGGATCATTACCAGTATTCCGAAGATGATTTGAAAAAAATGGAGCGCATGGCCAAAACGCAAAACATGCAAATGGTGACGACGGAAAAAGACTGGGTCCGCCTGTCGCCCGCATGGCAAAGCAAGGTAAAAGTCGCGCGACTGGAAACAAAGATAGAGGACGCTTTTTGGGATTGGCTGAAAAATCAGGAGAAGAAATGAAAACGACATTGAAAGACATTGTCATAACCGGCGTCGGAATTCATTCCGGAATGCCCGTCCGCATGGCAATAAAGCGTTCGGATCGGCCCGGGATTTTTTTCCGGCGCGCGGATTTGCCAGGCGCCGCGCCAATCCACGCGCGGTGGGACAATGTGACCGCCACCGGATTATGGAGCACCAGCGTGGGCCGGGCCCCCAATATCGTGCACACCACCGAACATCTTATGGCCGCGCTGTTTGTTTGCGGAATTGATTCGGCCGTTATAGAAATAGACGGGTCGGAAGTGCCCATAATGGACGGCAGCGCAAAGGAATTTATAGAGCTGATCGGCAATGCGTGGGGCGCGCGGCCCCAATCGTCCCTGAAAAAAATAATCGTGAAAAAGCCGGTCGTCGCGTTCCGCAGCGAAATTATAAAGAAAATGTCGGTGTTTTCGCGCTTTGCCCTCTGGCTGCATAATTTGAAAACCGGCCGGCGCGAAGACGGATTCGTGCGGCTGGCCCCTAATCCGGACGGGTTGCTGATCCGGGCGACACTGGTTTATCCCGATAAAATAATCGGCACGCAATCGGCTGAGATTTTATTTGACGGAACGGATGAATCCCGCGAAAAGTTTTTGACGGAATTCGCCGCCACGCGGACATTCGGCCGTATTTGGGAGTGGGGGCACATGAAAAAGCGCGGCATGGGCAGGGGGGCCAACGAGCATAACGTCATCGCGCTGAACCAAGACAGCAGCGGAACCTTGAACAAATTGCAATGCCCGGACGAATTCGTGCGGCACAAGATAATAGATGCCGCCGGCGATATGTTCGCGTCCGGGGGATGGGTGTTCGGAACGCTGGAATCATACAAGGGCAGCCACGCGCTGAATAACCTGGTTTTGAAAAAGCTGTTTGCCCATCCGGATAATTATGATATAATTGAAGGGATTTAAGATTTATGATTTACGGATTTAAGATTGGGCGAACAAATCATAAATAAAACGGTGATGACATGAAGAAATTCTTACTCCTTATCCCTTGCTCCCTGCTCTTTGCGCTGGGCGCATGCACCACGTCCGTCAGTTCCGAAAACGGCGCAGATCAGCTGGTGCAGCTGAACGCGGAACCGATCGGATGCCAGTTCCTGTATAAATTGGAATCGGAAACGTCCGTCTATAATTCGGACGACGCCGTGCGTTATCTGGAAAACCGCATAGCGGACCAGGCGCGGCGCGGCAACGCCTATTGGATCACGTCGCAGCGGACGCGCCCCAACGAATGGGTGATATTCGGGCCGGAGCGCGCGTATATAATTGCGGCGAACGTTTACCGTTGTCCCGATTCCGGACGCATAGCGACCAAGGGCGGCGGCGGCATGCCGGTCGGCGGCGACACCGGGTCCGCATACATGTATGGAACAACCTATTAAAAATGCCGCGAAAGCGGCATTTTTAATAGTGACAGAGTGACAAAGTGACAGAGTTGTAGTCGCCGCGGGCAAAGCCCGCGGTTATTGTTGATAGTCGCACAGAATGCGCGACGCATTAACTCTGTCACTCTGTCACTTTCCCCTTCCCCCGATTCATTCATTATGTTATAATTCCGGCAAGAGGGAGATGCTTTGCAAAGCCAAGTCATCGTTGTTTCGCGCAAAAAGTATGCCAGCAGCCTTTTTTGGCAGCCTGTGGCCGTTGGCCAAAATACCCGCGGGTATGCCGCGTCGCTGGCCAAGACGGTTGATAAGAAGCTGAATCTTTTCGTGGAATACAGATCCATGATCGGCATGGGGGCCAGAAAACTGGGGCACAGGGCCGGCATGGCCGTCGCCGCGGCCGAGATTATGGAATCGTTCGCCGAATATTCATCGTTCCTGGCCGCATTTGCGATTCCGAACGGTTTTTGGGTCGTGGGCGCGCGCAACGGAATAATAATCGCGGACAAGCTGTATGAGACCGAGGCCGAGGCCAAAGGCGAATACGCGAAAATCGCCACGCTGCCCGACTGGGGGACGCTGATCGCGCCGAACGATTGGAGAATGCCGCGCGCGATAGAAAAGGTATTGGAAGACCTGATTTCCGGCGACACAAAAATAACGCTGAAAGCGGTCAGCAATTTCAAGGGCAACGCATTCGCGCTGGTGCTGTTCGCGGCGTTTATCTTCGGCTTGTTTTATTTTTTCCGCGAGCCGCTGCTGCGCGTGGTCGCGCCGCGGCCCCAGCTGGCAAAGGTTGACCGGAAGCTGGCCGAGGAATATAAAAGAAAACTGGCCGAAAAGAACGCGGAGATAAACGCCGCCTTTAATCCCCCCGCGCCGGTCGCGGCGCCGGCCCCGGAACCGATAAAGATGCCGTTTGATTCGCTGCCCGACAAATACGCGCGCGCCGACATCTGCTGGCGGGCCATCGGATTCCTGATGCAGCCGATCCCCGGCTGGGTCCAGCTGTCCGCCGACTGCAACGTTGACGCGGCAGAGGCAAGGTTTCGCCGCGGATACGGGACCCTGGCCGATTTGCACGCCGTCGCCGATCAGCTGATGCCGGGCGCGCAAATCGCAGAAATGTCGGATTCGGACGCGATAATTTCTGTCCGGCTGCCGCGGCTGGATACGTTTTCCAGCCTGGAAGAAATGGACGCGGACAGCGTCGTGCGCGACATAAATTCCATGTTCCAGCTAATCGGGACAGAAGGCGATGTGCGGACCGCGACCGAGGAAATCATGCGCGGCGCCGAGGCGGCCAGAATAAACACGGTTTTGGTATCCGCAAAGTCAAAACTGACGCCGCGGGAATTCATAAAGATTTTTGATGCGTTTTCCGGCGTATCAATTCCAAAAATATCCTGGGACAGCCGGGCAAGAATCTGGAACTATGAGGTGAAAATCTATGTCAAATAAAAATTGGTCGGTGGTCGGTAGTCGGTGGTCGGTAACGGCGTTTGTCGTGCTGGCTTTATTCTTTTTATTCCCTGCGTTTGCGGAAAATCCCGCGCCTTTTGCGGCCGCCGCCCAGCCCAACCCTTTGCAGGCCGTGATCGCGCCGGATCCCGCGGCGACGGATGCGGGCGCGGGCGCGGTGATGGAATACCAGGTGGACGGATCCTTGTTCCAAAAGATAGCGGACCTGGAACAGGAAAAAGTCCTCTTGCAATTGGAAAAGGAAAAATCGCAGCTGCGGCTGGACCTGGACCGTCTGTCGTCCGAACAGAAAAAGCTGGCCATGGAGTCCGAGGCCATGGACAGCCGCGCCGAACAGCAGAAAAACCAGTTAGAGCAGGAAAAGCAGAACCTGGCCGCGGCCCAGGCGAAACTGGACGCCCAAAAGAAAGCGATGGAACAGGGCCAGCCGGCCGCAGGGGCCAAACAGCCCGCGCCGGTCGCCGCGCCGCCGCCGCAAGAGAATAGATCCCCATTGTCCGAAAGGTATAAGCTGGTTAATGTAATGGGCATGGGCAAGCAGTTGCAGGCGACGGTGGAAGACCTGAACACGGGCCAGCGCAAAAAGATATGGGCCGGCAAAACCTTGGACGATTATGCGGTCAAGGCGATTTCATTGGACGAAGGCGTTGTGTTGGTAAGGGATGGCGAGACCCAGACGCTGGGGGTGGGGAAATAGGCGTTAGGCACTGGGCGCTAGTTACTAGTGCCTAGCGCCCAGTGCCTATATGCCCATGCGAGCAGAGCGAGCAAAATGGCTGAAAATAAAAATCTTTTAAGGGCGAAAGATAATCAGAGCAGCATTCCTGCGGGTCTTGAAAATGCCGAGCAGAAAGATATTCTTGAATACCTGTTTTCAGACGGAAACAAGCTGTTGACCGCGCCGGCGGGAGAGTTGGAGCTTTCCAAAGACACCCAGAACTTATTGGCCTATTTTTCCAACGGAGAGGTCATAATATCCCGCACCCACCGCTACGACGGGCGGGTTCTGGCATTTCTGGACCTGCTGGACCGCAAGGGCCGCGCGCGGAGAGAGCCGTTTTACAGCGATCTGGGACTGGTGTCGGCGATTTACAAGATGTCGGCGGAACGCCTCTCGGGCTCTGCCATGCGGTCGCGCCTGGATTACGACAACCAGATGCAAAAAGATTTCGTGGACATAATCGCCCGCGCGTCCGCGAACAAGGTTTCCGACATTCACATAGAGGTTGCGGACCAAACCACGATTTCTTTCCGGCTGGACGGATCGCTGCAGCCGGTTCTGGAATACAATTCCCAATGGGGCGAATCGTTTGTCCGCGCGGCGTTCGCATCCGCCGACCAGTCCAATTCAAACTATGCCCAGAACGAGTATCAGTCCGCACAGAAAGACGGCCGCACGCCTCTGCGCGGGACCAAGGATTTATATTTGCCCAGCGGGATACTCGGCGTCCGCATGCAGTTCAACCCCATCGCGTTCGGCAGCCGCTATGTGGTCATGCGCCTGCTTTACGACAATCCGTCCGAGGGAATAAAGACCGAACAGGAATTCGGCGGGTATGAGCAGCAGCTGTTGCTGCGCCTGCGGTCGTTCCCGACCGGATTGGTGGTGGTCGCGGGGCCGACCAGTTCGGGCAAATCCACGACGCTGGTCCGCAATATGTCCATGATCTTGAAAGAGCGGAATTACGAGATCAATCTGCTGACCGTGGAAGATCCGGCGGAACAGAAAATTTTCGGCGCGCACCAGATGCCGGTTGTCAACGCATACAACGAAGAGCAGCGCGAGGAAAAATTTACCGAGGCCCTGAACGCCGCGCTGCGGTCCGACCCGGATACGTTAATGGTGGGAGAGGTCCGGACATTACCGGCGGCGCAATTAACGGTGAAAGGCGCGCTGTCGGGGCACAATGTCTGGACAACCCTGCACGCCAATTCCGCGATGGCCGCGCTGACGCGTTTGCTGGACATGGGGGTAGAGGCGTTCAAGTTAAAGGACGAGACGATGATGCGCGGGCTGGTTTCCATGCGCCTGTTCCGGAAACTGTGCCCAGAGTGCAAGGAAAGATTTTCCGATCATCCGGAACACCCGGCGCATGCGCGCGTGATGGACGCGTTCGGGGAAATCGGCGCGAAACAAATATTCGTCCGGGGCCAGGGCTGCGAGATGTGCGGGGGCAAGGGATTCCTGGGGCGCATAAAGGCGGGCGAAATAATAATAACGAACAATGAATTCCTGTCCCGCGCGCTGAACGGCGACACGGCGGGCGCGGTCAGGTATTGGCTGGAAGAATTGGACGGCCGGACGCTGAAAGAATCGGCGATGGAGCTGATGCTGCGCGGAATCATCGGCGCGGAAGAGTTAGAGCGTTGGGTCGGATTGCTTGATCAGCCCGGGATTTATTAAGCTATGCAGCGAAGATCGGTCTCTTTGTTGAACCTGTGGTATGCAAAGCTGAACTTTCGGCTGGACACGGGCAAGCGGATGAACGTATACCGCAAATGCGCGTCGCTGCTGCGCAACGACTTTACATTGATGGATGCGCTGGACCGGATTTACCAGATTGAATCAAAGAACGGGACAAAGCCGGACGAGCCGTTCGCGATAGCGTTGCGCGCGTGGCAGGAATCTTTGGAGCGCGGCGCGCCGTTCGCCGACGCGACCCGCGGCTGGGTGCCGACGAACGAGACGCTGATGCTGACCTTGGGCGACGTGTCAAAGCTGTCCGTCGCGCTGGAAAACGTGGTGAGGGTGGGCGAGGGCGCGTCCAGAATAAGCTCTGCCATGCTGTCCGCGCTGTCGTATCCCCTGTTCCTTTTGGGCCTGACCGTTGCGATTATAATAATGGTTGGGCTGTATCTGGTGCCGCCGCTGATGGAGGCCGCGGGCGGCGACATCGTCTGGCGCGGCGCGGCGCGAATGCTGGTCGTCGTCGCGAATTTTTCCAGCAATTACTGGATGGTCGTCGTGGGCGGGTTTGTCGCGGTCGCGCTGGTCATGTGGATGTCTCTGTCAACTTGGTCGGGGCGGATCCGCGCCGTATTTGACCGCATTCCGCCCTGGTCGGTTTACAAGATTTCCGTGTCGGTCGGATGGCTGATGTCGCTCTCTGCCATGGTGGGCGCGGGCGGAAATCTGACCGTCGCGATGAAATTGCTGGCGGACAACAGCAACGCGTATTTGCGCAGCATACTGGATTCGGCCCTGCGGCAGATAACCAACGGCGATAATTTGGGGCAAGCATTGGCTAACAACGGCCGGCATTTTCCGAATGACGAAATAATCGGCGATCTGGCAATTTACGCCGACATGAACGGATTTGACGAGAATTTGAACAAGATCGCGAACGATTATCTGGATTCGTCCGTGCGCCGGATGGAGAATCTTTCCAACATTATGAATTCTATCGGAATACTGCTGGTGTCCGTAGTAATCGCATGGGTGGTGTTCGGAACGTTTGAGATGCAGGACCAAATTACATCGGCGTTGTCGTGATTCCCCGCCTTTGGAGGGGTGCCGAGCGAATGCGAGGCGGGGAGGGAAACCCTCCCCGTCTTTTTTGCTCGCGTGCTCGCAAAAAATACACCCCTCCTAAGGAGGGGAATTATACCATAAACGGCAGGTTTTCCAGGTTTCCTTCTTCCACGCGAACGTTCACGTCTATCATAAGGAATATTTTTTCCTCTTCCTCTCTCGCCTGCTTGTCTTCGGCGGGATTCAGTTTTTCCCCTTTTACCTCGTGCGCGGCGTCAAATATGTTTTGCGACAACAGGTGGCTGGTGTTGACGGACAGCCGCGTCACCAGATGGTCGTCATCCAGCAAAGTGTAGATGGGGCCGATGTCGCGGGGGGTGTTTTCGCCGACCTCGTGCTCGTTCTGGGGACAGCGCAGGGCGTCCAAGAGCGTCTTCATGCGGTTGTCTATGTCGGATCTGGCCACGCCGACGATTTCAGGGTGCAGCAGCTGGATTTCTAATTCCGCCAGCAGCTTTAAGTTGGGCGTGATGATGGGATTAAAGTCTATTCCGTTGATGTGCCGCGTTGAAATGGGGCTCTTGGATGCGCCCGGCATCATGTATTTGGAAAGATTCGTCCATGGCGTGTGTTCCAGCAATTTCTTTAACTGCGGGTGGAATTTCATGCGGATGTCCGCGATATGCTGGGCGCGGCGTTTGGGATTAATGCGCAATTCGCCGAAATAGAGTAGTTTGAATTTCATTTGCTCGCTCCGCTCGCTGGTCGTTAGTCGGTGGTAGGTGGTCGCTGGTCGTTAGTCGGTGGTCGGTGGTCGGTGGTCGGTTTGCAGATTAATATATAATTTATCAAAAAAAGCATAATTTTGCAATGCGAAAATTGGCATTATTTTCTTGCTTATTAATAGCAAAATTGCTATATTTTCCGGGCAAAAACAATATGCGTGGACGTATCTGTTTTACCAACGGCCACTGACCAACGACTAACGACCAAAAGGAACTTTTTTATGTCTGTTCAAAACGAATACACCGGCGATTCAATCAAGGTATTAAAAGGGCTGGAAGCCGTCAAAAAGCGGCCCGGAATGTATATAGGCGACGTGACCGACGGCGCGGGCCTGCACCACATGATTTACGAGGTCGTGAACAACAGCATAGACGAGGCCATGGCGGGATACGCCGACAGCGTTTACGTGTCGCTGAACCCCGACGGATCGGCGACAATCCGCGACAACGGCCGCGGAATGCCGTTTGACATCAATCATGCCGAAGGGCGCAGCGCGCTGGAACTGATTATGTGCGAACTGCACGCCGGCGGCAAATTTGACAACGAAACGTCCGGCGCGTATAAGGTTTCCGGCGGGCTGCACGGCGTCGGTGTGTCGGTTGTGAACGCCCTGTCCACATGGCTGGAGGTGCGCGTCTGGCGCGACGGCAAGGAAGCCATGATGAAATTCCGCGACGGCATTCCGGACGGCGGATTGGTCATGGTTTCCGAAAACGCGGGCGACCGGCACGGGACCGAGGTTACATTTTTGCCGAGCCCATCTACATTCGCATACACCGAATTTTCTTTTGATGCTTTGGAAACATGGCTGCGCGAGCAATCTTATCTGAACGCGAATGTCAAAATCATTCTGGAAGATTTGCGCAAGGCGCCGTCCGAGTCGCGCGATTTTCATTCCACGGACGGATTAAAGGGATTCGCAGCATACCTTGACCGGTCCAAGGAAAAGCTGACGCCGGAACCTATACATATCGTCCGGCAGATAGACGAAACGTATATAGAGGTTGTTCTGGAATGGACAACCGCGTATAACGAGACGTCGCTGGCGTTCACCAACAATATTCCCAACCGCGACGGCGGGACGCATCTGGCGGGATTCCGCGCGGGCCTGACGCGCGCGCTGAATAAGTATATTGGCGAGCAGAATACAAAGAAAGACGTCGCGCTTTCTGGCGAAGATTTTCGCGAAGGCCTCACCAACATAATATCGGTGAAGATCCCCGATCCGAAATTCTCGTCCCAGACCAAAGACAAACTGGTATCGGGAGAGATTCGCCCGCTGGTGGAATCGGCCGTATCGGATTTGCTGTATCAATATCTGGAAGAAAACCCCGGCGCGGGAAAGACAATAATTGATAAAATCATAGAGGCCGCGACCGCCAGAGAGGCCGCGCGCAAAGCGCGCGAGCTTTCGCGCAAGAAGACCGGGCCGGATCTGGGGCCGGCTCCCGGGAAGCTGGCCAATTGTTCCGAACGCGATCCGGCGAAATGCGAATTGTTTATCGTAGAGGGCGATTCCGCCGGCGGCACCGCAAAGCAGGGCCGCGATCGCAAATTCCAGGCCATCCTGCCGCTGCGCGGAAAAATCCTGAACGTAGAGCGCGTGCGGTTTGACCGCATGCTGTCATCCGACACCATCGGCGCGCTGATTACCACGATGGGCGCGGGCATCGGGGCGGACGATTTCAATTTGGAAAAAA
>WQUT01000076.1 GCA_009781955.1 Pseudomonadota bacterium | reverse complement strand
CAAATAAAGGGGCATCCTATGGATAAAAAAGACAAATTAAAGGCCGCGGCGAACACGGTCCCAGCGCAATCTGAAACGGCGGCGGCGAACGGCGCGGCCCTTGCGGCAGGCGCGGCGGCCGGCGCGGCGGCCGGCAAATGCCAATGCTGGCTGTGCAGGTGCGCTAGCTGGCTGATGTGGTTGCCGACGCGCGTATGGCGTTGGATAAAATCGCTGGACTTGACCGGATTGGCGAACGTCGCCCTGTTGGTGCTGATTATCGTTCTGTTCTCCATTTTGATAATCAATCTGTTTGACGCGCGCGATACCGCGAACGGCCGCGGCGGGTCCGTAACATCCAAAAACGCCATCGCGGACACAATCAAGGCCCCGGCGGGCGCCGCCGCGGCGATAAACCCCGTCAAGACCGCGGATATCAAGGCCCATGTTTCTTATAACGCCGATACGACCGTTGCGACAATCACCCTGCCGTTAAAGGAAGTTTTGCCGGCGGCGGCGACCGCGCCGGCGGATGGCCGCATCACCCTGCCCCTGAAAGACAAAGACGGCGATAGCGGGAATTTCGTTTACATTGACAACAGCCGCGACGGCGATGTATTATTGGACGGACAGAATCCCACGGGCGAAAGACTGAGCCCCATGACAGAGGTCGGCGGCAATGTCCTGTTGCAAAATATGTATTCTTACACCCTGCCCTGCGGGGTCAAGATACGGGGCAACCTGGTCGTGCGCAATGTGCGCTTGCTGAAATTCTGCGGATGTTTCAAGATAGACGGAAACATATACGCCAGCGGAAATTCTTCATTCGGCCCGATACCGCGCGACGCGACCCTGGGCGGCCAGGTAATATTTTAAGGATTATAAAACGAGTATAAAACGTTTATTGGCCACCATGAACAATTACGGGGCTGTGACTTTGGCAGCTGGCATATTGGCCACAACAATATCGGTATTAGGTGCCTTATATGTGCACCCAGGAATAAGCGCTCTTGCTGCACCATCAGTGCTTCTTGGTTTGTTTGGATTTAGAATTCTGCGCGACGATTATCAAAATATAAGAAACGCGGACAAGCAAAGATAAAAAATATAACTCTTATGGAGTATAGTTTATTTTAATAGGGGGGATAAGAAATAATGAATATAAAAACTCAAATTTTACACGGCAAACAGCGCATCATTGCGAAAGGCAACGAAGCCCTGGACAAGCTGGAAAATACCGATTTCATAGAAAATGCCGCCAACCGCGCCATGCTGGTCTTGTCTTACGTGATAGTTATACTAGGCGCCGCAGAAACCGTGGCTTATCCCATTGCCGGAATTATCAACAAGGCGAACCCGGTCGGAACGGTCCTTGCAACCGCGCTCGGCCTGGCCATAGCGGCCGGCGGCGCGATCCTGGCCAAGACAACCTGCAAAGCAATTAGCAAGAAAAAGCAAAAAGACATAAAACACAAAGAAAGCCAACTGAACCGCATAACCGAAATCAATCTGACTCCAAGTTCTAAAATTATTGTCCTTCAGGTGCACCTGCGCGTGAAATTTAAAGAGGAAAATACCGCGCCAACAATAACGAATGCGCGGCCAATTAAAACCCCGGGGAACCTTAGAGCGTTTTTAGATAAAATTACCGGAAGAACACGCGGCAATTAAAATGCCCACCCCAGTTTTTGTAAGCACGCAAGCGTGCCAACAAAAACTACCCCTCCTAGGGAGGGGAATTTAGTGTTCACTTATCTCTAACTATCGCAGGGGCGGATGCCGGGCCCCGACAAAATCGCAGATTTTGGTGGGTGGTTATTATCCGCCCCTACAAACGGGCACAAGAATGTGCCCCCTACAACTAACCACTGGCCACCAACAGTTGACCACCGACCACTAAAAAATCCGGCGTTTGCCGGATTTTTATTTAGCGTTTTGCCTTACTTTGCGGGTTGCGTGGGCTGGGCCGGTTGGGGTTGCGGCGCCGGCGTTTTCTCGGCCTTTACAATGTCCATAATCCGGACCTTAAACAAAACCTGTTTGCCGGACAGACCCGGAACATAGTTTTGCGGAAAGGTGATTTTCACGTTGCGCTCTTCGCCCTTGACCGCGCCGACCAGCTGATCCTCAAAGCCCGCGACAAACTGGCCGCTGCCCAGTTTCAGCGGAAAATTCTCGGCCGTGCCGCCGGGGAACTGCTGTCCGTCCAGATATCCCGCGAAATTAATAATAACGGTATCGCCCTTTTGCGCGCCGCTGTCGCAGCCGCCCAGCAATACTGTCACGCCCAATGCCAACGCGCCTAATAATTTTTTCATCTCTTCTCTCCTTGGTTGAAAGATTATTCAGGAAATCCAACGCAACCTCACGACGCGAATTACGATTTTTTGCTTGCAACGCAAAAAATCTAATTCTTATACGCTCGGTTTCATCTCTTCTCTCCCTCTGTGGTTTCTGGAGTATTGATTGTTTCAAAAACTTTTGCAACTGTTTTTTAAGAAATTCTAGCCGCGTAACGAATGCGCTAGTTTCTTGATCCTTTTCTTTCCGCGACAATATCGGCAGGATTGAGGACTTGACCGGATAAAGGATTCGCCTTCCAAACTTTATTTTTATATTTTCTTTCCAATACTTCCAGCGCTATATTATAAGCCGCCTTGTCCCACGGTTCTCCCGTAACGGAATTTATATGCACGGCATTCAACTGGGCCAATTCCATTTCATAATTTTTATCCAGCGTTTTATTTGTAGGGCTCACATTTTCACCTTTAGTTTACATAAATGCAGCGAAAGCCGTATTCGCGCATGCTGGCGTTGCCGGCCTCTTGCGCCCAGTCAAAATACGGGGTCGGACGCATGACGTCAAACGACGCGCGATCATAGACTATCACGTAAGAATCCGCGTTGCGGCCGCAGACCCGCTTCATCTCAAAGTCCGCGACCTTGTCCAATGTCCAGCGCATGTCGCCGTCTATGTCCATTCCGTTCGCGTTCTGCATCAGGCGCAGGCGCATTTCGCGCAGATCCGTATCGCCCAGCAATATTTCCACGCGAACCATTGTTCCGCGGTATTCCTGCCAGTGCGTTTGCATGCGCGAGGTGTTCCACTTTTGGCTCATCGCGTTTTTTTCCTGCTGGGTGCGGGGTCTTTGCGATTCTATGCCCGCAAACTGATTGCCGGGCTGCATGAATGTCATGGTGCGCTCGTTCAACGCGGGCGCGTCGGGGCCGCCCTGGGCAAAGTCCGCCTGGTTGTACGGCGCGTCAACGTCGTCCGAACCGGCGCACGCGTAAAGCGCGAAACATAAAGCAGAAAGCAGAATAATTTTCTTCATAAAGCCTTTCCCTATACGGCAATCATA
>WQUT01000075.1 GCA_009781955.1 Pseudomonadota bacterium | reverse complement strand
CCGCCCCATCCGGGGCGTTTTTTATTGCTTTTGTGGAATTTTATTCTAACATAACCCGTATGAAAAACCTTATTAATATCTTCCCAGCTTGGAACAAGATCATTTCATATTGTGCCATTGATTTAGATTCTGGTAAAACGGTATGCCGTAGCCCAGATATTTATATGTATCCGGCCTCTACTTTTAAAGCCTTTATCGCCGCCGCCATTCTTTCCGACAAGAATGTGGAATTAACCGCAAGGTACACCGTTGCGCCAGGGTTGAAGAACAAGGATTTATATCCGATCGTTTCCAAAACGATGGGAGAAGGATGGACAAAATCAGTATCGGAATTATTGTCCTTGATGTTATTTCAATCCGATAATCGCGCGGCGAACACATTGTATAAATTGACGGATGTTGATGGCTTTTTATTAAGGCACGGATTCAGAAGGCAAGATGAACTTGGCAATTTTTGCGGTACCGGAACAACGATGAAATTTCTGAATGCCAAAAAGGATAATACGGCGGACAAAGTTTTGTTTCGCGATAGAGTGGTGACATCGGCGGGCGACCTGGCCAGATTTGCAAGCATGGTGGAAACTGGCGGATTTGGCGATAACTCCGACGATATAAGAAAAGTATTGATAAATAACAGCCAGAAAGTGATGTTTGAGGATATCATTTGGCGCAAAGGCGGAAATTTGAACTTTAAGCCTAAAAAATTTAATATTAAGTTTCCCGCATATTACAGCGGTCTCTGGCAAAATTATTTATGCAAACCGCGATAAAATATTACCCGGTCCCGCCGCGCGCGGGGCTTGCCCCCCATGGCTCTTTATTTCTGCCGGATCTCTTTTAAGTATGCCAGGAATTCGTATTGGTTATCGGCGCAAAACTGCTGGATAAATTTCGCGGTCTCTTTCCCGACATACAGATAATGCCATGCCTCTGGCACTATTCCGGTCGCCGCCGCCGATTCGGCCGTATAAGACTGCACGAATCCAAATTCCCATGCGCGGGCTTTCAGCCACTTGATTTCGGATCGTCCGATAACCCCGTTGTCTTTGCCAATCAGATCCAGCGCGTATCCGGTCTGATGCTGGGACAGCCCGGGGAATGCGCGCCAGGACCCATGTTCGCCGCCGCCATAGAGGACTTTTTGAACCCCGAACGAACGGTATCCCGACGCGATCGCCATGGGCCGCCCGATTTCATCATGCATCGCCGCCGCCATTTTGGTCAGCGCGGGCAAGACATCCGCGCAAACTCTGATGGTTTTATTTGGCCGCAAAAGTTCGGTGGTTGGGATTTCCGCCAAGCCGTCCGGCACAAAATCTCGGGAAAGCGTATCGCCGGGCAATTGGACGTTTTTATAAAAATCATGCTCTGGGCCCAGGTTCATAAAAGCGAAATATTTCGCGCGCGCGGTGTCCGTCGGGCATTCGGCGATATTGCGGATGCGCTGTGCGGCCGGCGTGCCGGCGTCGCGCCGCCCCGCGCCGGATACGAACAATAAATTCATCAAAATAAACAAGTATAATTTGTTGCGCATAGTGCGTCAGACCATGGATTTTTGCTGGGAATGATTACTGAAATATCATGGCTCATAGGTTTATGATACCACCGGAATATAATTTGTCAACCGGCGTTTAGGGGGGGCGGCAATACACTCGGTGGCCGGAAAATTCTGTCATTGATATCAGCTTGATTTTTTCTGATTATTCAATTACAATTAGAAACCGGGCCTTGTTATATCGGCCGTATCCGGAATCATTACAATTCAATATTTTTTGCCAAAGAAAACATTCTTACCAACCCACGCTTGATTTTATTCTTTTATTCAATTATAATTATGCGCACAACCTGGCATATGGAGAGAGAAATGAACCATGAAGAAGTTTGGGGCGCCATAGAGCGCTTTGCTGGCGAACGCGGATATTCATGCTCGCGCTTGGCGCGGTGCAGCGGTTTGGACGCCACGACATTCAACAAGAGCAAGCGCTGGTCCCGCGAAGGCCAGCCGCGTTGGCCGTCAACGCAGTCTATTGCGAAAATCCTTTCGGCCACCGGGGCCGATATAACCGATTTTGTAAAGTATCTGAAGCACGAATGACCCGCGGAAACAATCCGGCGCAAAGGGCGCGCGCGCATTCGCATGTGTGGGCGTTTCTTTGCGCCGCCGCCGGCACGGCAACTATTCCCGATTGATTTTTGGAAAATTTGGTTTAGCATGTAAAAATATAACAAGGAGAAGGAATATGTTCGCACTTTTGCAATATCCGCTGAATTTCGTGCGCGACGGGCTGGAGCCGTTTATGTCCGCGCAAACGATAGACTTTCACTATGGCAAGCATATGGACGGGTATATAAAAAACCTGAACGGACTGATTGCCGGAACCGATTACGAAAATCTGCCGCTGGAAGAAATTATCAAAAAAGCGGCCGCCGCCGGTGCTCCCGCGCAAAAGATATTCAACAACGCGGCCCAGGTCTTTAACCATGATTTTTTCTTTCGCGGGCTCAGTTTGGACTTGCACGCGGAATTCCCAAAGAAAATCGCGGACGCATTCGGCAGCTGGGACAAGTTTCTGGCCGATTTCAAGGCCGCGGCGACCGGCGTATTCGGCAGCGGCTGGGCATGGCTGGTCCGCGACACGTCGCCGCAGGGCGGCGCCGGGGCGGGCGAATCCGGCGCGCTGAAAATAGAAACCACCGCGAACGGGGATACCCCGATCGCGCACGGCCGCAAACCGATAATGTGCCTGGACGTGTGGGAGCACGCGTATTACCTGGATTACCAGAACCGCCGCGCGGATTTCGTGGACGCATTCCTGACGCACCTGGTGAATTGGGATTTCGTGGCCGCGAATTTGAAATAAAATGATTTGATTTATGAACTTTGTAAGGGTGGGTATCTTTTTATCTCGTAATATTCAGTAATCGTCGTCCGCCTTTGCGTCAGTGGCGGGTTAGCCACTGACGAAGGGTTTCTTGTTGACCGGACTGGCCGCTTTGTGTAAAATAGGTTCCAAATAACAGTGTCAACAAAACGGTGCCGAAATGTCATATGTAAACCCCCGCAAACCCGCAGAAGTCTACACACACACACACACACACACACACACACACACACACACACATATATATATATCTGATCGTTCGCTGATATTTCGGTGCACATCGGCCGCGCGATGCGCAGATTTTTCGCAAAGATTTTTCAAAATAGTTTTCATTTTTTTTGGTTTGTTATTTTTCGTTGGCGCGGCATCTCCCTCGCATGCCGGTCAGGCGGCGAATGTGGATTTCGTGCACAGGTATATCACCCAGAAATGGGGGATTACTGTCCCGATCAAAGCGCCGAATGTCCAGCAGGTCGTGAATGTAAAATATACTCTCTGTGCCATAGACCGCGCGAACGAGATATTAAATGGCGCGCCGCCGACAACGACTTACTGCAACCATGCTTTGGCGACGAATCAGATCATAGACGACCCGATGGTGCGCGATGCGGTCGATCGGCTGGTTGTGAAGAAAAATACCGAGCCATTCAAAGTAACGCTGACCAACATTGCCGCAAACGACCAGTTCAGTTTCGCTATGTCCGCATCCGGAGACTTTACGATAGATTGGGGCGATGGGGCGGCGGCGGAAACGATCGCGAAGCCGGACGTAACGAATACAACTTATTCCCACACATATTCCGCTGCGGGGAATTACACCGTGACCCTCGGCGGCGCGGCGACCGGATATAGCACTGGCAGCACAACTGCCGCGATAAGTTTTATTAATTCAACGAACAAGGCGAAAATAACCGCAATATCCGGCGATCTTGGGTCGGTGTTTCCGAAACTGTCGGCGCCGGTCGCCGGACAATTCCACACCCCGCGGTTTTACAATACTTTTGCCGGCTGCACCGGCCTGACCAGCATACCGTCGGGCCTGTTTGCCGGCCTGCATGGCGCGCCGGTAACCAGTATGTTTCGATATACTTTTGACAGTTGCACCGGTTTGACCGGCCCGATACCTTCCGGCTTATTTGCTGGGATTTCCGGCGCACCCGCAAACAATATGTTTGATTCTACTTTTAACAATTGCACCGGCCTGACCAGCATACCCTCTGACTTATTCGCCGGGATTTCCGGCGCGCCGGCGCAAAGTATGTTTAGCTATACTTTTCAAGGCTGCAAAAGTCTGACCAGCATACCGGCGGGCTTATTCGCCGGGATTTCCGGCGCGCCTGCGACCGGTATGTTTTCCGCTACTTTTTACAACTGCACCGGTTTGACCGGCCCGATACCTTCCGGCTTATTTGCCGGGATTTCCGGCCCGGCTGCGAACAACATATTTTCTTCTACTTTTGCCAACTGCACCGGTTTAACCTCTATACCGTCGGGATTGTTTGCCGGGATTACCAGTGCGGCGGTATACAATTCGTTTGGCCAAACTTTTGCCGGCTGCACCAGCCTGACCAGTATACCGTCCGGCTTATTTGCCGGGGTTTCTGGCGATCCGGGACAAAACATGTTTACCCAAACTTTTCAAAACTGCACCGGTCTGACCAGCATACCATCAGACTTGTTCGGAACGTTTACATCAAACTTGTTAGGAACATTTACCAGCTTGGCAGGCGGTATGTTTAGCGGCACTTTTATGGGCTGCACCGGCCTGACCAGCATACCCTCTGACTTATTCGCCGGGTTTTCTGGCGCGCCGGTAAGCGCGATGTTTTCCAATACCTTTGACGGCTGCACCGGTCTGACCAGCATACCGGCGGGCTTGTTCGCCAGTATTTCCGGTGCACCGGCAGGACAGATGTTTTATATGACCTTTAATGGCTGCACCGGTTTGACCAGCATACCGTCGGGATTGTTTGCCGGTATTTCCGGCACGCCGAAAGTTAGTATGTTTGACAGTACTTTTTCCGGTTGCACCGGCCTGAACGGTTCGATACCGCCCGGCATGTTCGGAACAATTACCGGCGCGCCGGCATCGAATATGTTTAGAATGACTTTTCAAGGCTGCGCCGGCCTTACCGGTTCCATACCGGCCGGCTTGTTCGGAACACTTTCCGGCGCGCCGGCAACATATATGTTTCAATCTACCTTTAACGGCTGTTCCGGCCTAACGGGAATAGAAGACGGAATCTGGGACTTGTCCGGTGTTTCCAACACTTCGGCCACGTATGCGTTCTATCAAACATTTTACAACTGTTCCAACATAACGTCGGAAAGTCCTTCGATTGCGGCCGGAAATTCTACAAAGCTATGGCAACAATTTACAACCTTGTATATCGGCCAAAATGCGTTCACCGGCGCGACGAAAATGGCGGATTACGCATCAATTCCAGCAGGGTGGAGGTGATCCGCCTGCAAATCCTAATTTCTATAAATTCTCTTGATTTCAGGCTGATGCATGATATAATCCGCGTCGCCACCCTTCGCCGAGGCTACGGGTGACAAGCCGGCGGGATAGCTCAGTGGTAGAGCAGAGGAATCATAATCCTTTGGTCGGGGGTCCGAATCCCTCTCCCGCTACCAAATAATTCCCCTCCTTTGGAGGGGTGTCTTTTTGCTTTGCAAAAAGGCGGGGAGGGTTCAATGAACAAGGCCTGTGCGAACTAATCCCTCCGCCGCTACCAATCTTACATTTTTCATTAAATTATAACTAAAATGCCCGAGAAATCGGGCTTTTTCAGGGTTCAGACTTTTCATAATTTTACACATAAATTCTATCAAAGGATTATTTGTCTGAACATTTCGCGGAAAACTCTACAAATATATTGAAATTGGCGAAAGTTTGTGTTATGATTTCTTAAAATATCGGGAGGAGATAGATAAGAATGAGGAAGTTAAACATGATTGCACAAGATGTCACTTATACTATTAAGAAAAATTCTATTAACCTTCTTTTTGACGGTGAATCAATAGGTATAGCCGAAAGCACCACTAAACAAGGTTCGTTTGCGGTTACAATTGACGGAAAAACATACGATATATTTCGTGAAGAACCCAATATTATAGAAAATTGTGATAGATTACTGGAAGGCGTATGTGACCCAGTAAAAAACGATACGTGCGACCACAGATGCGTCATAACTAGTCGTGAAGAAAGGTATTGGATGACTGGTCCAAGACTTTTATTTGGCAAAAGCAAAAATATTACTCATATTGGTAAAAAATCCAGCACAATTTTCTATGATATTTGGGATGTTTATATAAAAATAAAAACTCCAGAAATAAATAACGAGATACTTGATGCGCAAAAATTGCACGTCATAAAAAGACAATTTGTAAACTTATTACCACTAGACAGAAAGAAAAAGCAAATTTAAGTCGGCGTCTCAACTTCATGGTTTAGAAAAACTAAAACCTTAAAGTATCAACCACTCTTGTCACTTCGATAATATCGTTGTAAATTCGTAACATGCAAGCGGGCGGTGGGTTCAGACTTTTTCTCATTCTTGCTGCCAAAATTATAACGGAACAGTCCATGAATAAAAATCTCGGGCGTATTTTTTTGATCGGTGCTTTGGCCGGCTTTGTGGCGACCGGCGCGCAGATTGGTTTTAATCACGGCGGGGTAAAGGGCGCGGCTGGCGGCGGCGTATTTAATTTAATCCTGGGCTGTCTGATTTTATCCCCGGCAATCGTCCGTATGAAGCGGAATGTCAAATCACGGTAAAATTCAATATCCCGTTCGCGGCATCCACAGCGCACAATACATACTTTACATTTACAGTCTGCGAAAGATTCGTGGCCGGGGTTGGAACATATATGCATGGATTTGTTAAATTGTGCACATAACCTACGTTTACTGCTGGTCCGGCCTACGCTTGCGGCGCGAACGTAATGATTTTATTATGAAAATTAGAAATAAACGAAACCTTGTTTTTTATGGCAACGGCGGGGATGGAACAATCAAAACGCCGGTCATTGTCCCGCCGGCCGGTTGTATCGCCGTATCTGCCTTCGCGCCCTGGGCCGCGGTGGCATACGCGGTGCTGTCGGTGAAAGCCGCCGTTCCCAGCGCGCCGCTGTCATGCGGAACCAAAGCCCCGGATGTGTTAAATACCGCGGGAACATTTGCCGTGATAGACGCGGCGGACCCAAGGGTCGGAACATTGCCGGATGCCGTGCCGGTCGTGGGGATTGACGGCTTGTTCGACAAATCGGCATAAGATCCGGATGTCGCGACAGGCGCCAAGTCACCGGGTTGTATGGCGGAATCGGCCAGAGCGCCCTGGGCCGCGGTTGCGAAGTCTGTTGTATTCGCGGCCGCCGCGGTTCCAAGCGTCGGTTTGTTTAATATGAGCTTGGATCCGCTTGTGGCGTTCCAGTCGGCCTTGGGCTCCTCATACAAATTTTTGATGAAGTTAAGTTCTATGGATCCGCCCTCTGAATATGATATACGGAACACATTGCCTGTGGGGAGTGATAACAATGTCTCATTCAAAGCTATTGGGAATCCAATCACCGTGTCATTTGTCCATTGCCAATTCCCAGGCCCGTAGGCCGTCTTTGTAACGCGCATTGAATTCATAGTGACGTCAAAAATCGCGCCAATCGTTCCGTCCGATGCAACCTTTATCGTTGTGCCGTCAGGTTTTATTCCGCCCAGGACAGACGTTGTGGCAATAGGAATTGATTGCAGCGCGGTATCTGCTTTCGCGCCTTGTCCGGCGGTCGCAAATTCATTAATATCCTTTGCGGCCGCTGTTCCCAACGTGGGCTTGTCTGTTAAATCATTATAACTGCCCGTTGATGCCACTGATGACAAGGCAGCGATTATGTTGTCAATATATTCTTGGCTGGCAATATTCGCCCAACCGGGCGTTGCAAACACCACCACCATAAAAAATAATGGTAAAAATTCTAATTTCCGGAACAACATTCTCTGCCATATTTTAACAGTTTCGCCATATTTTTGCAATAAAATAAGGGGGATGTTCCCCCCTGCTTTTGCTGGCAAAGGGCGACATTGATCCTTGATATTGCCGTAATATCGTTATAAACTGCTTACAAACAGGGGGACGACATGCTGGAAAAAATCCCGACGGACACAGAGCTGAAAAAATTATTGGGCGTCAAAAAATACAATGATTGGATGGCCATCCGGTCGTTAATAGACGGCCTGTATGAAATGGACGCCGCGTGGAATCGGGGCTATAAATCCTGGAAATACGAATACAAATACCGCCGCGGGGGCAAGACGCTCTGCGCGCTGTCCGCAAAGGAAGATTGCTTTGGCCTGATGTTCGTGTTTGGCGCGGCAGAGCGGAAAAAGTTTGAGGCCGCGGAAAAAACATATTCCGCCGCCATCCGCGATATTTATAAAAAATCCACGACGTATCACGACGGCAAATGGATGATGGTGGAAAATCCTGGCCGACCGTTGCTGGCCGACATCGGAAAACTGCTGCAGATAAAAAGAAAACCGAATAGAAAGAACCCAGAGGTATAGAATCCCGGCCGGCGCGGCCATTTTTTATCAAGTTTTACGATTGACAAAACGTATTATGGTGGTATTATTTTGCTATAAAAAGGTTTTAGAATGCCATATTATAAAGTTTTCAGGGGCGATATGACCAACGTGTGGGACGGCGATAAAAATAATCAACTGCCCACGGTGCAATACAAGGTCGGCGAAATCACATACGCCACCAAGAAAATAAACCGCAAAACACTGCTGCCGGAACAATCCGAATACACGATATATTTTTGCGAATGCGCGCTGGACGCCGCCAATTGGCACGCTAATTTCGGACACAGAGAGGATGTTGCATTCTGCGAAATAAAACCGAGGGGGAGGCTGGGGAAAAAAGATCCGGAATGGACCATATTCAACGCTTATATCGCCGGCCAGTGCTTTGCCAACGGAATAAAAGTCATCCGGGAAATACCCAAAGAAGACTTTGCCAAATTATGCATGGACGAATACAGGGGGCTGTCCCAAAAAAGAAAAGATATCCCCGTCAGGATACACTGGCTGCGCACCATAGGCACCGGATTGTTTGAAAATATGGAATTTGAATACAGCCTTGATTTGTCCGCCGCGGACGATATAAAAGAAAATGCGCTGGCGGGAATGTCGGCGGAAGTTCTTTGGTTGGTAAACACGCGTTTAAAAATGGGAATAAAAAAATTGTCGCCCGGGATGTTGAACGGCGTTACCGTCAAATGTGTCTTGCTTTTGCACCCGGAATGCG
>WQUT01000074.1 GCA_009781955.1 Pseudomonadota bacterium | reverse complement strand
TGCGAGATTTGAACCGCGATCGCGGTTCGCGTATGAGTAAGCGAGACGCGAGCAGGGCGAGCGGACGAGCGCAGCACGCGAAGCGTGCGATAACGAATGGCAGGCGCGCAGCGCGAGCTTTTAATTGGATTTTACAAGGCTGGGCCCACCTCAGTTTTATGTTGACAAAATAGTGCCAGGCGCTATAATATCCCATTATGAAATACCAAATTACCGCTGATTTTATTGAGTCTTATGAAAAGTCTGTAACGCCCGATCAACTAGCAAAACAACTGGCGGCGACGAAAATCGCGTATCAAGACCCCTCTATCAAACCCGATTTAATTTTATTATGCGGCTTGCTGTGCCTGACCGAGAGCGAATTATGGATATTGAGCGCCCAGACGTTTGGCGCGTATAACCGCGGGCATGATGTCGCGCGTTTAATTGACTTTGAAATTGTTAATTATTCTGATAATTCCGGATATGCTTTATACGACCTGGCATACGGAAAGCCCGTTGACGAACAGCCGATCGGCCCGATTTCAGAGTTTGAACAACCCGTGTTTGACAAGCTGGTATACAGCTGCACGGAAATTCGCGATAGGTTCGGGTTGTTAATTGATACGGACGGTTCTAATTTGTTTGCATGCCCCGACCGAAAAACTTTTACGTTTACAGATTTGCTGCCCAGAAACAAGGCAAATAAATACATATGTCGCGAGCCGTTTTTCAGACGAAATTACAAACCGTGGAAACGCATGTGGCGTTATTTCAGCGGTTTGGAATCTGTGGCCGCTTTAATGACGCACGCGCCTGACGGAACGCTGACGGTTGACTATGATATGGCCGAACAGTATGATACTGTTTACAAAAAACTGAAACTAGCCGAAAAGAACCTGCCTGAAAGCAGGAAAAAGTTTGAACGCGAATACGAGGCGCAGTGCAGATTTATCGCCGACAATTTTGATAAATTATATGGAAAGAGGGTAAAATACTATTAGGGTCAATTCATTGTGTCCTGACCCTAGGCTTTTTACCATCTCTCCGATCAACTTTCCCCTTGCATAAAACATATTTTTTGATATTCTGTCCAGTGTTCAACAAGTTCCAAAAAAAGGAAGGAATCATGATTAAAAAATTCGCAATTTGCGCAATGGCTTTATCCGTATTATCCGGTTGCGTGACCGACGCATACACCGGTGAACGTCGCACGTCCGACACGGCCAAGGGCGCGGGCATCGGCGCACTGGGCGGCGCGGCGGTGGGCGCGGGAATCGGCGCGCTGACCGGCGGCGGCAAGGGCGCGTTAAAGGGCGCCGCAATCGGGGCCGGCAGCGGCGCGTTGGTCGGCGGCGGAATCGGGCTGTATATGGACAACCAGAACACGGAACTGCGCAACCAGCTGGCGGGAACGGGCGTGTCCGTCACAAAGAACGCCGACAACAGCATCACGCTGAATATGCCGGGCGACGTGACGTTCGCATCGGGCAGCGCGGTGATTACATCCAATTTCTATTCGGTTTTGGATTCCGTCGCGATTGTTCTGAAAAAGTATAAAGACACGAATATCCTGGTGTCCGGCCACACGGACAGCACGGGCGGCGTTGCCGCGAACAACCAGCTGTCGCAGAGCCGCGCGGCCGCCGTCGCGACCCAGCTGATCGCCAGCGGCGTTTCCGGTTCGCGCATTGTGACCCATGGATACGGCTCTTCCCGCCCGGTCGCGGATAACTCAACCGTTGCGGGCCGCGCGATGAACCGCCGCGTTGAAATCCAAATCATCGGCAACGCGCAGTAATTTTGGATTTGCCCGTTGCATAAACAACCCGCCCAAATGGGCGGGTTGATTTTATCCGGGCGGCAAGAAATAAAAGCGGTTATTTAGGAATGCGAATGCCGATAGCATGCGCCAAAATTAAAACTTTAACACCAACCCCGCCGCGATTTCGCGGCTGATCAGATTGCTGTTGTCCTTGGAAATCCTTATGCGGCCGTAATTTTGTTCCCGCCAGAATACATTCCAATACATCCAGCTGGTTAATGAAAACCGCGCGCCCAGCATAATCGCGCTGGTTTTGCCTATGCCAATTTTACTGTCGCGTATCTGTTCCGTTACCGGGGGCCACACGGATGTCATAACATAATGTTCATTCTTTGTGCTGAGGGCACCAATGCCGATTGCATATCCGACATAGGGCACGACGTATCCGGGCCAGTCCATTTCCAGAAAAATATGCGGCATCAAGTAAAACGCTTTGAAGCTGAACTTATCATTATTCGGGCGGGAAAGATCTGTTTGAAATTCCTGGCTTGCCCCCGCGCCGCCGGCCTCTGCGCCGATCCGCACGAACGGGAATTTATAACCATAAGACGCGCCGATTCGTCCGCCGACCGCGTTCATTCTTTTATCCGTGTTCGCGAATCCTTTGTCAGATTTTGCCAACCCGATTCCGAAATCAAATCCGGCGTATTTGGAAATGCCCCACAAATCATTGGCCGGTGCGCCTTCGGGTGGCGGCGAAAAGGCCAGCGCGGGCAGAGAGAATACCAGAAAAAATAAAACCAGAAATTTTTTCATCTTTTATTTCCTGATGTTACATCGCGTTTAATTGTTTTGCCTTTGATTCGCTTTATTTTACCCGGCCGTCTTGATTTTTGCAAATGGAATGATAAGCTAGGACCAAACCCAAAGGATGGAAAATGAACATAGCTGAAATACTGAACTTTTTGGATGCGCAACAGATTTACACGCTGGCGACGCTGGCGGACGGTGTCCCGGTGATGCGCGCGTTAATCAATATCCGGCACCCGGAAATCGCGCCGCATCTGGTTGGATTTTTTAAGAAAGACAACCGGATTTTGATGATAACGAATACCCATTCCGATAAAATCGCGCAGATTCGCGCGCATTCCGCGGCGTCGCTGTATGCGTATACCGCCGGTTACGATGGCATGCTGCTGACCGGCAAAGTGCGCGAAGTCACGGAATCCGCGACCAAAAACGCCCTGTGGGACGATTCGTGGAAGATGTATTATCCGGCCGGCCGCGACGGCGGGGATTTTTCAGTCCTGGAATTCATTCCGGAAACGTATAAATTTTACCATGAATTCTCTGTGGACAAGGGCGCGGTATCGGCATAAAACAAATCCGGAGATTTTCTGGATGCGGAATGGCCATAGCCATTATTTAGGTTGATTTTTGCAATTTGCCGGATATAATTGGGCGCACATTTGGTCCCATCGTTCCGGCCATCCCCGCCCACCGCAATCAAAAAAAGATTGCGGCGGGGCCCGGGTCGCCGGAATGACAACAGCAATGTTGCAACGGGATAGTTTGGTTTTTTTTCTTGGTCCCATCGTCTAGCGGTTAGGACGTCAGATTCTCATTCTGAAAACACGGGTTCAATTCCCGTTGGGACTGCCAAAATTTACCGCCGCTTTTTATAAAGCCGGCCGGCGGCGTTCAGGAACAGATTGTTGGTTTTCAGCCAGTTTTCATATTCGGCCATGAATTTGTTTTCCTTGGGCGCCATGGCCGACCGCGAGCTATTTTTCTTTTCCGCCAAAGTATTGTAGGCAATTGTCCGAATGATGGCTTCCTGGGCATCGCGCAGGGTCCATCCGAATGCGGCGCGTATCCTTTCCCAATCCGGTTTCCACAATGTATCGTTTAGGCTCAGGTAGGTGCTTTCTGAAAATCCGCGTTCGCCGTTATCGGATTCATAATGCGTGTAATGTATGCCGCCGCCTTGAAACCAGATCAGCGCGCCGTCTTGGTTTATTACAATCAGTGGCTTTTGCAGCAACGGATATCCGTATGTCCAAATCGTGTCTTGCGCCGCCGCGTCGGTTTGGGCGACGGAATAGGGCGCGGTCATAAACAGCGTTGCCGCCAATAAAACAGTCGGTCTGAATTTCATGCTTCATATATAAAGTAATAAAAATGCTTTGCAATAAAAAAAAGCGGGGCGGTGGGGCAGGTTTGTCCTCAAACCTGCCTATATAAAAAGGCGACTTTGGGACAAAGTCGCCCCACCACACACCAATTATATAAACTCACTCAATTCCTGCATCCCTCTAATCCACTGGTATTTCCAGTCAGTTGGATTTTTAACAAATCCTTTTCTGACAGGATTGTTAAATATATAACTTACTTTTTCCGACAATGACTCATCATGCCTAATTCTATGATCAAAAAAATCCGGTTGCCATTCTAGTTTTGTCTTCCTGGTTATAAATCGTTTCCATTGCCTTACGGTTTTAATCATGGGAACATTGTTGAATGTTATTAATATATGCAAATGATCGGGCATGAGCAACAAGTGCTCAATATATACCATGTCTTTTGATTGATATAATTTCCAACTGTTTTTTATGGCCTCTATAATATTAGAATGGATCAGATTATTTTTACCACGAGGTAATGTATTGATAGTTATGAAGAATGTGGGATTGTCTTTAATCCAATCGGGAACTTCATGGCTTAACTTTTTTCTTGGAGTGAAAATAGGATTATTGGTTTGCATTTTACTGTGGTAGTTACAAAAGGCTGGATATGGTGGGGCAGGTTTGTCCTCAAACCTGCCTATATAAAAAGGCGACTTTGGGACAAAGTCGCCCCACCAGAACTCATCCTACATCATTCCGCCCATCCCCCTTCGCCAAGGCTTCGGGGGACAAGTTCCGCATTACATCATACCGGGCATTCCAGCGGGCGCGGCGGGCTTTTCTTCGGGAATTTCATGCATCACCGCGCCGGTGGTCAGCATGATTCCGGCCGTTGACGCCGCGGCCAAGAGCGCGGTCTTTACAACCTTGGCCGGATCAATGATTCCCATTTCCAGCAAATCGCCGTATTTGCCGGTCTGGGCGTTATAGCCATACCCGTATCCGGCATCTTTGGCCCCTTTGTTCAGATCTATGGCGATTGTATTTTGAACTTTGTCCGCCACGACCTCGCCGTTTATGCCGGCGTTGGCCGCAATCTGTTCAATCGGCGCGGAAAGCGCGGCCGACACGATATTCAATCCGACCAGCTGGTCGGCATTCAAGTCCGCCGTCAGTTTCCCCGTAAATGCATTCCGTCGCGCGCGCAGCAGTGCGACGCCGCCGCCGGGAACGATGCCCTCGGCAACCGCGGCGCGCGTGGCCGACAGCGCGTCGTCAACGCGGTCTTTCTTTTCTTTCACTTCCACTTCGGTCATGCCGCCGACCTTGATAACCGCGACGCCGCCGACCAAACGCGCCAGGCGTTCCGACAGTTTCTCGCGATCATAATCGGACGTGGTTGTTTCCAAGGTTTTGCGGATTTCGTCCGCACGCGACTTTATCGCCGCGGATTTTCCCGCGCCGTCAACGATGAGCGTGGTGTCTTTGCCGACAACAACCTTTTTCGCCGCGCCCAAAACCGCGGGCGTCAGGTTTTCAAACGTCATTCCCATATCGTCGGAAATCACGGTCGCGCCGGTTAAGATAGCGATGTCTTTCAGCATTTCCTTGCGCCGGTCGCCGAATCCGGGGGCCTTTACGGCGCATACTTTCAGTCCGCCGCGCAAACGGTTCAGGACAAGCGTCGCAAGCGCCTCGGATTCCACATCGTCCGCGATAACCAGCAAAGGCTTGCCGGATTGCGCGATTGGCTCCAGGATAGGCAGCAACGCTTGCAGTCCCGTGATTTTCTTTTCGGACACCAGGATTTGCGCGCCTTCCAGCTCGCACAGCATTTTTTCGGCATTGGTGACGAAGTAGGGCGACATAAATCCGTGGTTAAACTGCATGCCTTCCACGACCTCTATTTCCGTATCCAGTCCTTTGGCTTCCTCTACCGTTATCACGCCTTCCTTGCCGACGCGCTCCATGGCGCCCGCGATTTTCTGGCCGATGTCCGAATCGCCGTTGGCGGAAATGGTCGCGACCTGGGCTATTTCGGAATTATCCTTCACCGGCCGCGCGTGTTTTTCTATGTCGGCGACAACCGCGGCGACGGCGATTTCAATCCCGCGGCGTATGTCCATGGGGTTGGATCCGGCCGCCGTCATCTTGTATCCTTCCGCGAACATTTTCTGGGCCAGAACCGTCGCGGTGGTCGTGCCGTCGCCGGCGATATCGCCGGCCTTGACCGCGGCCTCTTTCAGCATTTGCGCGCCGATGTTTTCGCCCGGATCTTTCAATGACACGGCCTTGGCCACCGTTACGCCGTCCTTGGTCGCGATCGGCGCGCCATAGGATTTCTCTATTACAACGGTTCGTCCCTTGGGCCCCAGGGTGATTTTGACCGCGTCGGCCAATTTATCCACGCCGCGTTTCAGGGCCTCGGTTGAAAATAGAATTTCTTTTGCCATTTGTTTTCCTTTTGTGTTCGTGATTCGTGCTCGTGGCTCTTGTTATGCCCGCGATACGAATCACGAGCACGAGCCACCGGCACGATTATAATATTCCCAAAATATCTGTTTCCTTGATGAGGATATAGTCTTTCCCATCCAGCTTTATTTCATTCGCGCTTGCGGCCCATTTTGCAAACATGACGGTATCGTTTTTCTTGACAGTCATGGGGGTCAGTTCATCGCCGTCATAAGCGCCCGGGCCCACGGCGACAACGCGCCCGCGCGCGGGTTTTTCTTTGGCATTATCCGGGATGATTATTCCGCCGGCGGTCTTTTCGGATTCGTCCAGCCGTTCCAGCAGCACGTAATTGTGTAAAGGTTTTAACATATTGATTCTCCTTTTCATGCGGATTATAATATAATAGAATAAATTGAAAATTCAAGGGGGCGAAAAAATGTATGACAAATCCAATGTTTTTGCGAAAATCCTGCGCGGGGAAATCCCGTGCAAAAAGATTTGCGAGAACGAATACGGGGTATCGTTCCACGATATTTCCCCCTGCGCCAGCCAACATGCGCTGGTCATTCCGCGCGGCGAATATGTGAATTTCTATGAATTTCTGGCGCGCGCATCCGCGGCGGAACAGGCCGGATTCTGGACGGTGGTGAAAGAAACGGCGGATGCGCTGGGCATTCGCGACGATTTCAATACTTGGGCCAGCGCGGGCGACGCGCCGTTTGTAAAGCAATCGGTGCCCCATTTCCATTTGCATTTGGTTGCCGGCGAAAGATTGAAAGATCCGACGTATTTCTGAAAGGGTAAAAATCGCCATTTGAAAAGAGAGGCTGGAGAAAACGCGCGTTCGCGTGATTTCTAAGATTGTCTCTCTTGTCCGCGCCCGTCGTAAGGCACGCGCAGCTTGCGCGATATTTCCCAAAAACTGGTCTCATGTAAATTTAACTGATTTATCGCGCGTGTCAGGCAGAATTTAGCAGCTTGCTCGCGATTATATTTGTATCTCTCGGTCGCCAGTATATACTTTTTAAATATGAAAAATTGGCCTGTTTGCGTGCATGTAACCGCCTTGACCCAAACATTGCCGCCGCATATATTCTCCAATTTTTCTGACACAGTGGCCGAGGAATACATTGCTTCGCCGTTGCCTATAGGCACGCGATCAAAAAGTAATGTCTCACCATTAAAATTTGGCGCGGTTCTAAAATGAAGCTCTTTTAACCGTTCTTGATTATTATAAAAAAGAAAGCTTCTATTATTCACAAACTGTGTTATATACTCTTCATATAACGCTAATTCTTGACCGTCATAGCCCGGTTTGCCGTTTACTGTCTCGGGCGATTCAATTGTATAGCCTGTCGTTATTAATTATCAAAATTTACAACGAATTTTACGATCGGCACGCTGCCGGTATCCATAATGGCATCAGGTATAACAGTATTGCCGTTGCCTTTGTTTGAACCTATAAAAAAGTTTTTGAGTGACATGATAAATCCTTTCACAAGCTTTGATTGCCTCTATCATTATATACGGCAATTTTGGTTTGTCAACAGCTTTTAAGGCACCAATGAATTATAAAAGCCGCCAATGGCGGCTTTAGTTTTACGGATTGGTCAGGCGCAGTTCTATCCGGCGGTTCTTTTGCATTTCCGCGGGCGAGGTGCCCAGTTCCAAGGGATACAAGTCGCCGAACCCGCTGGGGATCAGGCGTCGCGGCGACACCCCGTTGGCAATCAATTCGTTCTTGACCGCCGTCGCGCGCAACAGCGAGAGTTGCATATTATTGCTGAACCCCGGCGTGCCCGGAATTACGGGCCGCTTGTCCGTGTGGCCGTCAACGCGGATAATCCATTTCACGTCGGTCGGAATTTGGTTTTCCAAATCCTTGATAACGCGCGCGATCAGGCGCATCTGGTTCTTGCCGTCCGCCGACAGGCTGTATGCGCCGGACGCGAACAGTATGTCGGACGCGATAATGAACCGGTCGCCGTCAATTTCAATGCCGGGAACGTTGGCCAGGGCGGTCTTGACGGCCCGATAAAACGCCGATTGATATTCATTCATTTGCGCGATTTTGTCGGCCAGCGCTTTGTTCAGGCGGTTTGACATTTCCATATACTGGACTTTCTGGTCCTGGATTTTTTGTTCGGAATCCGCCAGCGCCGCGTTCAGCCGGGCGATTTGCGCGGCCAGATCCGCCTGATGCGCCGCCTGTTCCTCGGTCAGCGCGGCCTTGTCCTGGGCCGCGGTTTGCGCGGCGTTCAGCTGGTCGGTCAGGTTTTGCACCATTGCCTGCATCTGGTCGCGATTCGCGTTCAGTTCGTCCAGCTGCTGTTTGAACGTCGCGGTCAACTGGTCCAAATCGGCGTCTTTTTCCCGCAGTTGCTTTTCAAAATCCGCGGTATTTGCGGCCAGCAGCGAGTCCGTTTGTTCTATAAGAACCCTCTGCTGGTCGGTCAATGCCGCCACCTGGGATTCCAGCGCGGATTTCGCCGCGCCCATGCTTTCCAGTTCCGCGCGCGCCAAGACCAACAGGCGCTTCGCCTCTTCGCTGTCGGCGGACATGCTGGAAATGGTCTGGGCCTGGTCGGCGTTTGCGCGCGAAAGCTCCGCGACCCTTTTGATGCTGGCCTTGTTATTGAACACGGTGGTCGTGGTCCACAGGAACACGAACACAATCAGCAAAAAAATCAAGATGATGACCAGGTTGGAAAACAAGTCCACGAATCCCGGCCAGCTGTTTGTGCGTTCACGAAATTTTAACATTTTCCCCTCCGTTACCGTGAACCGAAAGCCGAAAGCCGAAAACCGAAAAAAATCGGTTCGCGGTTATCGGTTTTCGGCTCACGCTATTCCCGTCCTCTCTGACAAATTCTCTTCCAGTTCCCTGAAAATCGCATTCTGGGCCATTTGCACCTGCAGCCCCAGGAACCCTACGATCAGCGACCCGGCCAATCCGAACAACGACGCCGAAAACGCCGTGCCGATTCCCGCCAAAGGCGTCGCCAGTCCGGCTTTTACAGTCTCCATCACATTCTCGTCCGTGAAATCCAGGCTGCCCACCAGGGTGGCGAATCCGCCGACGGTATGAATCAGCCCCCAGAAAGTGCCCAGCAGCCCCATGAAAATCAAAGTGTTCGTGATATAGCGCACCGATTCGCGCTGGTCTTCAAACCGCGATTGAATCATGTCCATAAAATTGGTCAGCGTCTGGGACGAAATCGGCGGAATTTTGCGCAATTGCACGCGCGTCATCATTATCGCGACCGGTCGTAACAGAAATGGGGGCAGGTCGTTCGGCCCGGCCTTGCCGCCGAAAAACCGCCGCAGCCAGCCGTATTCCGGAACCAGCCGGAACATGTCGGTAAAGGCGAGGCCGGCCCCGAAAATCGTGGTCCCGATAATAACGCCGTTCAGCCAGATGTTGGTGAGCGCAAGGCGCAGGAAATCCCCGCGCCACGCGACGACCACCGTGACAATCAGCACTATAAACAACGCCATGCGGTTAAGATTGATATGAAAACGATTGGTCATATTTGGTGTCTGGTGGTTGGTAGATTTCTCCCCTTTCCGGCATGTTAGCGAATTTGATAAACTTGTGTCAATTGGAAATTACAGCTCGGTTGTGCGCCCTTATGTGAAAGAAATAGTTGTGTGAAAGAAACGTTTGTTCCCCAAACATGGGCCCGTCATTCCGTTGGCTCGCCGCAGGCGAGAACAACGGAATCCAGGTAAATAAAGCCGCGCGCTTTGCGCGCACATAATCAACCTGGATTTCGGCGTTCGCTCCTTACGTCGCGCCGCCGGAATGACGCGCTCACTTTATTTCTTGCTTTTTCTGAAAAAATGTTCATAATAAGCCTGCTTTCCTGGTTGCGGCCCCACCGTGACCCACACGACCAAAGGAGAACTTTATGGCATTTTATGAAAGCGTTCTGGTGTTTCGCCAGGACTTGACCGACGCGCAGGTGCGCGACAAAGCCGCCAAATTCGCCGATATTATCAAAGAGCTGAAGGGTTCCGTCAAAGCCACGGAATTCTGGGGCTTAAAGAATCTGGCATATATAATCCGCAAAAACCGCAAGGCCCACTATGTCATGCTGAACGTGTCGCTGCCGGGCGAGCAGTTGGCCGAATTTGAACGCCGCGAACGCATTGACGAAGACATCATCCGTTTTCTGAACGTGCGTGTAGAGGCATTGTCGGACAAACCCAGCATAATGATGAAGAAAAATACCGAGGAGGCGGAATAGTCATGGCAGTTCGCGCAGCGATTTATCGCAAAAAATCAAATCCCTTAAAGGGCAAGGACGTTGACTATAAAGACGTGAAAATGTTGTCGCACTATATTTCAGAGCGCGGCAAAATCAACCCGTCCCGCATCACCGGCGTGTCGCAGAAAGACCAAAGGGCTCTCGCCCGCGCGATCAAACGCGCCCGGCACCTGGGCCTTATGCCGTTTGTGCGGAATAATCTGGGGTAATAGTTACTACCCAGGAAAGCTAGGCCGACAAAGTCGGCAAGCTTTCCGGCCCTTCTAGGAAGGGCAACTTAGTGCTCATAAGTTTTAAACAAATTGAGCGCTAGATACCCTTCTCAGAAGGGTCGGAATTCGTTAGCGAGCATTGCGAGCTTAAGAATTCCGGGGTAGTCATAAATATAAATTTTGGGAATCATCCCTAACTCAAAAGAGGACAGATAAAATGAAAATCATACTTACTGAAAAAATTGCTAAACTTGGAACCATCGGCGACACGGTAGAGGTTGCGACCGGATACGCGCGGAACTATCTGCTGCCCAAGGGCAAGGCACTGCGCTGGTCCCGCGAAAACCTCGCGGTGTTTGAATCTAAAAAGGCCGAATTGGTCGCGCGCCAGGATGCGGCGAAATCCAAAGCGGAATCCCAGGTTGACGCCGTCAAGAATGTGAAATTCCACATGATTCGCCAGGCCGGCGATACCGGGCATCTGTATGGTTCCGTGTCGTCCCGCGACATCGCGCGCCTGCTGGCCGATGCGGGGATTCATGTTGAATCGCACCAGGTATTGCTCGGCAATCCCATCAAGACCATCGGCGCGTTCGACACGAAAATCGCGCTGCACCCCGACGTGATTGTTCCGGTTAAAGTCTATGTCGCCCAGACGGCTGACGAAATTGACGCCCTGGTCGCCGGAAAAATCCTGACGTTCGGCACGAAAAAGGCTGAGGAAGAGGGCGAGCCAAAGGCAGAGGGCGAAGACAAGACCGCGGCACCCGCGGTGGAACAGCCGGCCGAATCGGACGGGACAGACAAAAAGCCGGCCAGAAAGAAAGCGGCGAAAGCTGCCGAATCCGACGAAACCGCAAAAGAGCCGGCGGCCGAAAAGAAACCCCGCGCAAAGAAAAAGACAGAAACAGAAGAGTAAATTCCCCTTCGCAGAAGGGAAAAATCTTGGCAGCTCTTGTCCGCCGCAGCCTTGGCGAAGGCGGATGCTGCCTTAGATTTTCGGGACAGGTTAAAAAATCCGGCATGGGCCACCCACCAAAATCTGCGATTTTGTCGGGGCCCGGGGGCCGGATTTTTTGTTGCATCTGATATTTCTGCTTTATGCTTTATCCTTTATGTTTTATAATTTAACCATGAAACTGGAATCAGCCGGCATTATTATCGGATTGCGCCCGTTCGGGGAACGCGACATGGTCGCGCATATCTTTACGCGCGAATTCGGCATGCTCGCCGGCATGATGAAGGGCGCGGCGGTCGCAAAGAAAAACCGGCCATTGGTCGGACAGGTTGGCGCGGCGTCTTGGAATGCGCGGCTGGATTCCGCCCTGGGCGCGTTTCATTGGGAATCGTCGCGCAACATGGCCGCGCCGCTGATGAACGACGCAGAGACGCTCGCCATAGTTAATTCGGCGTTCGCGCTGATACACGCGCTGCTGCCGGAACGGGAAAAGTATACATTTTTGTATGACAGAACGATTGATTTGTTGGACAAAATCGGAAATCACTTTTTAAAATTTGGAAATGAGGCAACTACTCCCCCCTTGGGGGGAGTAGGCGCGCGTAGTTGCGGGCCGGTGGGGGGACAACATAACCCCGAAAAAAGAAACACTGAACTTGCTTTGCATCAGGCTCAGAACTTGCGAAAGAACATGACATCGGCCGAGAAGTTACTTTGGCATTATTTGAAAGATAACAAGATGGGGTATGCTTTTAGAAAACAGTGCCCGATAAACAAATATATTGCAGACTTTGTATGCTTGGAAAAAAGGCTGATAATAGAATTGGATGGCGAACAGCATTACGAAGAAGGCAACCGTATGCATGATGTAGAAAGGACTAAAATATTAAATGGCGATGGGTATAGAATTATAAGATTTGATAACAGGCAAGTTTTCAAAGATATGGACGGGGTATTGCGTGTAATACACGAATATCTTTGTCCCCCCACCGCATCGCGCGGCGCGGAAACAACGCTTGCGCTCTGCGACTCCCCCCAAGGGGGGAGTAATTCAGCACTCATAACAAGCGAGTTAAATGAGCATTTAACTACTCCCCCCTTGGGGGGAGTCGGCGCGCATGGTTGCGGGCCGGTGGGGGGACAGGATGGCTTTTATAAAGAAGATATCCATCGGTTATATCTTGACTGGGAAATATGGCTGCTGCGGGAATTGGGCTATGCGCTGGATTTGTCGCGGTGCAGCAATTGCGGTCGGACGGATAATTTGACCCATCTGTCCCCGCGGACCGGCCGCGCCGTATGCAGAACTTGCGCCGCGCCGTATGACGGGCGGCTTTTTGAACTGCCCGTTGATTTGGACGCCACAAAATATTTCTTGAACAAGATAGCCCAGGACCAGGGCGGCCGCGCGCTGCCCCATGCGCGGCAGCAGGTGAAAGGGTAAATGGTAAATGGTAAATGGGAAATGGAAGATGGAAGGGGCAAGAGATACAAAGTGTGAAATATCTGCGCATTTTGGGCAATATGCTATAAATTTACCATTTTTCATTTGCCATAAAAATCGCCGGCGGTGCCAGTGATTTTTTCCCTTGCATCGCATTAAAAATCCGTTATAATTCGCCCTGTTCAACAAAGAAAGGAGAACCTAATGATACTGACAGTAATACTGTTGCTCGTTGCGGTCGCGCTCTTTGTGCTTGGCGGAATTCTGTTCGGGCATGAAGGCAAAAACTTTGCGATGGGCAAAAATCTCGCCAAGACGGCCATTATGCTGGTTGGCGCAGTCGCGCTGATTTGGGGCGTAAACCGCACCGGGCTCGGCACGACATACTACTTGACCCAGGCCAATCCCGGCATATTGCAAGAAATGGCGACCGCCATGCAGGCGCAAAGAACCCAGGGCACCAGCGCAGAAATCAAGAAGTATATGAAGGGCCATTTGGACGAAATGACGAGAAACGCGCCGATAATGGGCGATCCTTCGGCAAAAAATACCATCTTTGTATTTTCCGACTATTCATGCCCGTATTGCCGCCGCGTTCATGCGGATCTGAAACGCGTGGTTGCGGATCATCCAGAGGTTCGCGTGGTTATGAAAAACTTCTCTATCCACGGCGTGCTGTCCGACTTTCCGGCCAAGGCCGTGATCGCAGCGAAAATGCAAGGCAATGACAAAGCCGCCGCATTGGATGCCGCGCTGATGGACAAAGAGTATTATCCCGCCGACCTGCAGGGCAAGAGTCAAGACGACTTGGAAAAGGCCATAAAGAAAAATGTCTTGGCCATGGCCGACAAGGTTGGCATTGACACCGCCAGGTTGGAAAAGGATGTCAATTCCTCCACCGTCAGCGAAGAATTGGGCCAGGTCCGCGATTTGGCGTCTCGTTTCCAAATCGGCGGAACGCCGTTCCTGATCATCGGCGATCAAGCCTTTCCGGGCGCGATACCGTATGACCAGATAGTGAGCGCGCTGAGATAAAAATTTTCCCCCTCGTTAGAGGGGGAATTTTTGTTAGCAAATGCACAAGCATTTGCGTTACAAAAATAGGGGGATTATTGGTTAAAGAACAAGTATTCGTTCTTTAACCAATAATCCCCCTATTGCGCTAAACTCGCGCATCGCCAAAACCAGGCTCGCGCTCGTCAAGCGCGATTCCCCTTTTAACAAGGGGGAAAAGTTACTTGTCCCACGATTTTCCAATCTTGGTTTCCGCGGCGATGGGCACGGAAAGCTTCGCCACGTTTTCCATTTCATGCTTTATCTTTTCCGCCCAATATTCCGCGTGCTTTTCATCGCATTCAAACACCAGTTCGTCGTGCACCTGCAGCAGCATTTTTATCTGGTCGGAATGCGGTTCCAATTGCCCGCCGATTTTAACCATCGCGAATCGCATCAGGTCGGCCTCAAAACCCTGTATCGGCGCGTTGATCGCGGCGCGGAGGGCATAGGCGCGCATCCGCGGATTTCGTATTTCCGGCAATTCTATGCGCCGGCCCCAGGGCGTCAAAACGAATCCGTTCGCAATCGCGAATTTTTTCGTTTTTTCTATGTATGCGTCAATTTCCGGGAAATTGGCCATGTAAGAGTCTATCAGCTTTTTCGCATCCGATTGCGAAATGCCCAATTGGTTGCCCAGCCCGAACGGCGATATGCCGTAAATGATGGAAAAGTTCACGGTCTTGGCCGCATGCCGCTGGTCCTTGGTCACGGTCGCATGCGGGGCCAGCGCGAATATGCGCCGCGCGGTCATGGAATGAATATCCTCTCCATTTGTAAAGATTTCTTTCAGAATCTTTACGTCCGCGATATGCGCCATCAACCGCAACTGTATTTGCGAGTAATCCGCCGAGATTAAAACGCGGCCGTCCGGCGCGACAAAGCATTTGCGGATCTGCGCGCCCAAATCGGTTTTTATCGGAATGTTTTGCAGGTTCGGATCGCGCGAAGAAAGCCGCCCGGTATTGGTGCTGGTCTGCAAAAACGTGGTGTGGATTCGTCCGTCGCGGCCGATCTGACGCGGCAATGCGTCCGCGTAAGTTCCCGACAGTTTCGTTAATGACCGCCATTCCAGGATCATGTTGATTATGGGATGCGCATCGGCCAGGTCGCCCAACGTCGCCGCATCGGTTGAATTAGTTTTCGGCGCGGGAACGCCCAGTTTTTCATACAGTATTTCCGCCAGCTGCTTCGGGCTGCCGATATTAAATTTGAAATGCGCGGCTTTCCAAATCTGTTCCTGAATCTCGTCGGACTTTTTATGCAGGACGTCGGACAGTTCGCGCAAACTTGATTGGTCTATCAGAACGCCCGCGCGCTCCATCTGCATCAGTATCCGCAACAGCGGCCGGTCGCAGTTTTCGTAAAGAGCGAGCAGAGAGCGGTCTTTCTCCCCCCTCTTGGGGGGGAGTGTCGCCGAAGGCGACGAGGGGGAGCTGACTTCATTGTCAGAGCCCCCCCCAGTCACGCTATGCGTGACAGCCCCCCCCAAGAGGGGGGGCAAATTTTCCAATGTTTCCCGGAATATTTTATACAGCGCGTATGTCACCCACGCGTCTTCGGCCGCATATGGCGCCGCGGACGCGACCGCGATTTCGGCAAAGCGCTTGTCGGAATCCTTGGTCTTGGGCGGGAACAGCGAATCAAACTTTATATTTTCGTGCCCCAGATACAGATGCGCCAGCTCGTCCAAACCATGAGTATGCGCGGCGCCATACAGGATATAGGATAACAGCATGGTATCGTCAATCGGCGCGATTTCGGATGTATCCCAGCCTTCGTTTTCAAATATGTGCAGATCGTATTTCAGGTTGTGCCCGACCTTTACGACATGCGCCTTTTTGAAAATCGGCCAAAGCTTTCGCTTGACCGCGTCAAGCGAAAGCTTGGCGGCTGGTGGCTGGTGGCTGGTGGTCGCACTTTCCGCACTGAATAAATCGGTCGCGGCCTCTTGTTCTTTGTGCCGCAATGGAATGTATACGCCGCGATCGGGCGCGACGGCCAGCGATATTCCGACGAGTTTGTCGGTCATCTGATTCAGCCCGGTTGTTTCGGTGTCAATGGCCAGAACGTCGTCAACATGCGACAGAAACTCGTCCAGCTCGTTCTCTGCCGTAATAACCGAAGAATGCGAGCTATTATGTTTCAATAACTGATGCGCCGCCGATTCGCTTTCCTTGTTTTCCCGCAGGGCGGGCTCTGCCCGCGGGTGTGGAACCTCATCGGAATCTTGATTGGTCCCCGCATTCCCGAACAGTTTCCGTATCTTTGCCGCCAGCGCCGGCGATTCCAATTTATCGCGGGCAAAAGCCAGCGCGCCGTCGGCGTCAAATTTCATCGGCTCGTCCGAAAATTTCGGCAATTTCACATCGGATTTCAGCGTCACCAGTTTTCGCGAGATTTCGGCCTTGTCCCGATTCTCGTTTAATAGTTTTCTGATGCGCTCTTTGCTTATCTCATTTACATTTTTATACAGGTTGTCCAACGATCCGAATTCCTGAATCAATTCTGTCGCGGTCTTTGGCCCGATTCCGGGAACGCCCGGCACATTGTCGGACGAGTCGCCCATCAGGGATTGAACGTCAATAACCTGGTCGGGCCGGACCCCGAATTTTTCCAATACCTCGGGCGCGCGGATTTCTTTTTCCTTCATCCCGTCATACAGAAATACGCAATGCGAGACCAACTGCATAAGGTCTTTGTCGCCCGTCACCACCCGCGTCTGGCGGTTCAGCGCGCATTCGTGATTGCAAAGGGTCGCGATGACGTCGTCGGCCTCTACGCCGTCAATGACCAGCAGGGGGATTCCGAACGCGCGCACCGCTTCGCGCGAAAGCTCAAACTGCGCGGCCAGATCGGCGGGCGTTTCCGCGCGGTTGGCCTTGTATTCCGGATAAATGTCATTGCGGAAAGTCCGCCTGCCTGCGTCAAACACGCATATGAAAATTTCGTGCGGCTTCGCGGCGGCGACCAGCGGCAGTATCATGTTGCAGAATCCATACACCGCATTGACCGGCGTTCCGTCGGTTCGCGTCAAGTGCGAATGCACGCCGTAATAGGCGCGGAATAAAATGGAATTCCCGTCAATAAGGGTCAGATGCTGGGGCATGATTATATGATAGCCCAATAAATCCAATAAGCCAAGAAGAATATAGGCCCCAATCTTTTTCTTTGAACTCTGCGATTTTTCGGATATAATGACGGGTATGAATGCATCGCCTCCATTATTGGTTGTCGGCCTGGGGAATCCGGGGGCCGAATACGCGACTACCCGGCATAACGCCGGCTTTATCGCGGTTGATGTGCTGGCGGGCGCGGACGCGGTTTGGAAAAAAGAAAAGGATGCGATTGTCACAAAAATCACCCACCGACCACCGACCACCGACCACCGACCACCGACCACCGACCACCGACCACCGACCAACGACCACCGACCAACGACCAACGACCAACGGCCAACGATTTTTGCAAAGCCGCTGACATTTATGAACAATTCCGGCGCGGCGGTGGCGGCATTGATGAAATACTATAAAATCCCGCTGGAAAATTTGATTGTAATTCACGACGATATGGATATCCGTGTCGGCGAAATGCGGCAAAAAACCGGCGGGGGCAGCGCGGGCCATAATGGAATTCGCAGCATAGACGCCGCGGTCGGCCCCGATTACCGGCGCATTCGCATCGGCGTCGGCCATCCGCGCGATGCCGGGTCGCCCATTGATCCCACCGACTGGGTCTTGGGCCGATTTTCACCCGAAGAATTGAAAAAGGTTCTTGGGGCCATCGCCGCGATAAACTTATGATTTAGAAATTGATAAACATATTCGGCGGAGTGTCTTTTCTTATTGCGCCGTTCCATGATCCGCCCGTTTCGTTCAGGGCGTTCGGCAACGCGGTGCAGTTGCTGCCGCTCCACGTTCCGTCTTCCGTATCGGGATTAAAGCTGTATGTGCACGGGCCGCTGGCGGAAGTGTAATACATCGCGGGCGATACCGGGCCGTTCGGCGTATTCGGGGTATACACCGGCGCGGAATATGTCCCCCGGGCCGCATTGATGGCCAGGAATCTCCCGCTGCAGGTCGCGTTCCCGCCGGTCGCATACGTTCCGCTCATCTTGCCGGTGCCGCCGCTAGAGGAACAGAACAGGTATATCGGGCTGTTGCCGCCGCTGGACGTGAACTTTGCGATGAATTGCAGGCTGGGGCCAGAGCACACGATAGAATAGGCGGTTTGATTGGCCCCAAATCCCCATCCGGAACCCTTGGAACCAGAGCTCAGCGTGTTGGCGTTATAATTCGGCGATGTTCCGGGAACGCGGAAGAAATCCGCCGCGCCGGTATCGGTGACGTCAACCGGCACGTATTTCACGCCGCCGCTGGGACAGCAGTTTCCAAAGCTGTCAAACGCGCCGGAATCGCAGCAGTTGGTCAAACCGGATGCAACCGCAAATTTCTTGTTGGCCGGGCATTCCGTTACGGGGCTGGGCGGCCCGCTGTAAGACGGATCGCATCCGGTTACGCTGCCGCCCCAATCCTTTGGGCAATTCGCGGCATAGCAATCTTTGTGGGTGTTTGTCCCGAACCATGCCATTATGGTGCTGTATTTGGCCCTGGTGGAATCGGTTATGATTGCGTTGACCAGTATTTCCGCGCCCGCGTTCTGGGGGGCGCTGTTGCATCCGCCCCAGATGTATTGCGCCAGCAGGCAGGTGTTCATGTTTGCCACGCCCGCGGTGCACAGATTGCTGCCGCCCGGCGTGGCGAATGCCGCGGCCCCATACCACGCGCCGCGCATAGCGTTCAGAACGTCGTCGGCAAGATTCGCGTCATTCACGCACGACACCACGTCGTTAAAGCATATGGTTCCGGTCAGCACTTTGTTTCTGTTGATGGACGTCGGATAATCTTGTATGAAATTGCACAGCCCGAAATTTCCGGCCGCGGACGTGCAGTTCTGAACGATGCAGTTTTGCCCGACCTGGATGCAGGTCTTTATGATCTGGTCAAACGTCTTGTCGCGGGCGATTTCGGTCATGCCGGTCTGCCAGTCGGTCCCCCCCGCGCCGCCGGTGGCCGCCATCAGTCCGTCGCACGCGGTCCTGACCTGGGCGCACATCTGGTTCACCGTGCGATCGGCGTTCACGCCGAACACCGACAGCGCGCGCGTGTCAAAATCGGTCAAAGACTGCGCCATTCCGGCCAGGCATGTCGTGGTGATGGTGGTGCAGCTTTGCCGCATATCCTCCAGCTTTCTGGTTTGGGCGATTTTTATCTGGGCCAGCGCGTCTTCCATAAACCCGTTCCAGACCATGTCGGAAATTTTCTCGCAGCTGTCCATCGCGGGCGAGATGTATTTTTTCTTTGCGTTCAGGAATTTTACGAATCCGGAGTTTTCCTTGACCTTGACCCATTTGTTCGCGCCGGCGGGGTCGTTGTTGGGCGGCACCAGCATGTTGGCCAGATTGGAAAGGTTGCTGGTGAGTATGGCCGTGCCGGTTGACGGATCAATGTATTTTCCGGACCAGTCCAGACATTTGCCCAAATCGGCGCCGCACACCGCGTCGTTGGCCAGCATGTCCAGCATCTTTTTCTTGCAGGTCAACGTATCGTCCGCATTGCGGTCCTGGTAATTCTGCAGCCGCGACATGTCCAGCAGGGCGTTGCCCTCGCGCACTTTCTGCAGCGCGGAATCCTGCAGGCTTTCATACGCCTTTTGCGCGGTGTTGCAGTCTTGCTCTATCGCCATTTCGTATGCGGACTGCGCGATGGAAATATCGTCCGGGGCGCATATCTCGGCCGCTATTTCCTTGCATACGGGCAGCGCGGCGCGGAACAGGGCGTCGCCTTCCTTGGTCGCGGTCGTCGCGCCCAACGTATAGTCAATGGTGTCAAACACGGTGCTGGTGTCCAGCGACAAGGTTATCATGGCCAGGGAATGAGTATCCTTGTTGTCGGCGTTGGTGGACTTCAGCTTGCCCATTATGGTATCCAGGATTTGCTGCGAAGGCGACGTATCGCCGGCCTGGAATGCCGTCTCGCCCTCGGTCGCCTTGATGGATGCGGTCGCGTCTTCCTTGTCCATGCTGACGGTCAGCAGCCTTTGGTTAAAATCCAGCATTTTGTTTTGGAATTTATCCATGTTTTTTTGCGCCTTGTCAAAATCATGCATGCGTTTTGAACATGCGCAGCGGCGCAGCTGGCTGTCCTTGTTCGCGCAGAATTCGTCCATGCATTGAAAGTAAGTATCGCGGCACAGCTGGTAATCGTTCAGATTTCCGTCGCCGCCGGTGATCTGGGTTATCGCCGCGCGGACAGACTTTGGCGCGATGCCCGGCGCCGCGGCCGCGCGCATTACGGAACGGGCGATTGGCGACTGGCGGCTGGCGGCCGGCGACTGGCGATTAGTGTCTATTTGTGGGGCTATGCCCGCGCGGGAAATCTGCGACCACCGTTCGCCGGGGCCATGGGCGGCGAGCCAGCCTTCGTCTTGGTTTCTGACTGGGGCATTTGGCAATTGATTGCCGGCGACGGATGGGCGCGCGACGGCGGTTCGCGCGGATTCAGGGGCCGCGCGGGCCGCGACCTCTCGCGGGGTGGCGGCGGCGCGGACGTTCGGCGCGGGCCCGGCCCCCGGCGAGATTTGCGATTGGCCCGGCGCCGCCGTGCGCGTCGCCTCTGGCGTTGGTTCGCGCGTGGCGGCCCCCCGCGCGCTTGGCGCCGTCGGCGCGACGACCGCGCCGGCGGGCGTTGCGCGGTTGGATGCGGGCGCCGGGCCGCGTTGCTGCGCTGCGGTTGCGGCGGATTGCGCCGGGGCCGCCGATATTGGCGCCGCAACGCCGGGCCGGCCGGCGCGCGCTACCTCTGTCTCCGAATCGTCCGCATGCGCGCGCGGGCAAGCGCACGCGATGACAACGGCGGCAAAAATGGAAAAGAGTTTCCTCATGCTTTAACAATTAAAGCAAAAATAGGCGGCCCGGGGCAAGAGGAAAAAGAGTGATTGTTTGCTGGTGGCTGGTGGCTAGTGCTGGTGGCTGGTAATAACTGGACTTTTACAATAAGCTTGGTATAATTTATTAGACTAAAAGGGTGCTAAATGGTTTTGAAAAACAAGCTTGGGATCACCGGCCAGGTTGAATTGAACCGCGCGGAAGAACAAATCAGCAAAAAGCAAGCGCAGTTGCTTTTTGATAGCGGCCATATTGATAAGCTGCGGGTTGGAACATTTTCGGGCCTTGCCCGGATACACGGATTTCTTTTCGGCGATATTTATGATTTCGCCGGCAAGATTCGCGATGTGAATATCGCAAAGGGAGGATTTCGTTTCGCGCCGTTGATGTATCTGCCGCAATCGCTGAAGCATATTGATAAAATGCCCCAGAATACTTTTGATGAAATTATTGAAAAGTATATTGAAATGAACATCGCGCATCCATTCCGCGAAGGCAACGGCCGCGCGATGCGAATCTGGCTGGACTTGATTTTGAAAAAAGAGTTGAAAAAAGTCGTGGATTGGAATCGGGTTGATAAAAACGATTATCTTTCCGCGATGGCGCGCAGTCCCGTGAAAGATACGGAAATAAAGCATTTGTTAAAAAATGCGCTGACCGGCAAAATCAATGACCGCGGAGTGTTTATGAAAGGAATAGATGTCAGCTATTATTACGAGGGTTATGACGAGTTCAAGACGGGAGAGTTGTAATAAGTTTTAATTATGGCGCCGCGCCCTGGTGGATGCTTTACGAACTTTACTTGTCCGCCTCCGTCCTTCGGACTACGGCGAGACACTCGTTTTTGTATTCCTCACTTCGTTCGGACAAAAACGGTGGTGGGGCTAAGGAGATTTGAACTCCTATGGATTTCTCCACTACCACCTCAAGGTAGCGCGTCTACCAGTTTGTTCGCACGACATTGCTTCGCAATGCCGGCTCACCACTGCGCCCACGTCGCCGCTTTGCGGCTCCACGGGCTTGTATGCGCCATGTTCTCAAAAACAACTTGGTGGGGCTAAGGAGATTTGAACTCCTATGGATTGCTCCACTACCACCTCAAGGTAGCGCGTCTACCAGTTTCGCCATAGCCCCGATGTTCGGATTTTATACACTACAAATCATTTTTTTTCAAGTCGTTTTTGTGATATAATCCGATTAATCAAGAGGGAGATAATGAAGAAATATCTAATATGCCTGCTGCCTGCTGCCTGTTGCCTGCTGCCTGTTCCGGCTTTTTCTGCCGGAACATACTATACCGGCGGGGGCTATCAATCGCCCCAAGTCCGGTATTCCAACACCGGCGCGTCGCCAACCGCTTATAACCCGGGCGCATATACTTACAATCCTTACGGCCAGTATCAGCGTCCGACAACGGCCCAGGTTCCGTATGCCGCCGTCGGCGGACAGAATAATTATTCCGGAAATGCCGCGTCCGCGCCGCGTCCAAGTGCAAAGGGACCGAATCAGACGACCGGATTTTATCTGGGCGGCGGGATTACGCACGAATTCGCCAATTGGGAATTTTCGCTAAAAACCGCGGGCAGCAAGCTGGGCTTTGACAACCTGGCTTGGAATGTTTTGGATCTGAACGGCGGATACGCGTTCGGCAACGCCGCGTTCGGGCTAAAGATTGACGCGGGATTCAAATACGGGATGCAGTCCGGCGAGAGCAGGATGGTTGACGACGACATCACCGCCGGCGGGTATTTGATAACGACCTATGTGGATTCCACGACCGGCGCGACAATCGGGAATGTTTACGGGCACGCGCTGTCGGTCGGGACCAGTTCGGGCGGCAACATGCTGGGGTTCAACGCGGGGCTGGGGCTGACGGACAAGCTGGCGATTGGAAAGATTAAATTGACGCCCAGCGTGGGTTACCGCATGCTGAGCTATACGCTGACCGTCAACCAGAATTACGGAATGTCGCTGGATACCGGATACTGCATAACTGTTCCCGGCAGCGACGAGGTTCAATGCGATCCGTTCGTAGTCATTCAAAATCCGGGCGGAACGCCCCAGGTGATTTGGGGCCCCCCGTATTCTACGACCGGCGGCATAGTTGACACCGGCGGCACATATTATTACCAGCAGCCGGGAACCAGCCACAAATACGACGTTTCGTGGAGCGGCCCGTATCTGGCGATGGACGCGGAATATCCGATTAACGAGAATAATGCGATGTCCGGCCGCGTGGAATTGGGGCTGCCGTCCTATACATCTGCCGGCGACCAGCCATATCGTCCGGACTGGAAACATCCGAAAAGCGTGGAAGACTCGGCAAGTTTAGGCAGCGCGTATCACCTGGGGCTGGCGGCCCTGTGGTCAACGGCGCTTACGAACAGCGTTTCGTTGCAGATGGGGCTGACGTATGATTACTATACGGTATCGGGCGCGAATGCCAAAACATTCCTGAATGGGAAATCATTCGGGCTGAACAGCATAAACGGCGCGGGCTGGCCCAATGGGACGCTATACGATCAAATCCTGAACGACATAGCGAACGGCAATTACATGGGATACACCGCGGCCCAGGCGGCGGAAATCGCGACGTCCATCCAAGACCTGAAAGCATCCTGCCCGGGCTGGGTCTGCGCCACGAATAGCGAGGTGAACTCTATTTACAGCTCTATGGGAATCAGATTGGGAATCATGGGAAAATTCTGATTCTTTGCGCTTTGCGCAAAGAATCAGAATTTTAGTGACATAGTTACAAAGTGACAGAGTGACAGAATATACGGGGGGCAAGATGAAAGATAGTCCGCTGAAAAATAAAAGCGAAAAGTTTGCGGACCGGGTTGTTAAGTTATATAGTTACTTGCGCGCCCAAAAGAAAGAATTTATTATTTCCAAGCAGATTCTGCGTTCGGGGATGAGCATCGGCGCAAATGTGTCAGAGGCAAATTTTGCCTCGTCAGGCAGAGACTTTATGCAGAAATTAAAATTTCTGAAAAAGAATTGGCAGAGACAAAATATTGGTTGGATAGGTTAAAAAATGCTGGCTTTATAACACAGGTTTAGTATGATTCAATGTATAAAGACTGGCAAGAGATCAACAGGATTTTGTGTTCATCAATAAAAACTGTAAAAAATAATATGAATAACTAATTGGTATTTTGAAATGACATTCGGAAAATTTTTTATAATTTTGTCACTTTGTCACTTTGTCACTCTGTCACTTTTCGCCGACGCGCATGCCGCGGTGAATCTGACGGGAACCGCGTCGGTTGAAAAGACGGCAAGCACCGCGGCGGCGGCGAAATCGTTGGCGACGGACGATGCGCGCCGCCAGATTGCGATAGCGGTCTTATCGCGGTATTCCGATCCGAAAACAATTTCCATGCTGATAAAGAATGCGTCCGATTCGGATATGACCGGCCTGATCGCGTCATCCGGCATAGATAATGAAAAGACCAGCGCGACCGCGTATTCCGCGAACTTCACCATGACACTGGATCCGGACGCGACGGCGAAATGGCTGCGCGACAACAATGTTCCGAACTATATGTCGGCGGCGGACAATTCAGGCGACCGCGCCATAATATTCTTTAATATCGGCGGGCTGAAACAATGGGCCGGCCTGAAGCAGAAACTGCGCGATTCAGACATGGACAGCGAACTGGAGCTGAAAACCATGCAGGGCCGGAATATTTCCGCGACAATACCGTCCGCGCGGCGCGAAGGCTTTGTGAACGCATTGCGCTCTTTGGGCTGGACCGTTACGGACGACAACGGAATCCTGCGCGCGACGCGGTGAGCACTATTTTCCTGCCCCCTTGTGGGGCGGTTCCCGCCTGCGCGGGAATGACAAACCAGATTTTGTTAGCGGCACTTTTTTTGTGTGCTTACAAAATCTTGGGTGGAGGTATAGGCTAAGAGGAATAAAAATGAAAAATAAAGCTATATTGTTTGCGGCTTTGCTTGTAACAGTCGCATTTGGCGCGGCGTCCGCGGATGATGCGGCGCCCGAAGTAGCGGCGGGTGCCGCCGCAACCGCGGATGAAACCCCGGTTGTCCAGGTGATAGTGGTGGACAGCGCGGCCGTCGCCAAACGCGCGGCGGCAAAGACATCCGGGCCGGAACGTCCGTCCGTGTCCGCGAACTATGAAGCCACGCGCGTCGGATTCAACATGATGAACGTCGCGTCCAGCCAGCCGCCCCAGCCGGCATCCGCCGCGACGGTCCAGGCGGTGGCCGCAACCGGCGCGGTTGCGACAACCAATGCGAATTTGGAATGCGCGATTGGTGAGCGTCCGGTGGGCAACGCGTGCCAGCGTTGCGCGCAAAAAAACAATCCGGGCGTAATATGGAAAAATTCCGGCAAGGATTGCTTGATTGAAAAATGCGCGGACGACACGTATGTATTGACGGGCGCGGACACGGATCAGCCGAAATGCCTGCAAAAGTGCGAGGTCTGGGGCGGCATCGCGTCCCGCGCGTGGGTCAGCGAAACGGATAACTTTGACGTATGCGGTTCGGGCGAATTCACCGAATGCGCCAACGGATTCAACAAGACCAACGAGCAAACGTCGGCCAGCGAGATGAAATACAACCACTGCGTGCCGAACGGAACAAAGAGCGGCGCGTGCAAGAAAGACGGCGAAATCAGCGTGTGCGCGTTCCCAAACGGCAAAGCGCAACAGGCGTGCCAGAACGGATTCTGGGGCAACTGCACGGTGAATCAGTTCTGCAAGGAGGGATTTATCAAGGCGGACAAACAGCAGAAAGTCTTCACCGTGAATCATAAGAAAGAAGACTCCACATACGTCGTCAGCTGTATTCCGAAAAAGAAATAATCCAATTTAAGCAAGCACGGATTCCCCTCCTGGGCCCACCCCACGCGAACAAGTTCGCGCGGGGGCCCCGGGGTCGGGGTAGATTTTGCTAGCGGCTTTTATCGCCGCTTACAAAATCGGGGCGGGAAATTATAAATCAACATAAAACAGCATTGCGATCTCGCCCGGCAAATCTTTTGGCAGGCGTTCCCCCAATTCCCATTCCTTGTATGTTCCCGGCGAAACGCCCAGGCTCTTTGCAATTTCCGTCTTGGAAAGGCAAAAGAATTCGCATATCCGTTTTAATTTTTTCGCCACTGAATTGCCATAACTTTGGTTTTCCATGATTCCCCCCGTAAAAAATACCGCCCGTGACCAGAGGCGGTTGGAGGTTAACTACTATCAGGGATAGCGGGCTTATTTGGCGGCGAGCCGCCTTATTGGGCCGCCCTCCAACCAAAAGTTGGAGGCGTCTTTACGTTTTGTTGCCAACCAAAACGACCCTGAGAAGTAGTTACTCTTCAACAACGCCGGTCAATGCGCCGCCGGATGCATTATATAATCAAATTTTCAAAAAGTCCATGGCAAGTTTCTATTTCCCTTGATTTCTGAAATTTTATATTCTATAATCGCGCTACGCGCGGGCCTGGGCCCGTGTGAAGAACACAGCTATTTGCCAAGTTTCTGTCCCGCAAGGGTTTGTTTGGCGAATGGCGAGGATTAACAGAAACGCAAAAAATTCTAGCAACTAGTCCCTAGTCCCTAGTCCCTTTTTGCGACGAAGGAGCAAAATCATGGCACTGCCTAAATTCTCTATGAAGCAGCTGATGGAGGCCGGCGTTCATTTCGGACACCACACCCGTCGCTGGAACCCGCAAATGACGCCGTATGTCTATGGCATCAAGGACAAGATCCACATAATCAATTTGAACAAAACCGCGCCGTTGTTGCATCGCGCCCTGGTGGCGTTGGAGGCCATCGCGGCCGCCGGCGGCAAAGTATTGTTCATATCTACAAAGCACCAGGCGAAAGATATTATCAAAGACGCTGCGGAACGCTGCGGCCAGCATTATGTCAGCAACCGCTGGCTGGGCGGAATGATGACCAACTGGACGACCGTGTCGCAATCCATCCGCCGTCTGAAAAAGATGGAGGCGGATTGCGAGAACGCCGAGAAACTGGGCCTGACCAAGAAAGAGGTCGGCGTGATGGAAAAAGAAATCGCAAAGCTGCGCGATGTTTTCGGCGGAATTCTGGACATGCACGGCGTGCCCCAGGCGGCGATCATCATTGACGTTCCGAAAGAATACAATGCGGTGCGCGAGGCGAAAAACCTGGACATGCCGATTGTCGCGATCTGCGACACCAACGCGAATCCGGAACTGATTGACTATCCGATTCCCGGCAACGACGACGCGGCGCGCGCGATACAACTGTATTGCGACCTGTTCGTGGATGCGATTCTGTCCGGCATTGAAAAACGCTTGGGCGGCGCGGCGGGAAAGAAGGTCGCCAGCGATATGACCGGCGTTGACGCGGACAAGCTGGAAGAAGAGCACATAGAAAAAGAAGCGCGGGAAAAATCAAAAAAGTCCGAGGCGAGGGCCGAACGCCGCGAGAAACTGGTGGAAAAGCTGGAAGAAAAGGCAGAGTAACACAAAATTAAACCAACGGAGCAAAAAATGGCAAATATTACAGCGGCATTGATCCAGGAACTGCGCGAAAAAACATCCGCGGGCATGATGGATTGCAAGGCGGCATTGACCGAAAATAACGGCGATATCCAGGCGGCGTCCGACTGGCTGCGTCAAAAAGGAATCGTGAAAGCGGCGAAAAAAGCCGACCGCGTCGCGGCGGCGGGCTTGGTCGCGGCGGCGAAGAGCAAAGACGGCACATTCGGCGTGATTGCAGAGGTGAACGCCGAAACGGACTTTGTCGCAAAGAATGAAAAATTCCAAAAACTGGTCGCCGACGTTGTCCAGAAATCTTTGGAAGTATACGGCGACTGCGGCTGCAAGTGCGACGGACCGTGCGATTGCGATCAAAAATGCTTTGCCCGGGTTGTTGACGCGATGTCCGACGAAGTCGGAAATCTTATCGCGACGATTGGCGAAAACATGCAAATCCGCCGCATAGCGGCCGTCGGCGGCGACAGCGTGTTCAAGTATGTCCATAACTGCCTCTGCACCGATATGGGCCAGATTGCGGTTATTGTCGCGCTGAACGGCGATACGGCGGGCGCGGCGGAAATCGGCCCCAAAATCGCGATGCACATCGCGGCGAACAAGCCTGAATTCGCGACGGTTGACCAGGTGGACCCCGCGGCCGTGGAACGCGAAAAGAAAATATTTACCGAATCCGGCGCGACGGCGGGCAAGCCCGACGCGGTTGTGGAAAAGATGGTCGCGGGCCGCATCCAGAAATACTATGGAGAATCGGTCCTGACCGAGCAGCCGTTCGTTATGGATCCGAACAAGACCGTAAAGGCGGTGCTGGCCGAGGCGAATACGACGCTTGCGGGATTCGCATATTTCCTGTTGGGCGAAGGCATCCAAAAGCGCGAGGATAATCTGGCCGACGAAGTAAATAAAATGCTCGGCAACTGAAAAATCCCGCGAACGCGGGATTTTTAGCCCGATTATCATTAACAACGGATGTTTTTGATATTATTCTGATTGCATAAAGGATTGCAAGATGCAAAAGGTCAGTTATAAAATATGGACGAATGCATCCGGATGCATATGGGCTTGCGATTCTTGCGCGGTTCAGGAGATTTGTCCTGAAAATGCAATAGAGCACAAATTTATAGGTATACGTCTTGTTCCAGTAATAAACAATGACAAATGCAACGGATGCAACAAATGTCTGAATGTTTGCCCAGACAATGCGGTCGCCAGATTCGTTGGCAGATACAGGACATATTGATTATGGTAAAGTCATGTTGAAACCATTCGGATTCTTTTATTATTCTTGCTACGGCCACCGGCCGTAATACTTTGAATAGTCAAATCATCATTAAATGTCATTCTCGGAATTTCCGCAGCACGCGGAACGCGTGTCCAGGAAATATCCGGGAATCCGCACGCCCGCACGGGCAACAATTTTTATAAACGACTACCCCGGATTTTCAACAGCAGCAAACCACCCAACGAAATCTGTGATTTCGTCGGGTGGGTGTTGCCCTAGCTTTTCGGGGTAGTCATAATATTTGATAATCCCTAAATTTTTCGCTATAATAAACGCAAAAGGAATAAACTATGAAAAACGATTTTCTACATGAATTGGAAAGCCGCGGACTGATTTATCAAACGACCGATCGGGACGCCCTTGGCGCCGCGTTCTCTGCGGGGCCCGTGACGGCCTACCTTGGCGTGGACCCGACGATGGATTCCATGCACGTCGGACACTTGGTCCCGGCGATGATAATACGCTGGTTCCAGAAATACGGGAACAAACCGATAATGCTGGTCGGCGGCGCGACGGGGCGCATTGGCGACCCGTCGGATCGCAATTCGGACCGGCCGATGCTGGACGATAAGCAGATTGCCGCGAACTCGGCCGGATTGCGCAAATGCTATGAACAGTTTATAAAGTTCGGCGACGGCGCGACGGATGCCATTATGGTTGATAACTATGACTGGCATAAAAAATTCAGCCATATTGACTTTCTCCGCGAGTTCGGGACCAGCTTTACCGTGCCGCAGATGCTGGCAATGGAAAGCGTAAAGAAACGCCTGAATACGGGCGAGATGTCATTTTTGGAATTCAATTACATGCCGCTGCAAGCCGTGGATTTTCTGCATTTGTTTGATAACTATGGCTGCACTTTGCAGCTGTGCGGCGCGGATCAATGGGGAAATTCCGTCGCGGGCGCCAGTCTGATCCGCCGCAAGCGGCAGAAAGAGGCGCACGTATTGTCATGTCCGCTGATTACGGATTCAAATGGCGCGAAAATCGGGAAATCCGCGGGCAATGCGGTGTGGGTTCGCGCCGACCGGACCAGTCCGTTTGATTACTATCAGTATTTCAGGAACGTGATGGACGCCGACGTGGAAAAGTTCCTTAAAATATATACCGAATTGCCTTTGCCGGAAATCGCAAAGCTCGGCAAATTGCGCGACTCTGAAATTAATGAAGCCAAAAAGATTTTGGCTTTTGAGGCGACCAAAATCGCGCATGGCGTGACTGCGGCGGAAAGCGCGGCGACCGCGGCATTATCAATGTTCGGCGGCGCGCATGCAAACGATGCGGCGATTCCAACAATAGAAATGAAAGCCAACCGAGAACCGGTCAGCATAATAGATTTTGCAATGTTTTCTGGGCTGTTTCCGTCTAATTCCGAAATATGTAGAATTATAAAGCAAGGTGGATTGAAAATAGATGGAAGAGTAGTTTTGAATTCTTTGGAAGAGGTAGAATTAAAACCCGGCAAATCAATCCTGTTGCAAAAGGGAAAGAAAACGTTTTTGAAAGTCGTTGTGAAATAATGTATGGGCCCGGGTTATTGCGCCCTATGATTGAAATGAAAAAAACAGGCCACTTATTTTTTGCGGTGTTAATTGGGGCGCAAATATGCGCCCCTACATTGACGCGGGCCGCGCCGTCGGAACTGGCGGCGGTCCAGGCCCAGCTGGCCACGGCAGAAAAGCAGAATAAGAAGCTGGACGCGGCGGTGAAAGAATCCGACAAAACCGTTGAAAAGACCAAGACCCAGCTGGTGTCGGCCGCGGATCGGGTGACCAGGCTGGAGTCAGAGCGGACCGCCATCGCCAAAAATATCGCCGACCTGGGCGCGCGATCGGCCATCCTGCAAAAGGAGACCGAAGAAAACCGCGGCCGCCTGGGCGACGCGGCGGCGGGATTGCTGGCAATATCGCGCGGCGTGTCTTTTGATGCGGACAACGCGCGAGAATATGTTCTGACATCCGCGCTGCTGACCGGCGTGTCCGGCCAGATTGACGCGGATATGCGGGCCGCGGCCGCGCAGATTGCGGAACTGGAAACGGTGCAAGAGAACAAGCGGGCGCAACAGGAAAAGCTGGTTGCCTCTGCAAAGAAATACAAGACAGAGCGCAGCGAATTGGACAAGCTGTTGAAGACGCGCACCGCGCAGAATCAGAAACTGCGCGACCAACAGACGGAGTTGCAGGCGAAGCTGCGCGCCTTGTCCGCGCGGGCGAAAAATCTGGCCGAACTGATGTCCGGCGTCGGGTCATCCGCGCTGTCCGCGGATACTTCGTTCAGCACTAAAAAATTGCGCGCGCCGGTTTCTGGAAAACTGGTCGCGCTGTTCGGCGAAAAATCGGCATTGGGCCTGATATCCGACGGCTGGCGCATACGGGCCAGCGGCGGCGCGCTGGTGTCCGCGCCGGCGGACGGCATTGTGAAATTCGCGGACAACTTCAAGGGATTCGGCCGCGTCCTGATACTGTCGCATAAAAACGGGTATAATTCCGTGATGACGGGCCTGGGCAGCATTGACGTGTTGCTGGGGCAAGAGGTATTGGCGGGCGAACCGGTCGCCAGGATGCCCGACAGCAACGCGATACGCACGGCGGCCGCCGATCAGAATACCGGTTGGTTCAGTTCCGGTCCGAAACCGGAAATGTATCTGGAAATCCGCCGCGGCGCGAACGCCGTTGATCCTGCGCGCCTGTTCAGCGAACCATCGTAATTCCCCTCCGCAGGAGGGGAGGAAAGCCGGGAGTCTCGGCTTTGCAAAGCAAAGACGGACGACCTAGCTTTCCGGGGTGGGCGCATGGAATTTTGATAGTGTCTACTTATAAACATTATTCTCTGTTTAACTAACCCACCCCAGATTTTCTAAGCGGCTGCCGCCGCTAATAAAATCTACCCCTCCTGGGGAGGGGAATTAGGCCGTTCAAATGTGGCCTTCCTCCTATGGGGGGGAATTTCCACTTGCCCCGCGGCGCGTCCCGTGCTAAGATTCGCGCATTGCCAAGGTGAGAAACATGCTGAAGAAAATTTTACATACATTGATGGTTGCCGGGTGCGGACTGATGATCGTCCTGTCCGCGAATGCCGCGGAAAAGAAAGATCCGGTAAAGCATCTGACCGATCCGCAGATCTACGAAATGATGAAGAAATTCGCGCTGGTGTTTGAATCCGCGCGCGATAATTATGTAGAGGAAGTGGACGAGAAAAAATTGCTGGAAGCCGCGATGAACGGCATGCTGGCCAGTCTGGATCCGCATTCTTCGTATCTGTCGGCGGACGAGTTCAAGGATTTTAACGACAAGGCGACCGGCGAATTTGGGGGGCTGGGCATTCAAATCACCGCGGACAAGGGCATGATACGCGTCATCTCGCCGATTGACGATACCCCGGCATTCGGGGCGGGGATCAAGGCCGGCGATTACATCACGCACATAGACGGCGAGCAGGTCGGCGGCCTGACCCTGAACCAAGCGGTGAAAAAGATGAAGGGCCGCCCGGGAACGAAAGTAAAATTAACAATCGTCCAGCCTAACAAGGACCCGCGCACCATCACCATGACGCGCGCGATAATCAAGGTCAAATCTATAAAATACGAGGCCAAGGGCGACGATAAAGACATCGGATACATCCGCGTTTCGGACTTTGGCGCGACAACCGCGCGGGATCTGCGCGCCGCGATAGAATCGCTGGAAAAAAAGAAAGTAAAGGGTTACGTTTTGGACATGCGGAACAATCCGGGCGGATATCTGGCCGCGGCGATTGATGTTTCGGACGCTTTTCTGTCCGGCGGCGATATAGTGTCTACGCGCGGACGCCTCTCTGAAGAAATTGACCGCGCCAGCGCAAAGCCCGGCGATTTTACGAACGGAAAGCCGATAGTGGTGCTGGTAAATCACGGCAGCGCGTCCGCGGCCGAAATCGTGGCCGGCGCGCTGCAGGACAACAACCGCGCGATCATCATGGGGACGCAGACCTTTGGCAAGGGCAGCGTGCAGCAGCAAAAACCATTGGGCGACGGCACCGCGATTCATATCACCGTCGCGCGGTATTACACGCCCAGCGGCCGATCAATCCAGGGCGAGGGAATCACCCCGGATGTGGAAGTATTGCAGAGCAGGGTGCAGGTTCTGGAAAAAAGCCGCGACATATTTTCCGAAGCGACATTGATAAACGCGCTGAAAAACGACGACGCGAAAACCGAAAGCCGAAAACCAAAGGCCGATGATAAAAACGCTGATAAATCACCGAACAAGGACCCCGCGAAATCAACGGATAACGATGCCTGGCCCGAAGACGGCGGCCGTGATGACTATCAGCTGTCCCGCGCGATTGACATGGTCCGCGCGATGGGAAAACTGGGCGCGCGCACTTCGGACGATAACAAAACCGACAAATAAAACTAGCTCCGTCCAAATAAAACTAGTTCCGTCATCCACGTGACCCGGGCCCCGCCGAAATCACCGATTTCGGCGGGTGGGGAAGGCGGGGATCATAAGGAGAAAAATAATGCCCGAAAATATCGTTCTTCGTCCGGCATCGCGCAAAGATATCGCGACAATGCGAAAGCTGATGGAGAAAGAAAAAGATTTATTTCCGGACAATGATCCATGGAGCGTGGGCTATACTGAGGGCATAGTTGCCAACGGAATTGTGCTCGTCGCGGAAATGGACGGCAGGGTAGCAGGATTTATAGCGGGGGAAAAATTGCTAGGTGGCGGAACCATGATATGGCTGCGCATAATAGAACCCTCGCTCCGCGGCCTTGGCCTGGGAACAATGCTGTCGGATTATTTTGAACAAATATTACGCGACCAGAATACTAAGTGGATGATATCGTATGCAAAGCCGAAAGTTGCAAATTTTCATAAAAAGCGTGGCGCGTTTATCGGCGGGGAATATTTAGAAATATTTAAAGAATTCTGAAATGTGATATTAAAAAACGGGGCGACGCCCCGTTTTTGTTTGGTTTTATATTCTCTGGCCATGAGTAAAACTGCCCACGACATACGCATGGATATTTATTTTGATTCGCGTATATTCTTCATACTTGGTATGGCGGGTGCATTGCCTATTGGTCCAGAAATCCATTTGCTTAAATAACAATGCAGGTATTTCCGCGGGGTTTTTCTTTAAATATTTCGCGAACCATTCGGAATAGCTTTCCGAAATCATCTTGAACAGTGTTTCCAGAAACGAAATTTGCTGACAGTCGCATGTGTGGCCGAAATCTCTCGCAAAGTCTATCAGGAACTTTGCAACCTCTGGGTTTGCCGGAATTTCTTTTGACCAATTATCCCGCGGCTTTCTGGGATCAATCATTCCTGTGTAAAACTGCGTCAATCCTTGATACAGTTGCGGCAGGAATTCGTTATAGAATGTTTTTTTGACTCTGGACATCTTGCGACTCATTTTAATTCTCCATTTTTTGTTGGATTGCATGATTCTTTTCATAATTAAATATTATGAAGTTTTAGCATTGTATCACTTTTTGCCTGTTTGTCAATAATTATTTTAAGGCTTTTTATCGCTTTGCTTGCACGGGCCACGACCGGGGGATATAATTTGCGAAACCCCAGAAATATGGTTTGATGGAAATGAAAACTTTAACATTGTGGCAACCGTGGGCGGGCGCGATCGCCGCGGGGCTGAAAAAATACGAGACGCGCGGCTGGCCGACCAAACACCGCGGATTGCTGGCGATTCATGCGTCCCTGCGCCCGATGGATGCCGGCGGAAAGACATTAATTCCCCTTCACTTTAGTGAAGGGGTGCCCGAGCCCGGGGCCCCCACGCAATCGCAGATTGCGCGGGGTGGACATGGCGAGGGCGGGGTAGTAGCCGCGCGCAAAGCGCGCGGAATTATTAAAACAACTACCCCGTCAGTTTTGCTGGCGCAAAACTGCCACCCCTTCGCTAAAGCGAAGGGGAATTTCTTTGAAACCTATGGAAAAATAATCTGCGTCTGCGAGCTGCAAGATTGCATTTTTATGACGCCGGAATTCATCGCGGCGCAAACGGAAACAGAGCGCGCATTCGGCGATTGGCGACCGGGGCGGTATGCGTGGAAACTGGGGAATGTGCGGGTGCTGCCGGATCCGATTCCAACCCGCGGGTATCAGGGCCTGTGGAGTTACGACATGCCGGATTATGATTTAAGATTGTTTTAGATTTCACCGGGTTATCGCAAAAAGCATTCTGTCTACAATTTCGCCTTTGTGCGGATTGAAGTGGTCGTCTTTCAAGGTGCCTTCGTATTTCCAACCGGCGCGCTTGATCGCGCGGAGCGACTTTTCATTGTCTGGCTCTATCTTTGCATACAGCCGCGCCATCCCGTCGGGGCCATGACGCAGAAAGTGGCCTTCTATCAATTTGATCGCGCTGTCAATCAGGCCAGTTCCTTCGTGCTTTTCGCGCACGCAATACCACAGCACGGCATTTTTATCCCGCGTGTTTATGTCGTCCAGCCCGATCATTCCCGCCAATTCTCCATCTTTCATAATCTGGTAGTATTTATATTTCCAGGCCAACAGCTTTGTTCGGGAAAACAACATCCAAAATATCTTTGCCGCCGCGCGCGCGGTTTTGCCCGCATCGTTCAGGCGCGACAAGAATAAATTTGAATGTTCGGACGGCTTTCGCGCGGCACTGGTCTTTGGCGTCGCGGCCCAGTAAAGCCAAGGCGCCAGCCGTTTTTGTTCCGCGCCCAAGGCCGCCATCAAGACGACCATGTTTTTGGGCGATACCGACACCGGCACCAGGTCAATGTCAATATCAAAACGCGAGATTTGGTTTTTCATTACTTCTTTTTTTGTTCTTTTGCGCAATTTACCCGCATAGAGCTGAAAGATTTGGTTATATCTCCTAATTCCGCCCAAGCATTTTCTTTTTCTGCTTCGGTTGCCGGACGTTTTCCGATTTTTCCCCTTTGAACGATTTCAATAAAATGTTTTATTTTCGTAGGGTCTATATTTGACAATAATTCGGTCATAGATGAAAACATACTCTGCATGTATCTAGCAATGTTAATTATATCCTTCTGTTCAGGGGTCAGATAGGCTTTTTTCATAATATATTCCTTTGTATAATTCTATTATTGCCCGCTTGCAAAACAAGAGGGGGAAGACTGACATTTTATAACCTTTTATCACTGTTTGTCAAGAAGATATTTCAAACTTGCGCGCCTGTGGCGGATGGGGTATAATTTGCGACGCTTATCCCCGAAATTTTGGGATAGCATCAATCGCAAAGCATCCAGCGCGATTGATGTATAAAAATAAAAGTTTAACGGACGAGAAATGAAAAAAGAAACAACGATAGCCGATGGCGGCTGGGCGGCGGACTAATTCCCCTCCCTCGGAGGGGTGTCGCGCCGGTATCGCGCGACGGGGAGGGTGCTTTGGTAAATCTTTACAACAGAAATCTTATAAAGTATGCGCGAGGTAATCGTCAATCTGGAAATCTATCCGAAGTTCTGCTATGGAATCAGTTAAAGAAAAAACAGCTTGGCTACGATTTCACAAAACAAAAAACCATAGGAAACTACATAGCGGATTTTTATTGCAAAGAACTGAAATTGATTATAGAGATTGATGGAGATTCGCATGATACCAAAGTAAAATATGATAAAGCCAGAGACGAATATATGGACAGCCTTGGTATAAAAACGCTGCGTATTGCCGACTTGGACGTAAAAAGGAAAATTAATATGGTGCTAGAAAATATAAAAGCAGAAATGGAGTCTATAAAAACCAAACCCTCCCCGTCGCGCGATACCGGCGCGACACCCCTCCGAGGGAGGGGAATAATAGCCGATGGCGGCTGGGCGGCGGCGGATGTGGCGTATAGGTGCAGCGAGTTTTCGGCGATTTACCCGATTACGCCGAGTAGCACAATGGGCGAACTGGCCGACGAATGGGCCTATCAGCATAAAAAGAATATCTGGGGCAATATCCCCGGCGTGATAGAGATGCAGTCAGAGGGCGGCGCTGCCGGCGCGCTGCACGGCGCGTTGGCGATGGGGGCGATGGCGACGACCTTTACGGCGTCCCAGGGTCTGCTGCTGATGATTCCGAATATGTACAAGATTGCGGGCGAGCAAACGCCGTTCGTCATGCATGTCGCGGCCCGCGCCATTGCGACGCACGCACTGTCCATCTTTGGCGATCATTCGGATGTGATGGCGGCGCGCGGCACCGGGTTCGCGATGCTGTCCGCGCACAATGTGCAACAGGCGCACGATATGGCCGCCATTGCGCACGCCGCGACGCTGCGTTCGCGCGTGCCGTTTATGCATTTCTTTGACGGTTTCCGCACCAGCCATGAAGAATCCCGGCTGACGCATATACCGGATGACGTCCTGCGCGCGCTTATCCCGACCGACATGATGCTGGCGGCGCGCAATCGCGGCATGACGCCGGATCGGCCCACCATCCGCGGCACCGCGCAAAACCCCGACGTGTATTTCCAGGGGCGCGAGGCGGCGAATAAGTTATACGACGCGGTTCCCGAAATCGTTGCCGGCGTGATGGATGAATTCGCGCGGCTGACGGGGCGCAAATACGGCTTGGTTGATTATTACGGCCCGAAAACCGCAAAGAACGTGATTGTGGTGATGGGCAGCGCGGCGGAAACCATCACCGAAACCCTGGCGCATTTGCCGCGGGGAACCGGGATGATTGCGGTGCATTTGTACCGACCGTTCCCGACGGCGGCGTTTTTGGCGGCTTTGCCGAAATCCGTGAAAAATATCGCCGTGCTGGACCGCACCAAAGAACCCGGCGCGATTGGCGAGCCATTATACCAAGACGTCGTCGCGGCCTTGGCACAAAGAAAATAAAAAAGGATAACACATGAACGAACCTGTTTCTAATTTTGGCGGAACACTGACAACACTGACCGATATTGCGGTGCAATACGGTATCAAGCTGCTGACCGCCGTCGTGATTCTGGCGATCGGAATATGGATTGCGAACCGCCTGGCCCAATCGTTCAAGAAAATTATGGACGCGCGCCGGCTTGACCCGTCGCTGACCTCGTTCTTTACATCGTTCGTTTCCGTCGCGCTGAAAATCATGGTGGTGATTATCGTGCTGACCACCGTCGGCATCCAGATGACGTCCATCGTCGCGATTCTGGGCGCGGCGTCATTGGCGGTCGGCATGGCCTTGTCGGGAACGCTGCAGAATTTTGCCGGCGGCATCGTCATCTTATTGTTCAAGCCATTTGTCGTCGGCGATACGATTCAGACGGCAAGCGGCAAAACGGGCACAGTCGCAAAGATTATGATTTTTACGACAGAGCTGCATACGGGGGATGAACAGATTGCATTCCTGCCGAACGGCCCGTTGTCCAATGGGGAAATCATAAACCTGTCGCGCCAGCCGGAACGCCGGGTTGACATGGTCATCAATATCGGATACGGCGACGATATAAACGCCGCGCGCGCGGTGTCGCTGGAAATCCTGGGCGCGGACAAGCGCGTGCTGAGCAAGCCTGCCGCGCCGGTCGTGTTCGTAAAAAATCTTTCGCCCAATTCGGTGGATATCGTTTTGCGCTATTGGACGGGATTCGGCGATTACGCATCCAGCCAGGCGGACATCATGGAGAAAATTTATAACGAGTTTCCAAAACGCGGACTGCACTTTCCCTTCCCGCAATTGGACGTTCATGTGGATAAGTAAAGGAAATAAAATACGACTACCCCGGAAAGCTATAGCAACAAGTTGCTAAGCTTTCCGGCCCTTCTGAGAAGGGCAATTTAACGCTCATAAAATTTAACAAAATGAGCGCGCAATTACCCTTCTCAGAAGGGTCGGATTTCCCGGCAACTTGTTGCCGATGGAAATCCGGGGTAGTCCTGAGAAAGAGAATATTAAAATGAAAAACAAGTAACACGGGATATGAACAACCAGAATTATTAGAGGTTATAAAATGACAAGTAAGATAAATATTTTCGGCGGACGGTATGGACTGGGCAGCAAGGAATTCAAGCCCCGCGATGTGAAAGCGATTGCCGAAGGAATGATGCGCGGCACCCTGCGCCATAACTTTACCGTCGGCATTACGGACGACGTGACGGGCCTATCGCTGCCGACAGACGCGGCGTTTGGAATAGAGGATATTACCCCCGCCCTTGCGGCGGGGGCGGCGCGCAATTTTGCGGGCCGGGGGGTGGGTTTAATCAGTCAAAATAATCAAATTGATTCAGATGATTTGACCAATGAACCCATCCCCCGCCCGTCGCAAGAAAGCGCACGGGCGACCCCTGCCGCAAGGGCAGGGGTGGAACAAAGAAAATCCGCGATTCTTTACGGCATCGGTTCCGACGGCACGGTCAGCGCGGTGAAAAACATCGTGAAAATCGTCGGCGAGAATTCCAAGCTTTACCCGCAAAGCTATGCGGTCTATGACTCTAAAAAATCCGGCGGTTTGACGGCGTCGCATTTGCGTTTTGCGCCGAAACCAATACGGTCGCAATATCTGGTGGAATACGCGGATTTTATCGGCGTGTCGTCCTTTATGATCGCGCAAAGGTTTGATGTGTTTAAGGGACTCAAACCCGGCGGGACAGTGATGATTAATACATCGCGCAGTCCCAATGACGCGTTTTCCAACCTGCCGCGCGCGGTGCAAGAGCATTTGATACGTATGCGCGCGCGGGTCTTTTTCCTGGATGCGAATCGCGGCGCGGAAGAATTGGGCCTGGGGCGTCGCATCAATACTTTCATCATGCTGAACTTCTTTAATCTGACGCATGTGATTGATCCGAAAATTGTCGCGGCGCGGGCGAAAGAGGCGATAGAAAAAACGTACAAGAAAAAGGGCGAGGCGGTTATCGCCGCAAACTGGGCCGCGGTTGACCGCGCGGCGGATTTCCTGCACGAATACACGCTGCCTTCGTCGCCATCGGGCTTTGCGCCCGACTGGACGCCGGCGATGACGCCCGACGCGCCGGCGCGGATTGCGGGGGTTTTGGGCGAAATGGCGGCGATGCGCGGCGATGACTTGCCTGTGTCGGTATTTGTTCCGTCGCGTCTCACCCCCGTAGGGGGGGAGTGGCCACGTAGTGGCCGAGGGGGGGCTTCTTCAAATAAAAATAGTCTTTCGGAGGTAGCCCCCCCCAGTCCGCCTTCGCTATCGCTACGGCGTGATAGCCCCCCCCAAGAGGGGGGGCACGCGACGGAGCCCTCATTCGCATACGGCGAATATCCCGTCGGCACGTCCAAATATGAAAAGCGCGCGATTTCCGAACGCGTGGCGTCCGTGGACCTGAACATCTGCATCCAATGCG
>WQUT01000073.1 GCA_009781955.1 Pseudomonadota bacterium | reverse complement strand
GCCAGGTAAGAAAGGAGAAGAAATGCAAAAATATTTGGCAATTGCCGCAATCGCCCTGCTTTCCGCATGCGTGCAGCCGGCCGGCACGACGGGTACAACGACCGCGGCGGACCCCGCGCAGCAGACCTTGAAACAAATCGCGATAGATTCGGCAAAGCAAAACGCCCAGAATACAATTTATACCGTGGAAACCGCGGCGATTAATCAGATGGCCGGTTATGCCGGAACCGCGACGGCGGGAACCGCCGGGGCCACCCCAGAGGTTATAACCAAGGCGCAATCCATTCAATCCAACGTGAACGACATCGTGACCACGGCGAAAGAAATCCAGGGCATCGTGAAACAATAGCTCTTAAAACAACAAACCGGTTTGGGCGCGTTACAACGCACATACCATAATCAACCAAGAAAGGAGAAGACCATGAAGAAAACCATGATAGCCGCCGCGATAATCGGCGCGACATTCGCATTCAACGCCATCGCGCAAGAAGCCGCCGCCCCGACATTGGCGGATACGGCCGCCGCCGCCAAAGCGGATGTAAAGGGCGCGCGCGACCACGCCAAGAAAGACTGGAAGGCCGGCAAGAAAACGACCGCCGATCAAAAGTCCGCCATGAAAGAAAAATGGGGCGACAAAAAGGCCGGCTTCAAAGACATGACCGATGAAGAGAAAGCCGAAATGAAACAAAAGTGGGCGGACAAGAAGGCCGAGATGGAAAACATGACGGACGAAGAAAAGGCCGCGATGAAAGAAAAAATGGACGCCAAGCGCGCCGAAGTGCAAGACCAGGCGGCCAATGCAGAGCAACAGGCGAACGGCGCGGCGACGGATGCCGCGGCTAATGTGAACGCAGCGGCGGCGGATGCCGCGGCGGCGGCGCAACCAGCGCCCGCGCCCGCACCGGAAAAGAAAGGATTCTGGTCCAGAATGCTCGGGAAATAATCGTTTTATCTCAAACAAAAAATCCGGCGAATGCCGGATTTTTTCCTGCCCCCTTGTGGGGCGGGATAGACTTGGCTTACGAGCGTCAGCGAGTTAGCAAGTCTTGGGTGGGGGTAAAGTATTCAAAGTAAATACGACCGCTTCACCCCACCCAAAAGTTTCTAATTCGCTGACGCTCATAAGAAACTCTATCCCGCCCCACAAGGGGGCAGGAGAAAGCACTCACTTTATATTACAATAACTTTCCCATTTGTGCCGCGGTGTCGCACATGCGGTTGGAAAATCCCCACTCGTTGTCATACCAGGATGTTATATGGACCAGCTTGTCCCCGACAACGTTCGTGAGCAGCGAATCCAGTATGCTGGACCGCGGATCGTGCGTATAGTCAACGGACACCAGCGGTTTATCGCTGTATCCCAGTATTCCGGACAACGGCCCGTTGGCGGACGCGTCCAACATGGCTTTGTTAATCGCATCGGCCGTCGCGGGTTTTGAAACGGTGACAACCAGTTCCACGACCGAGACATCCGGTGTCGGCACGCGGATGGCGACGCCGTTCAGTTTCCCGGCCAGTTTCGGCAGAACCAGCCCGATCGCCTTGGCCGCGCCGGTGGATGTCGGAATCATGGACAACGCGGCCGCGCGCGCGCGGCGGAAATCTTTATGATTTTTATCCAGCAATTGCTGGTCGCCGGTATACGAATGCACGGTCGTCATCCATCCGTCCACTATGCCGAATTTTTCATCCAGAACCATTGCCACGGGCGCCAGGCAGTTCGTAGTGCACGATCCGTTGGAAACAATGTTCATGTCGCGCGTCAGGGTTTTATCGTTCACGCCTTGGACAATCGTCGCCTCGGCCCCGTCGCACGGCGCGGAGACCAGGACTTTCTTTGCGCCCGCGGTCAGATGCACTTTGGCTTTTTCGGCCGTCGCGAAGATGCCGGTGCATTCCATAACGACGTCTATGTCCAGTTTTTTCCATGGCAGATTGGCCGGATCTTTTTCGGAAAGGACCGTGATATTGTGTCCGCCTACCTTTATCGTGTTGCCGTCGGCGACGACCGGCATGGGCAGTTTCCCGTGCACTGAATCGTATTCCAACAGGTATGCGTATTCCGCGATCGGCGCGGGCAGATCGTTCACCGCGACAAATTCCAAATCATCCCGTTTGGATTCCAACGCCGCGCGCAGTACCAAGCGTCCTATGCGGCCGAATCCGTTTATTGCAATGCGTGTTTTTTTGCTCATACTTTTTCTCCTTTCATATTATGCCCGGACATTATGCCATAAAAAGGGCAAAATACAATATGAAAAAACTCTGGCGAACCAGAGTTTTTCGTTACCGATTTATAAGCTTTTTGTCGTGGTAATAGCGTTCCAAACTTTGCTGCGCATTCTTTACCGCGTGTTCATGGGCCACGCCAATAACCCCATTAACCGCAAGAGAATCGTTAAAATATATCCTCTCGGAATTATCCCGACCTATGTAACTAATCTCTAAATATTCACCCTTTGTCGCATCCATGTTCTGTTCAATTTTTTTACAACCAAACCTCAAAGGGCCATAAAATGAGTCAAGCAATATAGACTGATGTTCTTTTCCTTGGCAACAGTTCATCTTTATTAAAGAATACCCATCATGTCCGACTATCAGTTCCGCATCGGAAACCTCTCGTATCTTAAAAAATTCCTCAAATAATCTTTTGTTAAATTTGATAGATCCATATTCATTAAATATCAAAAGGTTGGACGCGTTCATACTCTGGCCATACTCTATGATCCTTACGGATGGGTCAATATCGCCATCGGTGAATTTTGAGTTAAGGGTTTCCGCCGCAATCACCAGATCCGTGTCTATCGCGGGGGCGTATAATGTTCTTTCGCCGACGGATTTATTTTTGCCAACGCATGCCGGTTCCGGCATTCCGGTAAAATATCCGCGTTCGCTTTGATGCAATACCTTGACAAGTCCATATTCTCCTTCGGGTTTGCTGCGCAATTCATAGAATGCATTTCCCCCGTTTAAGCACTGATTAATTGTCCAACCGTTTCCAAGTGTAAAGAGCTTCCTTTCAGCCGGCATCAACGGGGTAATTCTATTATTCTTTATTTCCGCCATTTTTATTCTCCAAATGTTTGTCTCTCTGTTCCCCACATTTATTCTGCTTTACATTATAGTATTGGATATTTACAATTGTCAATATGAAACCACATTCATACATCATCACCGGGCCGACGGCGTCAGGCAAATCCGATTTCGCGCATGCGTTGGCGCGGCGCATCGGTGAATCCCGCCCATCTGGGGGGACGGCGCCCTTATCGCGCCGGGGGGGGGTAATCATAAACTGCGACAGCGTGCAGGCGTATAGGGGGATAGAGAATCTGTCGGCCAGCCCGCTGGCCAATTGCCCCCCCTCTTGGGGGGGGCTGTCGCCGC
>WQUT01000072.1 GCA_009781955.1 Pseudomonadota bacterium | reverse complement strand
GGGGGGGGGGGGGGTATCATTGATAACGAATCGGATTTGTCAAATAGACATCTGCTAAACGAACGAGGTATAAATGATAACTATAAGTCCAAACTGGATAGATGTAAAAGGAATCGCAAGACATGTCTTGTTCAAAAATCTTGTGAATTATTCCATCTGCGCCATGCCGACACATATAACTCTTGCCCAAGCGCAAGAATTCCTGGCGACCTCTAAAATAAAAGAAGCGGTTTTTATAGGGCACTATCTGGGCGATATTGCTGGTTGGCTGGATACGCAAGAAGCCATACATGCCGGCTATATAAATCAAAGAGATTATGATGATGATAATGGCGCGGGCATCTGCAAACGCGCAGTAGATGCCGCGAGATCCGAAAATTACACCGTGAAAATGAAATAAGCAGTAATAAATAACACATAGAATAATGACAAGCATCGCAGCGTGAAATAAAAAATCCGGGGGTCGCCGGATTTTTTACTTTATATGACGGCTTGATTTTTGCGGCGGCGTTTATTATATATGTTGCATGAAGTAGGGGCGCATTCTTGCGCCCAAAATAACAAGGGCGCGAGAATGCGCCCCTACGAAACTGACGAATCATGAACAAGTCACCATATGAAATTTTAGGCGTGGCGAAAAACGCCGACAATGCCGCGATAAAGAAAGCGTATCATAAACTGGTGATGCAATATCATCCGGACAAAAATCCGGGGAACAAGGCCGCGGAAGAAAAATTCAAAGAAATCAACAATGCCTTTGATATCTTAAAGGACCCGCAAAAGAGGGCGGCATACGACCAATTCGGCAATGCCGCGTTCGGCGGCGGCCCGTCGCCTTTCGGCGCCGAGGCTGGCGCGCATGGCTTTAATGGCAATCCGTTCGGCAACGGCGGGTACGAGTTTAATTTCGGCGGCGGGGACTTTTCGGATATCATTGACAAGATGTTTCGGAATATGGCCGGCGGCGGGGAAGATATGTTCGGCGGCCGCGGCCGGCGGGCCCAGCCGGCCGCATTCCGCGGCCGGGATTTATTGCACGAGGTTCGGATTAGCCTTCGCGATGCGTTTCACGGCAAGACCGAAACGGTAAAGTTCGCGACCAATGTGAAATGCGAAAAATGCGCCGGGTTCGGCACCGCGGACGGCAAGACGGCGCCCGTGTGCGAGCGTTGCCACGGCACCGGATACGTTCGTCGCGGCGGCGGATTTTTCGCGACCGAATCCCCTTGTCCAGAATGCCACGGAACGGGGCGAATTATCAAGAAGCCATGCCCCCAATGCGACGGCGCGGGCATTCAGCATAAACAGAAAACGTTGGAAGTCAAGATTCCCGCCGGCGTTGCGGATGGCGCGCGCCTGCGCCTGGGCGGCGCGGGCGAGGCGGCGCCATTGGGCGGCCAATCCGGCGACCTGTATATAGACATTCATATCGCGCCGGATCCGGTATTCGTGCGCGAAGGGGACAATCTGGCGATGCAGGCCAAGGTTCCCTTTGCAATGCTGGCCTTGGGCGGCGAGATTAATGTTCAGACGATTGACGACAAAACCGTGTCGGTAAAAATCCCGGCCGGCACGCAGATTGGGGAACGATTGAGAATGAGAGGATTGGGAATGCCCGCCGTCGGGCGCGGCGCAACCGTGCGCGGAGACATGTTTATAGACATCGCGACCGAGGTTCCAAAAAAACTATCCGAAAAGCAAAAGAAAGCGCTGGAAGAATTCGCAGGCACCGAGCGCCCGCAGAAAAAAAGATGGATTTGATAACTCTCAGTCCCATAGGAAATTTGACTTATTTTCAGATTTGATATACCATGCGCCGTATAATTCAAAAAGGAATTCATATGGCCAAACAAACAAAAGAATATAAAGTATTGTCGCAGAAAGACAAATGGTTCACGGGCAAATTTTCCCCGGAAAAACTTGAAGAAGCGATAAACTCTTACGCAGAGCAGGGATGGAAGGTTGTCGCCGCCTTTGCCGCCGACATGCCCGGCTTCGGCGGGAGCAGGAACGAAGCCGTCATCATTATGGAACGGGATGCGTAATGGTTGAATTCTATGAAAAGGCATATCCTAAAAATCTGATTCCCGTTGAAAGGGTGGCGTGCGACCTTCACGGAATTAACGCCCAGCTTAAAACCCTGAGAGACGTAAAGCTTGAATTAGCGCGTCAGGCCAAAGCATTGGGTTGCGTCGCCGTCATTGATTTTAAGTATGGCCAGCGCGATCATGCTTGGTGGCAGTTTTGGGGATCGTTATTTAACGACAATATGTCTTGGTATGGCGAAGGCATGGCATGCAAAAACAAGTCAGGTAAAGATTAGAACTCTGGCTGGCATCCATAAACAAAAACGAGGCGGGGGCAAAACCCCCGCCTCATTTTATATAAAATATTTTGACGAATATATAAAATGTGGTATGCTTGGGGCAAGAAACAAAAAATGGCAGACAAAGATCATTCATTATGAAAAACAGTTCGTTTAAAAAGATTATTTTACTGACTGCGCTGGGTATTTTCGGTTTCGGCGCGGTTCGGGCGCAGACCACCCGCGCGGAAAGGATTAACATGATAGCCTCCCTGGCCAAGGATTCGGCCGATATGCGCGGCAACTTGCTGGCCATGCGCGGCGTCATAAGGGAGAACGAAGATACCAACGCGTATCTCGCCAAGCTGTCAAAACGCTTGGAAACCATGCCGCTGAATTCAGCGCGCGCGATGTTCCGCAATAGCTATACCATAGACGAAAGCCCGAACAAGAATTCCAAAGAGCATCAAAAAAACTTTGATACTGCGACGCTCGTCACCTTGCTGGCGTTCATTGCGACCCAAATGGACGAAAATCAGGCAGTGATAGACATGCTGGAAAAACAAAAGGAATTGCAGGAACAATATTTTCAGGAAACTTGCGATAAATTATACACCCAAAGACTGATGCTGAAGTTTGGAGACAACAAGGTTAAGAAATAAATTTTCATACGTCGTAAAACATGAAATGCTCGTCTTCCGCGGTCGCCCAATACTTTGCGCCGATGTGCTCATACAGTTTGCGCGCGGGTGCGTTCTTGCCGTAAACGCTGAAGCAAATGCGTTTTACATTCGTTTTGCGCGCCAGATCCCGCACATGCCGCAACAGCGCGAATGCTATCCGCCCGCCGCGGAATTCCGGCCGCAGGAACAGATACGGTATATGATACATCGTGCTGGCGTCCGTCGTCCATCCGTTATAGAAAGACACCGCGCCGGCGACGTGCCCGTCCGACTCTGCAACGAATATATACAACAGCGGCCGGCCGGCAAAACTGAGGCGCGTGATTTCGTCGGTTATTTTGGCGCGCATAATCCGGTGCGATTCGTGGTCCAGCCCTTGGAAATATTTATGGAAAGAAATCAGCAGGTCGGCCAGCGATTCCACATCATTTATGCGCGCGCGTCGGATTTTTATCATGGCTGAAAGCCTATTTTGCGTTTCGGCTTTTTCGGCTCGGCCAGAAACGCGTTGAGTGCCACGGCGACATCGCGCAGCTGGCGGTCGTGTTTTGATAGTTTGCTGTTCGTATTATCCATATACAGCACCAACATTCGGCGCAAATCGGAAATTTCCTTGGATTTGGAATCAATCGCGGCAAAGTATTTGCGGGCGGCGACAAACGCGCGCATGATTTTTATGTTTATATCTATGGCCGTCGGACTTTTTAGGACGCCGGATAACATTGCCACTCCTTGTTCCGTAAAGACATAGGGCATGTAACGCCGCCCGCCGTGTTCCAAACTTGAGGTCGCAAATTGCGACCTCAAGTTGTCGTATTCTGGTTCCGTCAATTGAAACATAAAGTCAGACGGGAATCTTTCCGGGTTTCTTTTGACCGCTTCGTTTATGCGTTTAACCTCTACCCCATACATCATGGCCAGATCGCTGTCCAGCATGACCGACGCCCCGCGGATTGTATGGATGTAGTTTGGAATAACGACCGGTTCGTGCATAAGATTGCCCTTTTATTAACTTGAAATCACAATTTGTTATCTCAAGTCAAAAAAATCATAAATCAGTAAATCTTAAATCCGTAAATCTTAAATCCCGTCAGTCCCCTTCCTTTTCGGGAATTTCGCCGTTGGCGGAAAGCAGAACCGCGATCCAGCGTGTGGAATCAAACTGCGCCGTGATTATGAACATCGCGACCAATAGCTGCACGCTGAAAAACATTCCGACCACGCCCCAAAGCATTCCCCAGATCACCAGGTTTACGAGTATCGCTAAGGTGGACAGATTCAGCGTTTTGCCCGTCAGCCGCGGCTCTATTATATTTCCGAATAATATCTGGAAAGTTATCAGGCCGGCGGCCACCAGCAGCGGCAGGGCGAGCGAGCTTGCGACCAAGAGCGAGAACAGCACCGGCAAAGCGGTCGCGATTATCGTGCCGATCGTCGGTATATAGTTCGCGATGAATATGATGAACGCCCATACGCCCGCGAATTCCAATCCCAGATACCGCAGCCAAAGGTAAGAGGCGACCGCCACCACGACGGACATAAGGGTTTTCATAAACATATACTTCTTCATGCTCTCGTCAATGCTGCGCAGGATATAGCGCATCTTGCCGAATTGCCGCTGGTTCGGGAACAAGGCGGCGAACTTTCTGCCGAAAGTGCTCTGCTCTATGAACATGAACAATATGTATATCAGGACCAGGCCGATAGTGGTTACTATTTGCGCGGCCGACAGACCGACCGACGCCGCCATCGGCGCAAAGTTCGGGACGATATTTCCGGACACGGGCAGTCCGAAAGAATCGCCGATATAGCCGACCAGCGTTTGCAGGCGCGCCTGGATTTCCGGCATATGCGACAAAAGCTGGGCGAACATTGGCCGGATTTGCGTTACGAACGCGTATATCAGCCCGCCAAAGGTGGCGATGGACAAAACCATCGCAAGCGCGTCAAAAAAATAAGTCGCGACGCGCGACGCGCCCGTCCCGGCATAGCGCAGCAAAGCCGGGCGCCGCGCAGAGCGAAGTTTTTCTTCCGCGGTTTTCTTAAAAGGCATAATTTTGCGGTAATACGCGGCGATGGCGTTGATCAGATACCAGATGAACGCCGCCAGAATCAGCGGCACGAAAATCGTCCGCCCGATATATAGGATGAAAAGCAATCCTAAAAAGACAATAATTCCGTTCATTATTTGGTCGTTAGTCGTTGGTCGTTAGTCGTTGGTCGTTAGTCGTTGGTCGTTAGTCGTTGGTCGTTAGTCGTTGGTCGTTAGTCGTTGGTCGTTAGTCGTTGGTAGCTGGTCGTTAGAAATAGCATTCTACATACCAACGACTAACGACCAACGACCACTGACTACTCCGCTACTTCCGTCACCTGTATCTGGTCCGGGGTCAGATTGTAATTTGGTTCTAGCAATTCGGGATGCATGGATTTGACCAATACGTATGCCGCAATTGCTATGACGTTCAGAATGATGGTAAGGCTTGAAAACCAACCCGGCATCGCGGCGTTCAGTTTCTTGGCGCCGATTATTGCCCATAGTCCAAAGAATATTACGACCGGAATGCTCACCGCGCCGAGCGACAGCATGCCCAGGCTCGGCATCAGAACGGCCAGCGCCGCCAGCGGCAGAATAGTAATCAGCAAAAGGGCGTTAATGGTCTTGGCCGCCGTCCAGTCAAATAGCGAGGCCAGCCATTTCGGCCGGACAGAGATAACACGGGCCGCCGGCTTTTCTTCCGGTAGGAAGATTTGCGGATAGAACAACAGTCCCCATCCGAACGGAAAGCTGCACAGAAATTTCCAAGTCGGAATCCCCATGGCCCGCGCGCGCCAGTATTGCGCGACCAACTTTGCAGACAGATATATTCCCAAAACATACAGCATGACCAGAAGGGCAACGAATGTCGCGGCAAAGAATAATGTCGGCGAGATATAGAGCAACCTGTAAACAAAGAATTGCGGCGGTATGTCCCCCAGGCCGAAACGCAGGAATAAAAACGCGAGGACGAGCCAAAGAACGGACAATAGCGAGGTCACGACCGACAATCCCACAAAGCTATGCCGGTCCAGGGCGCCGGACGGCGTCCATCTGACCAGCTTGTAAATAGAGAAAATCGGGATGAACAGGAACGCGGCCAGGAACAGGTATTGGACATATAACGGCATGATTATCACTTGCTCGGCGCCGGCCGTGAATAATGCCGATACCAGCGTCAGCGCCGCCATCACGGCAATGAACAGCAGCAGGCTGAGAATTGCGAACTTTGCGGGCGCGCGCCAGAGCCACGCGGATAATGGATGTGCCGGCCGGCTGGCGGCCGCGGCGGGCGATTTCGTCGGTCTCGCCGGTTTTGGTTTAATGGTGGTTTTAGTTTTTGTTGGCATGGGTAATCCTTTTTTTAGCGGCTTGGATCCCCGGATATTTCCTGGATGACGCTCGCCATAAAAGCTCCGCGTCACTGCGGAAATTCTGGGGATGACATATTTGGTTGCTTTGGCTATTTCAAATTATACCACAATTTCGCCGTTTTTCAAAACAATCTCTGCGGTCGGGGAAAATAATTCCGTGAACTTTTCCTGATGTGAAATTATAAGAAAGGTGACTGGTGACTGGTGACTGGTGACCGGTGTGACATTCATTTCCTTTATTACATCCGCAAATAATTTTTGGGCCTCTGCATCCGCGCCGGAATCGGGCTCGTCCAATATGGCGAACTTTGGCTGGGTCAGTATCATGCGCAGAAACATCAGGCGTTTTCGCTCTCCCCCGGAAAACCCGACATTGACAGAGCGCGTCAGCCATGATTCAGGGATATTCAGCCTTTCGCGCGCGACCTTTAATTTCTGGAAAAATTCGCCGGATGATAATTCTTTGCCCGCCTGGAAATGCCGGTGCGCGATCAGCGAGTGGCGCAGGAACGACATGACGGACAGCCCCGGAATCTCCGGCACATTCTGCGCGCCCAGAAACAGGCCCAGCAGCGCGCGGGTCGCGGCGGGTTCATTTGTAATATCGCGGCCGTCAAAGATTATTGACGGGTTTTGTAGGGGCGGCTGGAAAGCCGCCATTTGGTCGGGCGCGTTTCCCCCGGGCCCCTGCACAATCAAAGATTGTGCGGGGTGGGCAAGCGCCCCTACAATATTGTATTCCGGATTTCCGGCAATGGTTTGTGCCAGCGTCGTCTTGCCCGAACCATTCGCCCCGCGCAACAACACGCGCGCGCCGGCCGGAACATCAAAACTTATGTTTTTCAGCAGCGATTTCTCGCCGAGCGTAACGGAAAGATTTTTTATTGTCAGCATAATATTCTCTTTTATTTTGTTTGATCGGCCAGCGCCATTTGAATCAGCTGTTTTGATTCCACCAGAAATTCCATAGGCAGCCGGGATAGGACGGGCGCGGCCATGCCGGCAACTATCAGGGCCGTCGCCTCGTCCGCCGCAATTCCCGCATGCGCCAGATAGAGCAGGGCGTCGGCCGGCACCGCGCCGGTTGCCGCCTCCCACACTTGGTCGTTATTTCCGTTTCCGTGAATGATTGTCGGCATTGTGTTGATCGCCGCGTGTTCGCCGATCAGGCGGCTGTCGCACTTTGCGGCGTTTTTTGCCCCCGCGGTTTTCGGCGCGAATGTGACGGCCGCGCGAAATGTTTGTGCGGACTCTTCCAATGCGACGCCGTAGGATACTATATTGGATGTGGAGTTGTTTCCGAGGTGTATCATCTTGGTTCCGGTATCGGCCTGTTGGCCCCCACGCGTGATTGATAGCGAATAAAAATCCGAATGCGCGCCGTCGCCCATCAGAATGGACGAGGGATATTTCCATGTTTTCGCGGATCCTATTTCAACCTGTGTCCAGAGCAACCGCGCGCCCGCATCCACCCGCCCGCGTTTGGTCACAAAATTAAAAATGCCGCCTTGATTCCCCTCCTTTGGAGGGGTGGCGTTTGCGTGAAGCGCAAATGACGGGGAGGGTTCTTTTGCGTCAATACCCCCCCCGCCGCGCGATACAAACGCGGCACCCCCCCTGTGGGGGGGAATACCCGCATACCAGTTTTGGACGGTCGCGTATTTCACAATTGCGCCCGACATCGCGACAACCTCTACCACGCCGCTGTGCAGTTGGTGGTTTGGGCGGCGCGGCGCGCTGCAACCCTCTAGATACGATAACTCGCTGCCCTCGTCCGCAATAATCAGGGTTCGTTCAAACTGGCCTATCTTTGCGGTTTCTATTCGGAAGTATGACGCCAGATCTATGGGGCATTTGGTATTCGGCGGAACATAGACGAACGTTCCGTCCGAAAACACCGCGGCGTTCAGGCACGCGAAAAAATTATCCGCCGCCGGCACGACAGAGCCAAGATATTTTTTCACCAAACCGGGATGCTTTTCCACCGCCTCGGAAAACGGCAAAAAGATTATGCCGAGCCTTGCAAGTTCCGCGGTATAGCTGGTATTCACGCTGCGGCTGTCTATGACGACGTCCGTCGCCATGCCGAGCAGGGCCGCCTGTTCTTCCGCGGGCAGGCCCATTTTTTCATAAACTTCCTTTAAGTCGGAGTTATCAACCGGCGGCTGTTCGGAATAATAGTCCAGCGCATTGTAATCAATCGGATCATAATCTATTTTCGCCCAGTGGGGTTCCTTCATCTTTTGCCACGCCGCGAATGCAGCCAGCCGCCAATCCAGCAGCCATGCCGGCTCGCCGCGTTTTTTAGAGATGGAAATAATGGTTTGTTCGTTTAACATTTTCGTAAGGCGTGAGGCGTGAAGCGTGAAGCGATTTCGTCTTACGCCTCACGCTTTACGCTTCACGATTGCGCCAGCTGTTTCGCCTGGGTCAGCAATGTGACGGATTGCCCCAGCAGTCCGTCGGTAAATGTCGCGGTCAGCAATCCGTCCGTATCCGCCGCCGACAAATGGCGCAGCAGCTTGTCCGCATGCGCCAGAAACAAATCCGCATTGCGCGCGATCGCGGAATTCAGCTTTATGCTGCGGCGCAGCTGTTCCAGGACAAACGGGTTTTTGCCGTATTCGTCTATCAGCCCGCCGAGAGTCCGCCACAGCAAATGTTCGGCCGTGTCGCGGGGCTTTATGTCCAGCTCTGCCATCACGGGCGTAAGGTTCTGCACCAGGTCCTGATAAACTATCTCTGCATTTTCGGCAATCGCGCCGGTCGCCGCCCGATCGCGCAGCGCGTCGCGCATTTTTGAAATAGCGGCGTTTTGCGCGGCGATCGCGCGCGCGACCAATTTTATTTTTGAATTCATCCCCATTGCCACGGCAAGCGCCGCGATGATGCCGGCGGCAATGATGCCGAGGCATATGAGTATTATGATATTGAAATCCATGCGTTCGCCCCTTGTTTGCAGGGATTGTATCACAATTTTGCCAAATGGCAAATAGTCGTTAGTCGTTGGTCATTGGTCGTTTAGAATAAATCATTTCTACATATTACTAACGACCAATGACCAACGACTAACGACT
>WQUT01000071.1 GCA_009781955.1 Pseudomonadota bacterium | reverse complement strand
GCCAGATAGGAATCATCTTTTTATGGTTTTCCATGGGGTTGGAACTGAATATGAAACGCCTGTGGCAGATGCGGCGCAACATCTTTGGATTCGGCGCGGCGCAAGTATTGATGGTCGCCGTAATGCTGTTTCCCATACTCTTCGGGCTGACCGCGTGGACGCTGCTGGGCACGGTCATGGTGTGCATGGTGCTGGCGATGTCCAGCACTTCCGGCAATCTGCAGCTGCTGGCCGAGCGGAACGAGCTGCAATCCAGTCTGGGCCGCCAGACTTTTTCCATACTGTTATTCCAGGATTTATTGTCGGTGCCGCTGTTGGCCATGCTGCCCGTATTCGCGGGCAAGTCGTTCAATCTGGGGGCAGAGGTCATAGACGTTCTGGTGATGTCCGTCGGACTGATTTTGGGCGTTGTGATAGTCGGGCGCTTTATCCTGAACCCGCTGATGAAATACGTCACGAAATTAAAGTCCAAGGAAGCGTTCCTGATGGTCATCCTGCTGAACATCATCCTGTGGGCTGTGGTGTTTGATTTCATAGGGCTGCCGCCGGCGATGGGCGCGTTTCTGGCCGGCATGCTGTTGTCCGAGACGGTGTATCGGCACCAGGTCCAGGCGGACATATCGCCGTATCAGACGCTGTTTCTGGCGTTCTTTTTCATCGCTCTCGGCATGGGATTCAATCTGCCGATACTGGCGGAAAACTGGCGGATAATACTGTTGGGCCTGGCGGGCTTTGTAATCGTTAAATTCATTGCGATATTCATCGTCGCGCGCGTTCGCAACGTCCCGAACAGAGAAGCGTTTTTAATCGCCCTGATGCTGGCCGAAGGGGGCGAGTTCGGGCTACTGATACTGCAAACCATGAATTCCAGCGGGATAGAGGGCATTCCGTCCGTGCATGCGGAAATACTGATGGCGATAATCGTGCTGTCCATGATGCTGACGCCTATACTTCTCGCCGTTTACGATCGTCTGTATAAATCCGGTGCACTGTTTGTCGCCGCGCGCGCCAAGAGAATGAACAACGCGATCAAAACCTTGAAGCCGACCGTCATAATCTGCGGATTCGGCCGCGTTGGCCAGACTATCGCCGAGATGCTGACCGCGGAAAGCATATCCTATGTCGCGGTTGATATGAACGTGGACCAGGTCGTGATGGGCAAAGACGCCGGATTCAACGTGATATACGGCGATACCACGAACGGCATGATATTGCGCGACGCGGGGCTGTCGCCGCGGCATACCCGCGCGGTGATCCTGGCGCTGGATAATTCCGCGATTGCAAAGCGCACCGTCCGCGCGGTGCGGACCATAATGCCGACCGCCAAGATTTACGCCCGCGCGCGCAATTTGGCCGAGGCGAATCTGCTGTTGAACGAAGGCGTGAAGAGGGCCCTGCCGGAAACGATAGAATCGTCGTTCATGCTGGGGCGAGAGGTTTTGGAAACCCTGGGCATCCAGGAATCAGAGGTTGATTTGCTGATGTCGCGCCTGCGCGTCAGCAATTACGCGCCGCTGCAAGATATTTTGGCGAGGAATAAATAGTTTCCTCCCCAAATGTGTTGGGTAAATTCCCCTTTGCGTGCGTAAGCACGCGAAGGGGTGGATTGCGAGCGATAGCGAGCAAGACGGGGTAGTAATTATAATTGCGCGGCTATGCCGCGCAACTACTACCCCGCCTCGTTTCACTCGGCACCCCTTCGCTAAAGCGAAGGGGAATTTGCCAAACTATATTAGGTGGGGGGAGGAATTATTACTTGCACTTTGAATTATCGCCGGTTTCCACGCATTTCTTAAAGTCGGCGGCGTTGCCGCATGTCCAGCAATTGTTCATCTGCGCCTTGGTCGCCATCTTTCCATCCCGGCACGTCCATCTGCAATTGACCAGCGCCGGATATTGCTTGTCCCCGCACGGCGCGCAGACGCCGCGGTTGACGCCTTCGCTGATCGGTATTCGCCCGCCGAACTTTTCCGTTTGGATCGGGACGCACGCCGAATCCGTTCCGGACGATTTGCATTGCAAGGAATAGTCGCAGCCGTCGCCGTAAGTGCCGACCAGGTTGCATTTGTCGGTGTCTTCCGCCGGCTTTGCCGTGCAGGCGTTCTCGGACGCAGAGCCTGGCTTGCTGTATGGTTTTGCTTTGTCCGGGCACGGCGTGATGCCCTGGTCTTTCGTATCGGATTTAGAGAACGAGCCGCCTTCGCAATAAGACCCGCTGGTGCAGCCGGCAGAGCATGTAGTATAGCCCTTTGGCAGATATTTCCCCGCGGCGCAGGGTATGTCGCCGGTTTTGTTAGTTTCATTATTGTTTACTGTGCCGATGACGCAATAACCGTCGCTGGCGGTGCCGCCGCCCGCGTTGCATTCGGACGGGCTGACGCATTTGGTTAATCCGCCGACAACTTGTGTTAGAAAACCGCTTTCACTATTGCATCTGTATCCCCAACAAAAAGTTTTAGTGCCGTCGCCATGATCTCCGATTAAACTGTCGTAATTTTCCCTGGTCACTTCCACTCCGTCCGGTGAAGATAATGGAATTGGAATAATCCTGTCGGGGCTGTCCCTGTAATTCCTACCCCCGCTGTATCCGGTGCAAAGCTTCTCTTCCAGGCCGTTCGTCCATCCGTCGTCTCCTTTTAATGTGCAACGCCTGGTGTATGGGAAGTCCTGAAAAATGATCGTGTCCTGCCTCCACCAGTTATAACCAGCACCCCACTGAACACTGCCTAGGCTAAATTCAGTAGTATTAGTAACATTAGCAATAGGATTTAATTGTACGAACACATTACCACTCTTGTTCGAACCGCAGCATACTGTGGCACCAATTACGCTATCGGCTTTGCAGTTATCTCTTGCAAAAACAGGCCCTATACAGGATAAATTAAAACTTATCGCAAGAATAAAAATTAATAAAAAGCTAAAATTTTTCAAGACGGCCCTCCCTTTTTTTTGCGGCAAATAAACGACCGGTTTTTTTCCCCGGTTTTTCTATTGCAAAAATTCCCAAAAATCCGGCATTTTTCCCATTTTGATTTCTGTCCGTTTTAATCGGTCGTTTATTTTCGGCAGATGAAAAAAATCCTCTGCCGTTGGATTATATGAACAAGCGGTTAGGATTTCAATATAAAAATACATCCTTCTCTGCCCCCGCCCTTTCGGCGGGGGCTGTATCGCAAAGCGAGACTGGGGGGAGGTAATAAAACGCCCTGTTCCACAATTTGCATCTTTTGTTCGCATCTGATTAACCCCTCCCTTGCGGAGGGGTCGGCACGAAGTGCCGGGGGAGGGTAACACAACACACGCATTGTTTTATACCCTCCCCCGACCGCCGCAAAAAAGTGCGCGGTCGGCCCCTCCGCAAGGGAGGGGCGAACGCTTAAAGTCTAAAAAGCGCCAAATTTGGGAACAGAGTGAAAAAAACTTGGTGCCCCCCGACACTTCGTGCCGACCCCCGCCGCAACCGGGGCCCCCGCACGGCTTGCCATGCGGGGTGGAACGGCGGGGGG
>WQUT01000070.1 GCA_009781955.1 Pseudomonadota bacterium | reverse complement strand
AACGAAACGCTATGGACCCCATAACACGGAATCCGCGACGCTTTGTAGGGGCGTATTGCATACGCCCTTTGTTCGGGCGGATATTATCCGCCCCTGCGAGCGTTGTGTGTCCGCGACCTGGGGCGCAGGAATCGCGCCCAAGCAACCCGTCATCGCGAGAATGAGTTTTGCAAAATCCGTCATCGCGAGCGCAGCGCGGCGATCCAGCAAATTTGCTTGGGCGCGCGAACCGCGCCCCTGCCTTATTTGACTGGATCGCTTCGTCGCCCGCCTTCGCTACGCTATGGCGCGGCTCCTCGCAATGACGGGCGGTGCCATGCTCATGCTCGTCGTGGAGATGGGTGGTTTTCCAGATTTTCAAAAACAATGATTTTACAGGCACGCCCCGGATCGCGCGCGCGCAACGCATGGGGAAATTAACCGACCGGTTTTTTTCCTACATCGGCACATAGGCTGCACGGATTAAAAATGCGCGCAAGTTCAAGGGTTTCTAATTTTGACCGAAACGACGAAACTGTCCAAAAAAACCGGTCCGTTTTTTTCCCTAGGAGAATTGAGTCAGATTCTGCCTGATTTTGCAATCTTTTGCAACATAAATTTTACAAGATCGGCCGAAACCATTCCTATAAACGCCCCCGCAAGAACATCGCTGGGGAAATGATCGCCCGCAAATACCCGCGACACGCCTATGATAACGGCCAGCGTCCATGTCGCCCATTTGATCCGCGGGAACAGCAATCCGATCATAACCAGCCCGGCAAAGCCGGCGGCCGCGTGCCCCGATGGAAACCCGTTAAACGCCCAGTCGTTTGTGAACGGGACAAAGCCGACTTGGTCCAGCGCCTCTAAAAACACCGGCCGCATACGTCCGAACGCGAACTTCAAGGGGGCCACAATTACGCCGGCGGCGAGAACAGAAAAGAATACAAAACTGGCGGTTCGTGCCGCCGTCCCAAGCGCGGAAGAATCGTCGTTGACCGATTTTATAAAATCAGCAAATCTAGTCCATGTTTTTACAATAAAACCCCATATATTTTTGCCAAAGTTAATCAAACTTGCAAAAAATGATGTTTTATTGGTTGATTGTTCTTTGGTTCGGGCATTATTTTTATGGCCGTCCCCCCAACCTATCTTTTTGCTATAAAAAATGGTGCCGAATACCGCCATGGCGACCGCGCTGACCACCAGCCAGACCCCGAAACTGAACGCTGTATCCAGCACCCCCCAACCGACCCAATCAAACTGGCGGAGGTATAAATACATAGGCACATCGGCCCAAAAAATCCCCCAAACGCACAAGGCGGCGACGGCCAAAAATGCAACCGCCAGCCAAATCCATCTGATATGATTCTCTTTTGTCAGAAACATGTTATTGCGCCGCCCCCAGCGCATTGAACAACCGTTTGTCCGTCAAAATCTTTATAGCGACGGCGGATGACACCATATCCTCGTCCGCGCCGGATGTTATTTGCGGGCACCCCCGCCGAACCGCCGCCGGATCCAGTTTTTCGTCTTTGTTCAAATCCCGCGCGTTAAAATCCCCGTTTATAACGTTTACAAAGAAAGCGTTCTGCTGCTGCCCATTCCTTATGTTGGAAAGGCAGACTATCGGGAAAACCCCGCGGCCGGATAAAACGCGGCCCAGACCCGTCTTAACCTCGCGATTAAACAGTTCCAGCCCGCCGCCGTTTTTCAAATCCAAATTTGTGGCCAGACGCGCGTGTCCCGCTGTGGGCGTGCCTATAACAATTCCGCGGCCGTTTTCGTAAAATGCGGCGGCCAATGCCTCTGCCGTGCCGCGGGTGCCGCCGGATGCCAGAACCACAACCGGAATATTTCCGTCTATGGTTGCGTTTCCGCCGGGAATAACCTCGGTCTCTTCCTTTTCGTTCTCAACTATGCGCAGTATCGGCACTTTGCCCAGAAATAATCCGGCGAGCTTCGCCGCCGCGCGCTCGTCATCGCCGGACGCCGCGCGCAGATCAAGTATTATCCCGATCGGCTGATACTTTGCCAAAGCCTCGTTCACTATCGCAACCGCATTGTTTGATACCGCGTGCACTATGATTTCAAGAATTCCGGCGTTTTGCCCCGCATTGTCGCCGTTTGTAATCTTTTCCGTCCGCCATACGACATCGGCGTCGGCCATCATAATGCTGGCGCGGCGCAGGATGATCGCGCGGTTGCCGGATTCGTCGCCGATATTCATCTTTAATGTTCCGGAATTGAATCCCGCCAATTCGCCCGCGATGTCGCCGTCCGACATTCCGGCAACGGATTTTCCGTTTATTTCAAAGACCAAGTCCCCCTCGCGCACGCCGGCGTTATCGGCGGCGGACCCCTTGTAAACGCCGGTCACGCGAAAGTTTCCGCGTTCATCCCGCAATCCTTCAAACCCCGCGCTGGTCAGCAGACGCCCGTCTTCGGCGATTTCGGCCCGGCGCGAGTAAATATAGCGCCCGTTTTCATCAATTCCGCGCAAAAGCGCGCTGACGGTCGCCGAATACAATTCGCTGTCCGACATTTGCGCCATGCCGGGCACCAGCGCGCGCAGCTTTAACAATATCGCCGTTGTAATCTGGCCGAATCCGTTCCAGTCGCCCGCCGATGGCCGCGGCCAGTTTCCGATGATTGTATCTTTCCAAACCAGAACCGCGCGGTCGTCCGTCAGCGCGATATGCGCGTCGGGGTGAATTTTTTCCAATCCCTCTATCGCGACGCCAATGTCGCGTCCCGCCCATTTGACGCCGTCCAGTTTTTCATAAATATCGGAAAACACATCGCTGACATCGTAAACGTTCAGGCCACCTTCCACCGGATTTTCACGATCAAACAAATCCGCCGCCCGCGCGGCGTCAGCCGGCAACCATAAACCGACCAGCAGCAAAAAAGCCGTAAATATTTTCTTCATGCCGAACCCTGATAATTTGATTATAGAGTTTTTTATATTAATCATGCAAGAAAGATTTAATAAAGGCGGACCATGTCCGCCTTTTCCGATCACCAATCACCAGCACCAGCCACCAATCAATCCTTTTCCCTGATGTTGAAATGGATCAACAGAACGTTGGAAATATAAACCGATGTCAGCGTGCCCAGGATGATTGCAAACATCATCGCGATAGAAAACTCTCGCAACACGGCCCCTGCAAAGAGATAGAGCGCGAGCATGGACAGGAACACCGTCGTCGCCGTCAGAATCGTCCGGTGCATCGTTTCATTGACGGACAGGTCAATCAGATCGGACATCGGCATCTTGTGATACTTTTTCACATTCTCTTCTATTCGGTCATAGTTCACGACCTTGTCATTCATAGAGTATCCGATACCCATCAGAATGATCGCGATCGCCGTCTGGTTGAATTCCAATCCCACGACCGAAAAGAATCCGAACATTAATATAAAGTCCAGAACGAGAGAGATAAACGACGCGTACGCATACCCGCCGCGATAACGAATCCAGATATAAATGGACATCAGGACGAACGAGAAGATGACCGCCATGATTCCGCCGCGGATTAATTCATTTCCGATTTTCGGACCGACGATTTGCACGTGGCGGTATTCCACATTGTCGCCCAGG
>WQUT01000069.1 GCA_009781955.1 Pseudomonadota bacterium | reverse complement strand
CGAATGTCATCAATACTTCGCTTTCGCCGGACAAGCTGGAAAAAGCGATGGCTATCATCTCCCGTGTTTGCGGGGAAATCATGGGCAAATCGCCGGTATCGGAAGAAGAGCTGGTCCGTTGGAAAATGTCCGCAAAGCTGCACCGCGCGAACTTTCTGGAATCCGCCGGTTCGCGCCGCGACCGTCTGATAGGGCATTGGCGCCGGTTTGCCGAAATGTATAATCCGGCGGAATATGACGCTTTGCGAGAGAAAATCACCGCGGACGACGTCGCAAAATATTCGGCGGATTTCTTTAACCATCCCATGTCAATAATCGCGATGGGGCCAAAAATAGATTTTGATATGAAATCGGTTTGGGAAAATAATTTTCAATAGTCAAACTAACATGAATCTCTTCCTATTTATTTTTTGCCGGGTTTCTGCGAAAATAAGGCGATAAATAAAAAAAAGGAAAGGTCCATGAAAAAAATATTTCCGCTTGTCGCGGCCGTGGCGGTATTGCTGGTCGCGGGCATGTGCGCGGACGGCGCGGCGTCCGCGGCGCCGCGCGCGAATCCCGCGCCGGTTATAACCAATAACCGCGATGCGGTCACCGCCAGCCCGGGCGGATACGATTTCTATACTTACGCGTCTTTCAAGCTGGGGTATGAATACGGCGATGTCCGATTCGGTCTGCATTCCGTGAATGGTTTCGGCGGCCAGGTCGCGTATGGATTTATCCGGCGGCTGTGGCTGTTTGACGCGCGCGGCGAATTGGAAATGGGATATTACAATCAGCGGCAAGACCGCGGCGGCCGCGACACTCGCCTGAACCCCCTGACCATAATGGCGAATGTTTACGCCGATCTCGGCCAGGCAAGCTGGGCCTTGTCCCCGTATCTGGGATTTGGAATCGGATACGCGAACGTCACAGAAAAAACAACCTCGCCCGGATTTTCGGATTCCACGAACCACAATGGATTCGCATGGGGCGCGTATGCAGGATTTACTTTCGGGATTGTCAGCGATCTTCGCGGCGACCTGGCGTTTCGGTTCGGACAGATAGACCTGGGCGGCGAGACCCTGGACAATTTCGGCGGAACGCTGGGATTGCAATATAGATTTTAATACTCCAGCGAAAGCTGGATTTTATTTTTAAACAAATTTCTGAAAGAAATTTGTCATTCCCGCGTAGGCGGGAATAGGGTCTATAAAATTACAGAGTTTTAACTATGGAAACAAGTCGTTTTTCCTTTCGGAATTTTTTGAATAGTTTAATCTTTTGATATTTTTATAGCCCCACTCCCGCCTGCGCGGGAGTGACAAAAATTATTTTGTAATAAAACAAGTTTATAACAGCTTGTGAACGACGGAGATATAACAATATGAAAACATACATCATCTTTATCATCCTGGCGGCGGCGGCGGTTTTCGCGGCTTACTGGGCCGGGGGGCGCATATCGCGCGAAGAATGCCGCGCGGATGTCGCGGTGACGGCGGACGCCGCGCGCGTCCAACAATCGGAACAAATAATAAAAACACAAAGGACAATAAATGCGGAAACTCTTAATACTGACAGCCGCGCTATTCGCGACTGGCTGCGCGCAAACTACACCATTGCCGAGTAATGCGGCCACGTGCCCCCCGTGCGAGCCTATATTCGGCCGCGCGTCCGACTGGGACGTGATCAGCAGCGATTTGGCGCGCAACATATACCGGCATAACCGAATGTGCCGGGAAATAAATGGGCAAGCGGAAAAGGGAAAATTGAGTGGCGCATAGAACGCGCCCTTTTGGCCGGTCTAAATTCCCCTCCGCCGGAGGGGAAAAAGCACTCACTTTTGGGAAAACCCAAATCTTAAATCCGTAAATCTTAAATCAGTAAATCAGCAAGATGTCGCGCCGTAGCGTCAGCGAAGGCGGATCACTTCCACCCTGTCGGGATGCTTGCATAATCCGCCAGTTTCGTCGCCCCGTAGAATGTCATCCCGCCGGTAAAAGCCGAGAATTGTGTCCATAATTTCGTCGTGCTGCCGGGGGCGATAGACGGACTGGGCGAGGTTATGTTGGAACAGTTGTAAAACGTTTGAGTGAACATCATCGAGGCCGACGCGTTGGATACCCCGGACAGATCCCATATCCCGTTGGCTATTCCGGTCAGGCCGGTGCAGCCTCCAAAAGTATTGTAAAACATCCCCGTCGCTGGCGCGCCGGTAAATGTTCCGAACAGTCCCGCCGGTACCGATCCAGTGAGTCCAGTGCAGCCGTAAAAAGTATTGGAAAACATGTATTGTGCCGGCGCGCCGGAGATTCCGGAGAATAATCCAGCGGGGACCGAACCGGTCAGCCCGGTGCAATTGTAAAAAGTCTGGGAAAACATGTATTGCGCCGGCGCGCCGGAGATCCCAGCGAACAATTGGGCGGGGATAGAGCCTTTTAAGTTAGAATTAGTACCAAAAGTATTGTTAAACATCCAATCCACCGGCGCGCCGTGCAGCCCGGCGAATAGGTTTGCCGGTATCGGACCTGTCCAGCCGGTGAAATTATTAAAAGTCATGATAAAATTCGGGCTATGAAACTGTCCGGCGACCGGCGATGTCAGTATTGGAAAAACCGACCCCAGATCGCCGGATATTTTGGTTATTTTCGTAGGATTCACCGGAGGGTTCGTATGAGTAGGAAATTGTATTGCCCCATTCGTGGTGGAAGCAATATATCCAGTTGCTCTTCCACCGATGGTCACGATGTAATTTCCCGCCGCGGAATAAGTGTGGGTATATATGTCGTTAAGACTTGCATTTGGTCTTACAATATTTTGCACCGCCGTTCCATCGCCCCAATCAACGGTAAAATTCCCGGATGCTGATATGTAGAAACCAAATTGTGAATTCGCTGTCATGCCGGTCATATATAACTTGAACGGCTCGCCCTCTCCGCCGGTGCCGGGATAGAGGTCTTTCACAACCAACCGATCAACTGCATTACGCACGGAAGAATCATCAATTATCTGCGTTGTGGCCAACGGGTGATTACAGTAAGTCGTCGCGGACGGTGCGCCGTTCAGGATTTCATTCGCGCGGTCTACCGCACATAACGTATATTTAACGTTAACCGCCTGGTATATGTTTGACGTTTTAATAGGGACAGTTATTCCCCATTTCTGGGTAATATACCTGTGCACGAAATCCACATTCGCCGCCGGCCCCGCGTATGCCGACCCGGCATTCGCGAAACCGATGATTGTAGGGGCGCCTGGAAACGCGCACAATAACATCATCCCGGCAAATGCGATACCCGCCATAACGCGGAACGTGCGACGCTTTGTAGGGGCGTATTGCATACGCCCTTTGTTCGGGCGGATATTATCCGCCCCTACGATTGTCGTGTGTTCGCGACCTTGGGCGCGTTTCCACGCGCCCCTACAACGGGCGAATTGACATTCGCCCCTACGGACGAGAGTTCTGATGCTCAAAACCCATGATTTTACAGGCGCGCTGCGGATCGCGCACGCACAACGCATGGGGAAAATAAACGACCGGTTATATTGTCCAATGAACGGCAAAACAGAGAGATGAAAAAATGCGCGGAATTATGGGATTTTTTAATTTTGGCCGGAACAA
>WQUT01000068.1 GCA_009781955.1 Pseudomonadota bacterium | reverse complement strand
CGCGCCGCCCCTCCGCAGGAGGGGAATTTAGATTACGCCCGAATGCCCGTGTATCGTGTATATGTCATTTGTGTTTCGCCTTTAATTTTCTGAATTGCATTACCAATGCCGGATACAGCGCGTATAGGTTGGAATACGGGGTATCGGGGGATTCGTTGTTAAACAGTTCGTCTATCCGTTCCGGGTAGAGCCCGTATCCGGCCGCGCCGTTGACATAGTCCGCCACGGAATGCGCGACCGCATGCAGATATCGCGCCGACTTGATTCCGGGGATTTCAAATTTGTATCCGATTGTGTCTTCAAACCTGATCACGGATGTTACGCCCGTGTGCGAATTGAAGGTTTCTATGGGTTTGCTGCTTTTTACCCGGGCATATTGATGAAAGTTCTGGACAAAATCTTCTTTGGACTCACTGAGTGCGGCGATGCGGGAAACCGCGTCCGACGTCGCGACCACCAGCAAACCATCCGGTTTCAGCATTTTTGACATATTGAAAAAGACCTGATCCATATTCCATATTTCAATCAGGTTGAAATAATTTACGACAATATCCGCCCGCCCGAAAGTATCAAGCGACGGGACCTTTGCCGTTGCAACGTCGCAGCAGTTAAACCGGACATTTTTATCGCCGGCGTATTTTTTTATATTCGCGTCTATGAATCCGGGCATATAGTCCAGGCCCCAGTATTTGAATTTTAACCCGTCGGTGTTTTTCAACGCGTCCGCCACCCACGCATGCCCGCATCCCACGTCTATGATGGTGGGATTTTTATGCTTTGCGGCCTCTGCCCGAATGACGGACATGGCTTTTTTAGTGTTGTTGTCGCTATGCTCGTTACGCTTGAATTCATTCGCCCAAAAATCACAGTTGGCATCCCAATCGGATGTCTTGGAATCGTTGAATTCTTTTTCAGTCGTCAGGAATTTCATTTCGTCTCTTCCTTTATCCAATCCAAATAATCTTTGCCGCCGGCGATAATCGGAATCGCGATGATTTGCGGAACCTCGTAAGTATGGTTTTCCCGAATGATTTTTTCAACGGCCGGAAACAGCTCTGCGCGGGTTTTTATCTGCAGCAGAATTTCCGGTTTCTTTCTGACTTCGCCTTTCCACCAGTATGCGGACGAGATTTCTGTCGTCTGGACATCCGCCGCCGCGTGCGCGGGCAGCAGGGCGTCGGTTATTTTCTTTGCCTGGGCCGCGTCGTTCGCGGTTGTAAAGATGATGCAGTATTCGGTCATTTTGTTACTCCCCCATAACCGTTGTCGGGCGGTTGTCCAGGTTGGCGAATGATTCAATATGTTTCGCCATCTGCAGCGTGCGCAGGTCGTCAAACCGCCGGCCCATGATGTGCATTCCGACGGGTAATTCCCCCCTCCCTTGGAGGGGGGGGGCCGGCAAAGCCGGACGGGGGGAGGCTTGCCCGCTATCGGAGCCAGAGCCCCCCCCAGTCGCGCGTTGCGCGACAGCCCCCCCCAAGAGGGGGGGCAATTTAACCATTCCCATCGGAACGGAAACGGCCGGCAGACCGGACATGTTGGAACCTATATTTAATGTGTCGGCGGCATCAAATTGTTCAGCGGAAAAGTCATCGCCGATTCGCAAGGACTCGTCCCCCAATGGCTGCGATACGCAGGGGCTGGCGGGATTCAGAATGAAATCGCACTTTTCAAACGCCGCGCGCAATTCGTTGTCCAGCATCCTGCGGATTTTTGCGGCCGCCAGAAAGCAATCATTGTAAAATTCGCGGGTCAACATTATAGAACCGGTAACAAGGCGGTATTTAACATAACTGCCGAATCCGGCGGCGCGCGTTTTCTTGTATGTGTCGTCCAGATTTTCGCCATCCACACGCAGCCCGTATCGCATGCCGTCGTAACGCGCGAGGTTGCTGGATACTTCGTTGCGCGCAATGATATTGTATAATATTACCAAATCCATAATTCGCGGGACGGATACCTCAATAATCTCGGCACCAGCGGATTTCAGCGCGGCCAGATTTTCGTTAAAGATGCGTTTGATGTCGGGCAAAATTTCAAGGGCTTCAAATTCGCGGATGACGCCGAGTTTAATATTTTGTAAAGACAACGGCTGTAACGAGTGAGGGCGCGCCGCCCCCCTCTTGGGGGGGAGTGGTCGCGTAGCGGCCGAGGGGGGGCTATCGTTGTCGCTTGATCCGTAGCCCCCCCCCCGGCCCGCAACATCGCGCGCCGCCCCCCCCCAAGAGGGGTGGGACGCGACGGAGCCAATACCGAGCGCGGCAGCGATGCTTGCCGCGATCTCATCCGCGTTAGGCGCGGACGTGGATTCGTTTTCGTCATGGCCGGCCATTACGGCCATCATCAGCGCCGCATCATCCACCGTTCGGCCGAACGCGCCGGGGTGATCAAGGGATGATGCGAACGGGAAACAGCCGAATCGCGAACACACCCCGTAACTTGGTTTCATCCCAACCAGTCCGGTCAATGACGCCGGAAACTTGACCGAGTTTCCGGTATCCGTTCCGGTCGCGGCCAATGCAAGCCCCGCGGCGACGCTGGATGCAGAGCCGGACGAAGATCCGCCGGGGGATAATCTTTGCCCGCGGTTGTATGGATTTACGGTCGGCCCGAAATAAGATGTTTTCGGCGTGCTGGCCATGCCGAACTCGCTCATGTTCGTCTTGCCCAACAGCACGGTTCCCGCGTCCCGCAGCTTTTGCGATACGGTTGATTCATATTGCGGGATAAAGTTTTCCAAGATATGCGATCCGGCCGTGGTGCGGATTCCCCGTGTCGCAAAGAGATCTTTCATTGCGATCGGAATACCTTCGCACGCGCGCGCGGTGCCGTTCGCATAGCGTTTGTCCGATTCGGCGGCATCCGCCAATGCGCGTTCCGGCGTAACTGTGATATAGCAATTCAGCTCCGCGCCAAATTTTTCAATCCGGTTCAGATATGCGCGCGTCAACTCTGTCGCCGTAATCTCACGCGCGCGCAGTTTTTCCAATGCCTGGGTAATGGTAAGGTCGGTAAGGTTCATAGTTTAATCCTCGTCAATCACTTTCGGCACAGAGAAATAGCCGCGGCTTTTGCCCGCGGTGTCCGGCGCGTTGGCCAGCAGTTCTTCGCGCAGATTCCCGACCGTCACGATGTCTGGGCGCAACGGGGCGGCGTGTTCGGCCGGCGTGAACATGGGTTCCACACCGGTGGTGTCTATCTTTTTCATTTGATCCATCCAGCCGAAAACCTGGTCTATGTTCATGGATTCCAGTTCCGCGTCCGACATTTCAATTCGGATTGAATGCGCGAATTTTTGAAGCTGTGCTTTTGTGAATGCCATTGTTCGCTCCGCTCACCTTGACGCGTGACGCGCAAGATGAAATAAGTTCAGCTTTTCGCGTCACGCTTTACGCGTCACGAATTTGCTATTTGTTAAACATAGTCGTATAATAATACTATGTTATATTCGGATTTCAAGGATTTTGTTGCAGCATTGCCGCCAGTAGGGCGCCTCTTGGGCATTGACTGGGGCGCGCGTCGGACGGGACTTGCCGTGACGGATGAATCGCGCGAATTCGCATTTCCGCGGGGAATAGTAACTCTCCTCCCTCATGCCCACCCCACGCGACACAACCAGTCGCGCGGGGGGGCCGGTGGGG
>WQUT01000067.1 GCA_009781955.1 Pseudomonadota bacterium | reverse complement strand
TACCCTTCGTAGAAGGGTCGGAAACCTTGGCAACTTCCGGGCCCCGACAAAATCGCAGATTTTGTTGGGTGGTTGTTGCCCTTAGGTTTCCGGGGTAGTCGCGATTGATGTTGCCAAACCAAAATCCGTGTATTATAATGTTCGCAAAGGAAAATCATAATGGATTACAAACAGGTCGCTGAAAATGTTTTTGATACGGAAATCCGCGGATTGACCGAGCTGCGCGCGGCGCTGTTGGCTGACCCCTCATTCGGGCGCGCGGTGGAATTATTGTTAAACCGGCGCGGCGCGATCGTCATCACCGGCATGGGCAAATCCGGCCACATCGCCAAAAAGATCGCCGCGACGATGTCCAGCACGGGCAGCCGCGCGTTTTTTCTGCACCCGGGCGAGGCGTCGCACGGCGACATGTCAATCATAACGCCGGACGAAGTCATAATCGTCATATCCAATTCCGGCGAATCCAAAGAGCTTTCCGACATAGTCGCCTATGCCAAACGGTTCGGGATTCCGATGATTGCGATTACGCGCGCGGCGGAATCCGCCCTGGTCCGCGCGGCGACCGTGTCAATCGTCATGCCGGACGTGCCGGAATGCTGCACAATCGGCAAGGCCCCGACGACCAGCATGGTCCAGACGCTGGTCCTGGGCGACGCGCTGACGGTCATATTGGAATCCGCGAACAATCTTACGCCCGACATGTATAGAAACTGGCACCCGGGGGGCAAATTGGGCGCCAGCCTGGTCCGCGTGTCCGACCTTATGCATACCGGGGCCGATCTGCCGCTGGTCGGCGAAGACGACGATTTTGTGGCGGCGGTGGACGTCATGGGCCGCCCCGTTCGGTTCGGCTGCGCCGGCGTTGTGGGCCCGTCCGGAAAATTGACCGGCATATTTACAGACGGCGATATTCGCCGCGGCGTGATGTCCGGACTGATCGGCAAAAAGATGCGCGAGATTATGAAGCTGAACCCGCGCGCCGTGCCCGCGGACACCCTGGCGGCCGAGGCTTTGCGGATTCTGAACGATAACAAGATTCAGACCTTGTTCGTGACCGATGCGAACGGCGCGCCGGTCGGAATTATAAACTTCCACGATTTGTTAAAGGCGGGGATAATGTAAAAACGGCGCAACGCGCCGTTTTTAGTGACAGAGTGACAAAGTGACAGAGTGGCGGATACCGCGCTATGCCCACCCAACAAAATTTTCAATTTTGTTGGGGCCCGGGGCGCGGATGCGAAACAAATTTACTTGTCGGCAAAGCCGACACATTAATTTTGTCACTCTGTCACTTTGTCACTGCGAGCAAAAGCGAGCCTTGTCACTATTTTTATTTGACTTTCCCTTATTTCTGGTTCATAATGCAACCGCAAATCCCCAAAGATTGCCATCGTAAAATCCTGGCCGCGGCGTGCGGCGGGAACATCAACCGGCGAAGTCTCGCTCTTGATGAGGGCATTTTTGCATGGTCTTTTGCAGAAGATAAAGGAGTAATGGCATGTCTAGTGAAAAACAAATGGTAACGTATAATGAAATTTCTATGCAGATTATAGAAAATGGCGTTTCAACGTTTTATATGTTCAGCGACGAACGCGAGCCGGGCTCTTTAAAGGGGACAGTCCGCCTTACACGAGGGGTTCCGAATATTATAATTATGAATCCCAAACTGGAAACTATTCCTGAACTTGAGAGGGCGGGGTTCAAAAAAAAGCAGTCTGAATTCAAAGAGAATGCCAGATAAAGGAGCAAAAAATGGCCACATACAAAGATTTTAAAGAAATTATGCGGTTTTGCAAAGAAAATAATTTGCGAAAACTGCCGTTTCGCGAAGCATTGGAATTATTAATGCAGAAAAAGAAATAACCAAAAGGAAAAATAATGGCAGTTGTAATCAGATTGGCGCGCTATGGCGCGAAAAAACGCCCGTTTTACCACATCGTCGTGACGGATTCCCGCAATGCGCGGAATGCCGGCGATATATTGGAACGCGTCGGGTCATACAGCCCCATGCTCCCCCGCGATCACGCCGATCGCGTGAAGCTGGACGCGGACAAGATAAAGGTCTGGATGGCGCGGGGCGCGAAACCGTCCGACCGCGTGTATAAATTCCTGGCCGAGGCCAAACTGGCGGCGGAAAAACCGCGCCCGGTCCAAACCAAAAAGAGCCAGCCGTCCGAAAAAACGATGAAAAGACTGGAAGACCGCGCCGCGAAACTGGCAAAAGCGGCCGAGGCGAAAGCCGCAGCAAAAACAGCGGCCGAACCCGCCCCCGCCCCCGCGGAAACGCCCACAGAACCCGTCCCCGCGGAAACCCCGGCGGAACCGGCGGCGGATGCCCCGGCCACCGAACCCGCGGCGGAGTAAAATACTATTTGCCCCTCCCGCGCAGGCGGGAGTGGGTCTTTGAACCATCAGAATTACAAACAGATATGAAATCTGCGAGAGTATAACGGAATTATGTAGGGGCAAATAATTATTTGCCCCTACAATTTTATGACCCTATTCCGGCCTTCCCCACCCGCCACAATCAAAAAAAGATTGTGGCGGGGCCCGGGTCGCCGGAATGACAAAAAATTTGACTTTCCCCCGTTTCGGGGGTATTTTTATGTTCAGAGGAATGCGCAACATAAAAAGGTAACACTATGGCTCTTAAAAACAAAATTTTTCAGACATTGGCCGGGCGGGATGATCCAGATAAGCTGAACCGTCTTTATTTTCTGGGGGCGGAATATGTCGCCGATCATCCGTGTTTGCTGAAAATGTATATGAGACTGGTAAAAAAATACGGCAATGATGGAAAATGATAAAATTTTGGTCGGAAAAATCGTCGGGGCCCAGGGCCTGCATGGCGAGGTCCGCGTGCAGACCTATACCGCCCATCCGGATGATTTTAAAGAGCTGAATATTATTGTAGGGGCAAATAATTATTCCACCCACAAAAATCTGCGATTTTTGCGGGGCCCGGATTTGCCCCTACAAAATCCGAAATTGAAATTCATCCGCGCGCTGCCGCACTCCGCGATTATTATCGCAAAGATTAACGGCGTTGACGACCGCAACGCGGCCGAGGCCCTGCGCGACACGCCGCTATTCACCGAACGCGCCGCCCTGCCCGCGTTGGCCACCGGCGAGTATTACCAGGCGGATTTGGTTGGGATGAGGCTGTCATCCCGCAGAGCGGCGTTAGCCGCGAGTGCGGGATCTGGTGGATTTGGGAGAGATACAAATAACAGTCATTCAAGCGACAAGATCCCGCACTCGGACGCTGCGCGTCCTCTGCGGGATGACATTACCATCGTCGCCGTTCATAACTATGGCGCGGGGGATATTTTGGAACTCAGCAATGGCGAGATGGTTTCGTTCGCCGGCGCATCCGTGGATTTGGGAAAGAGAGAGGTAACCCTGAAAGAATAAAATGATAAAAACGCCCCAGAAAATTTTATCCGCAAATAAAACCGACAACGTTTGGGAAATCGCGACAGAAGGCGGCGACGTATTAAAATTATATCCGTATCAGTTTTTAAAAAAAGATGTTGTTATCCGCGCGGGGTATTTCATCGTATCATGCACTTATAATTGCAAACAATACGGAAACTGGTGCAAATCCAGAAATCTAATCGGCCGCGACGATATACCGGGCATACGGCAAGGCAAACATTTTCCGTT
>WQUT01000066.1 GCA_009781955.1 Pseudomonadota bacterium | reverse complement strand
AGCTGATTGATAAAATCGCCGGCGGATTCATGGAATTTGACCGCGTTATCGCGACGCCCGACATGATGCCGAAAATGGCCAAGGTCGCGCGGGTGCTGGGCCCCAAGGGCATGATGCCGAATCCGAAACTGGGCACCGTTACGAACAACATCGCGGATGCGGTTAAAACGGCCAAGGCGGGACAGATTGAATACCGCGCGGAAAAGAAAGGCATCATACATGCGGGCATGGGCAAAATGTCATTCAAAACCGAACAACTGGTTGAAAACGTGAACGCGCTGATGGATCAATTAAAGAAAGTAAAACCGGCAAGTTCAAAGGGCCAGTATATCCTGGGCGTCGCCGTATCCACAACCCAGGGCCCGGGGTTGAAAGTGACGGTTTAATTTGTGTGTTCCCCTCCATTGGAGGGGGCGGCGGCGCTTTCTTTGCGCGCCGGGGGCGGTTTTGGGCGGGGTAAAGCGAGAGATACAAAGAAGGCAGGCAAAAATGTTTTGTGGCAAATCAGAGACATGCGACGGCAATTGCGACAAGCTCAGGAAATTTTGTTATAATTGTCGCTCCTCTTTTTACGGAACAGACAAGTCGTTAAATACAGTTCCCACTTGTATCGCGATTGAAGAAACATTGGAAAAAGAAGTGCGTCAAAAGGCGCAAGAGCTCAGAAAACAAGGAAGATTTATTGGCATAGATCCAGGTCATTATTGCTCAGCTTGGCGTAATTGCCCTAAAATGAATCAAGAAATGCTGGCAAAGGTGCTTGGCAACAGTTTATAAAGCGGGTGGCGGGTTAATCCCCGCCCAAGGAAATTTATCCGCCCACGGCAGGGGGGCGGAAAACAAGGATTCTTGTCCGAGACTGATGGCGCCGCGCCGTAGCAACGCGAAGGCGGGCTTAATTTCCATCATAGACAAAGAGATTACTCTTTGGGGCAAGGAAGTGCCCCAGCCGAAAGGTTGGAAAGTTTAATTTCGTAAGGCGTAAAGCGTAAGGCGAAACGGATTTCGCTTCACGTTTCACGCTTCACGATTTTCCAAAGGAAAATACATGAAACGCAACGAAAAAAGTGATTTGATTTCTGCGTTGAATGATCTGCTGAAAGATGCGAACGGCCTGTTCGTCGTGGAAAACCGCGGCGTCACCGTGAAAGACCTGGGGCAACTGCGCCGCGAACTGAAAGGTTCCGTGTCATTGTTCAAGGTTGTGAAAAACCGCTTGTTCAAGCGGGCCATCGCCGGCACATCGTTTGAATCTGTATCCGATTTGATGAAGAAACCGACCGCTGTCGCGATTGCGACGGACGCCTTGTCGGTGGCAAAGGTTTTGGCGAAATTCGCCGAGACCCATCCGAACCTGCTGCTGGTTGGCGGCAAAATGGATGCTGAAAATCTGGACGCAGAGGGAATCAACCGGTTATCCAAACTGCCGTCTCTGAACGAAATTCGCGGCACGATCGCACGGATACTGGTGGAACCGGCGTCGCGTCTGGCCCGGGTTAGCGCAGAGTATGGGAAAAAATAATCGTGACGCGTTACGCGAAATACGTGACGCGCAAAACGATATAACTGTAATCTTTCGCGTTACGCATCACGCGTCACGCATTACGAAAAGGAAAAAAAATGGCTGATATTAAAAAAATCGTAGAAGAACTGTCCAAGCTTACTGTCTTGGAAGCAGTTGAACTGTCCAAAGCCTTGGAAGAAACCTGGGGCGTGTCTGCGGCGGCGGCCGTGGCGGTTGCCGCGGGTCCCGCGGCGGCGGCGGCAGAGGAAAAGACCGAATTTGACGTTATCCTGGCGGATGCCGGCGCGAACAAATTGGGCGTCATCAAGGCCGTTAAAGACATCACGGGCCTGGGATTGGGCGAAGCGAAAGCGTTCGTTGAATCCGCGCCGAAAACCGTGAAAGAAGGCGTGACCAAGGAAGAGGCCGGCAAGATGAAGGCAACGCTGGAAGCGGCCGGCGCCAAGGTAGAGGTGAAATAAAAAATCGTGATGTGTGCTGGTGGCTCGTGCCCGTGATTCATTTCGGGTGCGGGCCGCGGGCACGAATCGCGGACGAAAATTTCAGTTATTGTTTTGCAAAAGAAGCAATAATTGAACCTTTAATTTTTTTTGTTTCAAAGCTTGCCGGTTTCTGCACGAACCGCGAGCACGAGCCACGGGCACGAACTGCGACGAAGGAGCATCTATATGGCAATCATTCAAAAACTCCGCAAATCATTCGGGAAAAGCTTTCTGCAAGCGCCATTGCCGGATCTGGTTGAAATCCAATACGATTCTTATAAAGATTTTCTGCAGGCAGAGACCGAACCGTCGGCGCGCAAGAATATCGGTTTGCAAAACGTGTTTAAATCGGTGTTCCCGATCAAGGATTACGCCGGCATCGCGGATTTGGAATTCGTGGAATACACGCTGGACAAGCCAAAGTATAATGTAAAGGAATGCATGCTGCGCAATATGACTTTTTCCGCGCGGCTGCGCCTGAAACTGCGCCTGATCATCTGGGACATCGCCGAAGACGGCAAGAAAACTCTGCGCGACATCAAGGAACAGGAAATCTTCATGGGCGACGTGCCGCTGATGACCGAACGCGGGACATTCATCGCCGCCGGCGTGGAACGCGTCATAGTTTCCCAAATGCACCGCGCCCAGGGCGTCGTGTTCGGCACGACCAAGGAGTCCAAGGTTGCGGGAAATCCGACCACATACACCGCGCGCATAATTCCGGAACACGGATCCTGGATTGATTTTGAAGAGTCCAAGGGAATTATTTACGCCCGCATAGACCGCCGCCGCAAGATTCCGGCGACCGTGCTGTTGCGCTGTCTGCCCGCGGCCGAGGATGAAAAGAAATGGCTGGGCGATCCGCGTCGCACGACCGTGCGCGGCATGTCCGACACCGAAATCCTGTCCGCGTTTTATAAAAGAATTCCCCTGTCGTTTGACGGCAAATATTTCGGCGGCGAGATCGCATCATTCAAAGACCTGGGCAATTACCGCCTGAACTATGACCTGTTGGATCCAAAGACCAAGAAGCCGATCGCGACCAAGGGCGAGCGTTTGAATAATAAAAAGATTGAAAAAATCGCGGGCGTTTCAAAAACCTTTCTGATAGAGAAAGCGTCGCTGGCCGGCGAATATTTGTTTGATCCGATATCCGACGCCGATACGAAAGAGGTCTTGTTCGCATCCGCGACCGAAATCACCGAAGAAATCTTGAGAGATTTTGAAAAGCTGAACATCAAAAATATCGCAATCGCCAGCATAGACAACCTGTATTACGGCGCGCACATGCGCAATACCCTGGCCGCGGACAAGGCCGCGACAAGGGAAGAGGCGCTGATAGAGGTTTACAACGTCATCCGCCCGGGCGAGCGTCCGACGACCGAGGCGGCGGCGAACCTGTTCATGCACCAGGGATTTGACGCGACTTATTACGATTTGTCCGCTGTCGGCCGTTTCAAGATGAACAAGCGCCTGAAAATTGATTCCGGAAAGAAGCCAGAGGACGAGCGTCTGCTGACCAAGGCCGATTTTATCGCCGTCTTGAAAACCTTGGCGAATATAATTGATCACAAGGATACGATTGACGACATAGACAACCTGTCCAACCGGCGCGTGCGCGTTGTCGGCGAATTGCTGGAACAACAGTTCCGCACCGGAATGGCCCGCATAGAAA
>WQUT01000065.1 GCA_009781955.1 Pseudomonadota bacterium | reverse complement strand
ATATGCCAAAAGAAAAAAAGCTATCCTTGGAAGAATTGATTGAAAAAACCGATGCGGCAAAGAAAAAAAATCCGTTGGATTTGTCGTCCGACCAAGACCTGTCTATCGCGCTGATGAACCTTATCTCATTGGAAGAACATTTCTTTTTCAGCGGGGCAAAAACCAAAAAAACCGGCTATTACGACCTGATCCAGGTGGTGCGCGACATGCGCGGCGAATTGATGAAACGCATCGTGGACCAAAACGGACACGAGGGGGCGGAGGTTTGGTGCATTTCCAAACACCTGCTGGCCGCATGCATGCGCCTGAAAGAAGTCGGGGACAAGGCCAACGGCGCAGGGAATAAGGAAGACGCCCATCATTTGTTTGAAAAGGCTTACGATTTGTATTCTCTGTTTTGGGGCATCAATATGGGTCTGATAGATTTGACCGGCGTGCAAAAGATTGACGACGCCCTGCCGCGCGGGTTGGATATTTGGGTCAAAGACAAAATAGCAGATAGCAAAGAGCAAAGAGCAAATAAAACCACCCCGTCAATCTTGCCCGCAAACAAGCGCGACAAAATTGACACCCCTCCAAAGGAGGGGAACACCCTGACCGCGCGTCTGGGCAACTGGGTCAAAAATATGGTCAATTGCTGTATTGAGTAATTCCTGATGAATATAATAATCCTGCATGGCACCGGCGGATCGCCGGAAGGGAACTGGTTTCAATGGCTGAAAACCCAGCTGGGGGACCGGGGCCACACAGTCTATGTTCCGCGCTTTCCAACGCCAGAGGGGCAATCGGTTGAGGCCTGGCGCGCCGCATTGGGCGAGCAAGCCCCCCAAATCGGAAAAGATACGATTCTGATCGGGCACAGCTGCGGCGCGGCGTTCATGTTGCACATCTTGGAATCTTTGAATCAGCCGGTTGCGCAGTCTGTTTTCGTCAGCGGATTTATACAGAAATTGGGCAATGAATTTTTTGATAACCTTAATAAAACATTTACCGAATATGATTTTAATTGGGATAAAATCAGGGCGAACATGGGCCGGGCGACGCTGCTTTGGGGCAATAATGACCCGTATGTTCCACGCGCGGCGGCGGCGTATTTTAGCCAACATATTGGCGTACCGCTGACCATTATTCCGAACGGCGGACATCTGAACGCGGAATTCGGATATACAGAATTCCCACAGGTTTTAGATGTTTTGGATTTAGGGTAATACGGTAGGGGCAAATAATTATTTGCCCCTACAATTTTTTTAAGTTATAATTTTTTACATGACAAGACAGTTGATTAAATCAGGGCAGATTGCTGAAAACCGCAAAGCGCGGTTCAATTACTCTATTGAAGATACGATAGAGGCGGGCGTCAGCTTGACCGGGGCAGAGGTGAAATCCGCGCGGTACGGACTGGTGAACATCACGGACGGATTTGTGCAGAATCGCGGCGGAAACCTGATGCTGTCCAACGTCGTTATCCAGCCCTTGCCCACCGCCGCAAAGATTACCCGCTTTGACGAGCGGCGTTATCGGCAGTTGCTGATGCATCGCAGCCAAATCAACCGCATCGTTGGAAAATTGTCGGAAAAAGGCGCAACCGTCGTGCCGCTGAAGCTCTATTTCAATTCGCGCGGAAAACTGAAAGTCCTGCTGGGCATCGGATTTGGCAAAAACAAAGTGGACAAGCGCGAGACAATCAAAAAACGCGAATGGGAAAAAGACAAAGCGAGAATTCTGAAAAAATGATTGCACCGCATATGTTCCCCTCCTGTGGAGGGGTAGATTTTCTTAGCGGTGCCGGTATTGCGCGCTTAGAAAATCTGGGGTGGTTTTGTAAATAATGAATCTAACCACCCCCGGTGCCGATACAAGGCACCGCCCCTCCATAGGAGGGGAACACACCACATCAACCATTCGTTACAAAAAATGCGCCAATTAATGGCGCATTTTTTAATGACTAACTACTAACGACCAACGACTAACGACTATAATATTCAACGACCAGGTCGGGTTGCATCTGGACCGGATACGGGACGTCTTCCAATGCCGGCACGCGGATGAACGTCGCGGTGAAATTCGCGGAGTTCACTTTGATATAATCCGGGAAATCGCGTTCCGGCGATTCCAGTGCCAGAACCACCAGCGGCATCTGTTTCGCCTTGTCGGATATGGTGATTTCATCGTTCGGCTTTACCGAATACGATGCGATTTTAACGCGTTTGCCGTTGACGTAAACGTGGCCGTGGCTGACCAGCTGGCGCGCGGAAAACACCGTGGGGGCCAGTTTCGCGCGATACACCACCGCGTCCAGGCGCGATTCCAACAGGCCGATAAGGCTCTGCGGCGTGTCGCTGCGCATATTCACCGCCTCATCATAATATTTGTGGAATTTCTTTTCGCCAATATTGCCGTAATACCCTTTCAGCGTCTGTTTGGCCTTCATCTGCTTGCCATAGTCGGATTGCGATCCGCCGCGGCTGGTGGGCCCGTGCTGGCCTGGTTTGTATTTGCGTTTGTTGAACGGGGATTTTGCCTGGCCCCACAGGTTCATACCCAAACGCCGTCCGATTTTAAGTTTGCGCGTGCTGCGCTTTGCGCCGTCTCTTGCCATTTTTATTTCCTATGGTTATTTATTCCCCTCCTTCGGAGGGGTGGATTGACGCCGAAGGCGGCAAGACGGGGAGGGTTCACAGAGTATTTATATATTCTGAAAACCCTCCCCGCCTCGCTTTGCTCGGCACCCCTCCGAAGGAGGGGAATTACCAGACGTTTGACAGAATCCTTATCTTTTCCGGCGACCACAGGACGCCATAAATTATTCAGTTCTGCTTGCCACCCGAAGCCTTGGCGTAGGGTGGATTATCCAGCCTTGTCGCGCCGTAGCATCAGCGAAGGCGGACCCGCCGATTTTATACGTAAATTTTGCGAAAATCAAGTTTTTTATTGATTTTTTTGCCGGCTTAGCTTTTTTTAATGAAATTCAAAATTTTTTGTTTATATTACCTTCAAAATTGGAGATTGAGAGAGCGAAGAATAAGGCGAACTGCTATGGCAATATCTCGTACCCAAATCAAGAGAAAATGCATAAGAGCACTTAATAAAGCATACGAGGACTATCAAGGAAATGCATTGGGGCCCCATGTTATAGGTGTTCATGTTTGGACGGCCCCTGATTTTAATAGAGATTTTTTTCGGACGTTTGGATTCATGCCGGACATTCCTTCTGAAAAATTAATGCTTACTAGCGAGCCTTGGCCAAAATCGGCGTATAAAAAACTCAATTATAAAGAAGCACGCGGTTTTGAATTTAATGCATTTGAAAATACAGACATCACGGACTATTTCGTAAGCCGAACCGAACAAATTTTCGGAATTCAAATTCCCGAGCATTTAATTCATGAAGAGCCCTTTTACCCGTTTGACTCGCTGAAAGCATACGTAGATTATATCTTTAAGCTTAAAAATGGCATAGAAATTAGACAAGAAGATTTCGGGGCTGAAATATCCAGGGGAGATTGCGAAAACGAAAAGTGTAATAATGAATGTCAGCAAGCATGTGGCACGAAAAAAGCGATAAAATACGCTTTGCAAAATCTTTACATGTATGTAGATTCAAACTTATGCACCAGTTGCGGCGAATGTATCAAAGCATGTCCAGGAAAAAACATCTATTTGACATACGTCGGACACTCTCGTTCAAAATCTAAGCGCAGATAAAATTTCAAATTTTTCTTGATTTTTTGCGAAACCTGGTCAATAATGCCCCCTGCGCGGCCACCCTTGGAGGGCCGCTATTCCCCTCCCCCGGAGGGGTGCCGAGCGAATGCGAGGCGGAGAGGGTTTCCAGAATACCCTGTATTCCGTAAACCCTCCCCGTCAATTTTGCTCGCAAAAAAAGCTCCACAAAATTGACCCCCCTCCTTAGGAGGGGAATTACAAAAAGGATACCGTCATGGCAATACAATTAAACGCAGAAATTCGCGCTAAATCTGGCAAGGGGGCCAGCCGCGCAGTTCGCAAAAACAAAAAACTGCCCGCCGTCATTTACGGCGAAAACAAGGCGCCCGCGGCCATAGAGCTGGACGCGCACGCCTGGGGCGAATTAATCAAAACCCCCGGTTTGCGGACCAAATTATTTGAAATCTCTACGCCAAACGGCAAAGAGAACGCGATGCTGATTGATATCCAGTATCATCCGGTTTCCGACACCCCGCTGCACGCGGACTTTAAGCGCATAGACGTTGCAAAGCCGGTTTCGGTCAGCATTCCGGTCGGCGTTATAAACGTGGAAACCAGCAAGGGTATCAAAATGGGCGGCGCGTTGAACTTTGCGGTGCGCAAGGTCGCCATTGTTGCAAAAGTAAACGATATTCCGGACGCGATAACCATTGACCTGGCCGACCTGGGCATCGGCGACGTGGTGCACGGATCCGACCTGAAACTGCCCGCGGGCGTGGAATTGGGATTGCACCAGTCACAATTGGCGTTCGTAGCGATAACCGGCAAGATGGCCGAAGAAGCGGATGCGAAAAAGGCCGCCGCGACAGATGCGGCGCCCGCCGCCGCGCCGGTCAAGGCCGCGGTGTCCAAACCCGCGCCAGGCGCCGCGCCCAAGGCGGCCGCACCGGCCGCAAAGCCGGCGGCAAAACCGGCAGGGAAGAAATAAAAAATGCGGCGAAAGCCGCATTTTTGATGGCTGGTGGCTGGTGCTGGTGACTGGGAACAAGAATTTTTATACCAGCCGCCAACCACTTTTATATTATTGCTTTACATTTCAAAACATTGTTATTAGCATACAGGAAAACAAACCAAAAGGATGTCCGCATGAACAAAAATATTATCTTGATGATGTCCGCGGCGGTAATGCTGACCGCGTGCTATGTTGAAACAGAGCCGGATTATTATTCTCCCGCGCCAGTCGTCGTAGATCGCCGGCCCATCGTTGTGTCCGCGCCGTCCGCATCTTCGTCGTCCGCGGCGTCTTCGTCGTCCAGTTCCAGTCAGCAAATCACGATCGTAAACAACAATACCAACGTAAATAATAATACGAATACCAACAACAATAACACCGCGACTGGCGGCAAGGTTGCTTCCAAGCCGGTCGCAAGGTCTTCGGGGAACCAATACGCCAATCGTGGCAAAGCACATCCCGCGGGCAACACCCCCGGTCGCGAGCAGCCGCGCGGCGGCGACAATTCCACAACCGCCGGGAACCGTTATCCCGCGGCCGACCGCGGCCAGCGGGGCGGCATGACCCGCGCGGCCGGCCCGATCCCAGCGCCCGCGGCAGCGGATGCCCCGTCCCAACCGGTCAGCCAGCCCGCAAGGCAAAACCAATCTTCTGGCGCGCCGAACAACAACGGCAAGGGCAATACCAACGGAAACAACGGCAATCATTACGGCAGCATTAAAAACGGAAACAGCGGAAATAAAAAATAAAAGGACTACCCCGGAATGCTAAGCCAGCAAGCTGGCAAGCATTCCGGCCCTTCTAAGAAGGGCAACTTCGCGTGTTCAAATTTTAAGCGAATGAGTGCGAATTCCCCTTCTTAGAAGGGGAGGAAAGCTGGGAGCGCGCGAGGTTGCGGGCGACCTTGGCTTTCCGGGGTAGTCATAAACGACGGTTTTACAGTATGGAAAACAGTGAATGCCGCGCAAATTGCGCGGCATTTTTTCTTATATAAAACAATCGCGCTTTGATGTAAAATGCATGATAGAGAAATCAACCAACAAAAAGGATTTACCCATGCCAAGAGAAAAACATCCAACTCACGCGCCCGAACACGGCGGAACAATTCTGTCGTTCGGCGAAGCCTATGCAAACTTCTGGACCAAGTATTTTCGGTTCACCGGCGTTGCGGTGCGATCGGAATTCTGGTGGACTATATTGGCGAACATGCTGCTGTGCGCGCTGCTGGCGGCGGTGTTCAACTTTAACATGTACACCGGTCTGCCCATGCTGATACTGCTGATTCCGACATTGTCGCAATGGGCGCGGCGGTATCACGACATCGGAATGTCCGGATGGCTGGTGCTGCTTTCCTTTGTGCCGGTCGTGGATCTGGTCATGTTCCTGCTGCTGGGCTTCCTGCCGACCAATTATGTTCATCCGAACAGATTCCGCGATTTAAGAACAAATTAAAAGAAACCCGCCTCGGCGGGTTTTTTAAGTTCAAATGATTGAATGTCTTGCTATATTTTTTAAAACGTGTAAACTGTGCCCATAACGAAACAATGTCGTGGAGGCATTTACATTATGGAAACCCCAGAAAAAGAAACACCCAAAACAAAAACAGTTTCCGTGGAATTGTCCCCGGAACAATACGCTTTCCTGACCGAATGGCAGAAAACGCACGAACAGGAACTGGGCATAGAGGTTCCAATCGGCGCGATGGTTCGCAAAGCGGTTGATAACGCGATGAAATTCGCGCGGCAAAAAGAAGAACGGCCGCCGCGCGGCGACCGCCCGGCGCGCCCGGACAGACCGGCGGGACGCGGCGGCGGACGACCCGACTTCGGATCCGGCCCCAGAAAGTCGTTCGGAGACGGCCCGCGCAAACCATTCGGCGCGCGCCCCGGGGCGGGACGCGGCGGCCCGAAATTTGACATGCTGGGCGCGAAAAACAAGACAAGAACTTTTAATAAGTAAAAGGAGACGGGGATGAAAAAAATTCTGATGGCGGCAACGGCGATTTTTTTAACAGTAACGGGGGCGAATGCTATGGATAAAGAAAATACTCTGTATCTGGACTTGAAAGACGGGCGCGTTGTGATTGAATTGGACCCGGCCGTCGCGCCGAAAACCGTCGCGCGGATCAAAGAATTAACGCGCCAGGGTTTTTACAATGGCATCAAGTTCCACCGCGTTATTCCGGGATTTATGGCCCAGACCGGCGATCCGCTGGGCACCGGGATGGGCGGATCGGGCCAGAAACTGGCGGCTGAATTCAACGCGACGCCGCATGTGCGCGGGGTTGTGTCAATGGCACGCGCGAACGATATAAACAGCGCGGACAGCCAGTTTTTCATCGTCCTGGCCAATTCACAATTTCTGGACGGCAACTATACCGCTTTCGGCAAAGTGACATCCGGAATGGAGTTTGTGGATAAGATAAAGGCCGGAACATCGGAAAATAACGGAACAGTGGACAAGCCGGATACAATTGTTAAAATGCAGGTCGCGGCAGACGCCGAAAAATAGAATCAAATCCCCGCCGCCGGCGGGTTTTTTATGGCTAAAGGGTATTCTACAAAATCATATTCAGCTACCGTTGCGCTTTTTCCCTTATGTATTGGAACAGCATGCCAGGCATTGCGAAAAAAAGATACCCCAACACAAATCCGGATAGGGTTGCCCACGGTCTTACATTGTTCATTTTCTTATATTCATAAAAGGGCGAGGTGTTGAAATACGTAATAGTCGCGCCATCGTTCTGTATTTTTGTAAAAGCGCCTTTTGGATTAAACCAGCCGGTCGCGGGCATAAAAAAAGATACTGCAAAATCAATCGGGGTCCAAAGCAAAGAAGCTTTTTTATTTTCTGAATAACTATTATTTACGGATTTCACATAAAACTCCACGAATTTCTATTTATCTGGCGGGGTTATAAAAAATGACGAGGCCTTCAATACTAAACCCTCCCTGCCGCCTTTCGGCGGCACCCCTCCAAAGGAGGGGAATATATGGCGGGGTTATAAAAAATGACGAGGCCTTCAATACTAAACCCTCCCTGCCGCCTTTCGGTGGCACCCCTCCAAAGGAGGGGAATATATGGCGGGGTTATAAAAAATGACTGGGGCATATCATACTAAACCCTCCCCGCCGCCTTTCGGCGGCACCCCTCCAAAGGAGGGGAATAAATGGCGGGGCTGTAAAGAATGACTGGGACATATCATACTAAACCCTCCCTGCCGCCTTTCGGCGGCACCCCTCCAAAGGAGGGGAATAAATGGCGGAGACGAAGGGATTCGAACCCTTGATACCCTTGCGAGTATACTTGCTTTCCAAGCAAGCGCACTAGACCAGCTATGCGACGTCTCCGAAAAATTTCCCTCCTGGGGAGGGGAAGTTACTCTTCGCCGGAATCCACGGTGGAATCGTCCAGCTCGGCATCCAATTCTGCGGGTGTCATTTCTTCGGTCGCGACAATCGCGCTTTCCAGTTCCGCGTCAATCTCTCGCAATAACGGGTCTTCGGACTTGGACTCTATATTCTCGGTTTCTGCCACAATCGGCGTGTCTTTATAGGACTGGACGAATTCATGGCGCAATTGGCCGATGTCCAATTCGCCGGACGCCATTTCGCGCAGCGCGGTCACCGTCGGCTTGTCCGTTCCGGCCGGCACGATCGGCGGGGTTCCGCCGTTCAGGTCGCGGACGCGTTGCGATGCCAGCATGCCCAGCTCATACTTGCTGCTGACATGGGGCAGATTGTCGGTTATAGTGGTGCGGGACATTGGAAACCTCTTGATTCTTGCGGCGCGCGCGAAGTGCGCGCCCTAGCTTTTTGTTGCAATAATTTTTAGCCCCGTTATAATGCACTGCAAAACATGAAAAATCAAGAAGAAAATAAAATAGTGCCCGGGGCTCGTGCTCGTGATTTGTGTTAATGCGAGCCACCAGCACGAGCCACCAGCACGAACAACCAATGAAATCCAACATTAAATTTTTAGCTCTCGGGTGCCGGCTGAACACCGTAGAGGCGGAAAAAATTCGCGCCATGCTGGCGGATGCGGGCGCGCCGCGCGCGGTGATTGTAAATACCTGCGGCGTGACGGCAGAGGCCGAGCGTCAGTCCAAGCAAGCCATCCGCCGCATTATCCGCGAAAATTCGGGCGCGGCGGTATTCGTCACCGGATGCGCCGCAACCCGCGCGCCAGATGACTTTGCGGCAATCGCGGGCGTTACGCGCGTTATTGTCAACAAGGATAAGATGAACGCGGCCGCATACCTTTGTCCCCCCACCGCATCGCGCGGCGCGGATACAACGCTTGCGCTCTGCGACTCCCCCCAAGGGGGGAGTAGTTCAGACCGTTTCCAGTTACGCAAAGTTTCCGAAGAATCAACTACTCCCCCCTTGGGGGGAGTCGGCGCGCGGGGTTGCGGGCCGGTGGGGGGACAGGATGATTACGTAATCATCAATAAGTTCCAAACTCTTTCCAAAGGCTTTGTTCAAATCCAGAACGGGTGCGGGCACGCATGCACATACTGCATCACGCGGATTTTGCGCGGACGAAATGTCTCTTTCCCTTATGAACAAATACTGGCCCAGGTTCGCGCGCTAGTCGCGAACGGATACCCGGAAATCGTCCTGACGGGCGTGGATATCGCGGGATATAAACCCGTAGGGGCAAATAATTATTTGCCCCTACAAGACCTCTGCCGCGCCCTACTCTCTGATGTGCCGGGGATGCGGCGATTGCGGCTGTCCAGCCTGGACCCCGGGACCGATTTGGCGCCGCTGATTGAAATAATGCGCGAACACCCGCGAATGCTGCCGCATATGCATCTGTCCATGCAGTCGGGCAGCGACGCGATTCTTGCCCGCATGGGCCGCAGGCATAACGCGCAAAAGGTGCGGGAGCTGATGGAAAAATCCACGGCCAGCTTTTCATGGGATCTGATTTGCGGGTTTCCGGGCGAGACGCAAGAGCTGTTTGATGAAACCTGCGCGCTGATACGCGCGCTGAAGCCCATACGCCTGCACGCGTTTCCTTTTTCCCCGCGGCCGGGCACAATTGCGGCGACCATGCCCGATCAAGTGCCGCGCGCGGAATCAAAGCGGCGCGTGAACATGGCGGCCGAACTTGCGCGCGCGAACATGCTGGAATTCATGCAATCCCGAATTGGGACAAAAGCGCGGGTATTGATGGAAAAAAACAATCTGGGCCGCGACGAGCATGATATACCGACACGCATTGCCGGACCGCGCATTCCAGAACGCACCATCGCGGACGTCGCGCTGATCGGAATTTCGGATGAAAAAGAACCTGTGTTTTTGGGAAAGATAACCGATTATTTTGCCACGGCCGGACAGGTTCCCCCGCCCCGCAAGTGATTATCCGCAGATTATTTCCGCGGATTATTATTGTCATTGCCCGCCGTGATGGCGCACTGGGACCTGTCCGCGCCTTTGGATTTCACGCACTGCTTGAATCCCACGGCCATCGCGCAATCCCAGCATGCGCGCATTTCCACCGCATATGCGATCAGGCCTGGCGAGCATTTCCATAAATTGCCGTCGGCATTATATGTCGGGAAATAATTAGTCGGACACTTTTGACACTTTCCATCGCTATCGACGAATTGGCCGCCCGGGGTGGTATCCTGGATGCTGCCCGAGCAAATATCGCCCGTATCGGTCGCCTGGCGGCAACGGCCCGACGGACAGCCACCGACCTTCTCCGGCTGCAGCTTGTCGGTGTCGCAGTTGCAATATTTGTTATCCGCGCTGACGCTGCATCCGGTTGCTGCCTTGCATTGATCCGCGGTGACGCAGCTTTTGTCGCTGTTTTTTATCAATTTGCCAGGGCAGCCGCCCGCCACGCATTTTTCGCCGTCCGGGCTAACCGCATACCCCTTGCCCGCACATTCAGCAGGCGTAATGCAGGTGGTGTTTTCTTCCAGCAAGACATGCGTGCTCTTGCATTGCCATTTCCAACACGGAATGCCTGATTCTTTTGATGTAAAACCCTCTGCATTCGCCGGCAAAGCCGACTTGGTTTTGAAATCCGCACACATGTTCGGAGTATCTTTTCCCGCGCCGCCCCACCCCCAGGCGCTGTCGCCCCAGGTTCCCCATTTGCCGCATTTTGTAATATATCCGTATCTGTTTGCGATTATATTGCCTTCTCCTATTTTTGAGCAATTATCGGTATAACTGTTAAAAAAGAAGCCGTTGTCGCAAGTTAATTTATATCCGGAACAATTATCAACAACGCACCCGTCTTTGGTTCCGGAAGAAATTACGGTCTCGGCAATGATCGGCCCGGTATTCGCACAGGTTGCAGAAGTGAGTGCTTGGGATACTAATTTAAGGGTAGAAGCGACATCCTGTCCACCGCTGGTAAAACCGGCCCGTGACCCGCTGGTAAAACCGGCCGCCGCAATAAACAAGCATAAAAATGCAAACAGTTTTTTCATTCCGCTATTCCCTGTATAAACATGTCTGGCTGCTGCTGTTCCAGGTGCCGCCGAGGAACCCTTCGCACCGGATGCGATACCAGCCGTCGTCAAAGTCGCATTCGCCGGTTATCGGATTGAACGTGACATATCCCATTCCGCCGGTATCCTTGTCCTGTTGGCGACAGGATACCGCAGCCGAGCTGAGCAGGCACATGCCGGTTCCGATATAACTGAGCGTGGAAGTTTTTATAACCGATTTTCCGCTTGCATCGGTGGTCAATTCAAACCCGCGCGTCGCGGATGACCCCGTGCCGACCATCGTCGCCCGCCGCAGATTGTCAATGCCGCCGTAAACGGATGAAAGGAACGAAGGTTCCAACGTCACGCTGTCTTCGCCCATCGCAATCACCGCATCTTTGTCAGTCGCCCACATTCCGCCGTATTTATTGCACAAGGATTGCAGATTGGACGATATGCCTTCGCGTATTTCGGCCAGCAAACTTTCTATGGCGGTGTTGGTGCCGGCCACGCAATTCGGACACCATTCGCTGGATGGATCGGTCCCAGTGGCGGAATTCAAAATCTGGCAATGAGATCTGGCGTATGTTTGCAGCTGTTGGCGCGTCGTTTCCTCGTTCTGTATTCTGCATCCATAGGGATAGCCGTAACTGCTGGTGCCGGGCGGGGTGCAAATCTGAACCGCATAATTTTGCAGCGCAGCCTTGCATCCTTCGGCCGCCTGCATATCGCTGACCGAGCCGACAAAGGTCAGCAGAGACTGCAACCCGCATTGATCCGCGTTCGTAATCTGGCTGCCCGACAGGTTGCACGGGGGACAGACGCCGGCATCCGTGCTGAGCGCGTTATAGTTCGCATTGCCGCAGAATAGCGCGGCGCAGGCCAAAACCTTGTCCGCGCACATGTATCGCGTGGTCTGGGCCGCCAAGGCGCCCGACGCCTGGGCGGTAGTGGTGTCAAAGCCGGCCAGCGCATTGTTCTGGGTGTCATAGCATTCCTTCATCGTGGACACGCATGTATTTTTGACGGATTCTATCGCGTCATTCTGGGCCTGGGCGATTTCTATTATCGCGGCCTTTTTAAATTCGTTCCAGACCGTGTCGGCGATATTCTGGCAGGTGTCCAGCGCGGTTTGGGCGAATTTGCGCTTTGTATCCAGGTTGCGCGAAAACATGGGGTTGTTGGAAACCGGATCGCCCGTATCGCTGAGCTTTATGGAATTGGCCAGATTGAACAGCCGCGGGGAATATATGGGCATGCCCGTCGTGGCGTTGATATACATTCCGGTCGGATCCAAGCATCTTTTATACCCCGGGCCGCAGACATTGTCGGACAATATCAAATCCCGGACCTTGGCCAGGCATGTGTTCACGTCCGGGGAATTATGCGCGCGGTATTCGTCCAACCGCGCCTGGCGCAAAATATTATACGCCTGGCGGACCGTTTGGGCGATGGTTTCCTTGGTGGTCGCGACCTTGCGCTCATACGTGTTGCAGTCTTGGGCGATCAGGATGCTATACGCGCTGCGCACCATGTTCAGCGTCGCCTGGTCCGGGCACGACGCGGCGATGGTGTTCTGGCACTGGCGGCCGGCCTCGTTATACAGCTCTAACCCTTCTAGCTGCGACATGTTGCGCCCGCCCGTGGAAAGCCAGTCGTCCGGGCTGGCCCATATATCGCTGATGTCCAGAAAGTTTACGGATGACAAATCAACCGTCTGGCCGGAATATACGGTCGTCGTCTTGCCCGACAGCAAATCTTCTATCTGCGCCAGCATTTTGCTGGCGGCCGAAGTGTCCCTTTTCAGCGCTTTCTCGCCCGCCGTTGCCGAATACATGGCCTTGACCTCCTCCGGCGTCTTGTCCACGGCGTTCAGGTTGTTGTCGTTGAATTCCACCAACAGGGATTTCGCCTGGTCTATCGCGGATTCCGTATTCCTGAACTGCTTGAACTTGTCAGAGCAAAAGCACCGGCGAAAGATATTGTTCGCGCCGGCGCAAAACTGATCCATACAGGTGTTATACGCCTCGTAACATTGGGCGTAACCGGTGCCCATTTTTGACATGTCGTTGAATATCGCGGTCGCGCGCGCGGTGGTCGCCGCGGGCGTGGCGGAACGCGCCGTGATCACGCCGCCCGGGATGGCCGTCGTGGCATTTCTGGCGGCGCGGGCCATCACCGCGCCCGGCGCGGCCAGGCCGGGCAAAGAAGACACGGCGACGCGCGGGGAAACCGAAACCGGCACCGGGCGGGCGACAGCGCGCCGCGACTGGGCATCAGCCCGCGGGGCCGTCGCGGCCGCGGAAACCGCGGAAGTTGTTGGGGTTGTCGTGGCTGCGGGCGTGGTTGCGGCGGGCGACGCCGGCGCGGTTGCCGCCTGATATACCGGGCCGGTCTGACGCTGGGGCGCGGCCATTCCGCGCGGATTGGGCGCCTGGGCGGCGTGCAGCGCAACAGGCGCGGCCAGAAAAACCGACAAAATCAGAGGGGACTTTCCCATATCCGTAATTTTACCGATTTTGTGAAATTTAGTAAAGGGAAAAATGGTGACTGGTGACTCGTGCTGGTGGTTGGTGGCTGGTGCTGGTGGATGGTGATTGGTGATTGGTAATTGGTAATTGGTAATTGGGAAATAGGAACAATTGCCGATTATATACAGATACTTGTCACCAATCACCAGCACCAGCCACCAGCACGAGCCACCAGCACCAGCCACCAGCACGAGCCACCAGCACGAGTCACCAGTCACCAGCACGAGTCACCAGTCACCAGCACGAGTCACCAACCACCAATTTCGGATACAGCCGTTTGGTATTTTCCATTAAAATCTGTTCCAGTTCCGCCAGCGGAATGTCGCGAATATCCGCCAAAACCCGCGCCGTTTCCGCAATCATAAACGGCTCGGCCGGCTTGCCGCGATATGGCACCGGTGCCAGAAACGGCGCGTCGGTCTCAATGACAATGCGATCAATGGGCAGACGGCGGAAAATTTCGCGCAGCTCTTCCGCGTTTTTGAACGTGATAATTCCCGATGCGGAAAAGTAAAATCCGCGATCCAGCATTTTCTTCGCAAGATTCCAAGATGAAGAGTAACAATGCATCACGCCGGGAATGATCGCTCTTGGCTCCGTCACGTCTCCCCCCTCATGCCCACCCCACGCGACACAACCAGTCGCGCGGGGGCCCCGGTGGGGGGGAGTGGCGAGCATAGCGAGCCGAGGGGGGGCTACTTCGTTTGAACCATCTTTATTTGAAATATCTTTTTTAAAAATATTGTTTGATTTGGAAGAAGCCCCCCCTCGCCCGCTACGCGGGCACTCCCCCCCAAGAGGGGGGAGACGCGACGGAGCCGATATTGAAAAATTTTTTAATATTTCAAAAGTATCACTTTCCGCATCGCGCGTATGAATGGCGACCGGCAATCCGGCATTGCATGCGATTTCCAGCTGAGCGCGGAATAGCTCTATCTGGGCGGCGCGGGACGGCGGTTCCCGCCCCGCATTCGCGACATTGGACGCAAACGCGCTGTCGTAATGATAATCCAAACCTATTTCGCCGATGCCGACAACACGCGGATGGGAAAGGTATTTTTCATAATTCAAAACTATCTGTCCCCCCACCGGCGCAATCCCGGCGCCGACTCCCCCCAAGGGGGGAGTAGTTAGGCACTCATTTGATTCTGAACAAGCAAGCACTAAATTACTCCCCCCTTGGGGGGAGTCAAAATGCGGAGTATTTTGGTGGGGGGACAGATTTCCTGCGAATTCCGGATGAATTCCGACTGTGGCGAACAAGTTATCGTATTGTTCGCACAGCGCCAGAACCCGGGGCGGATCGCCCGGATCGGCGCATGGCACGACAATCGCGCCGACGCCCGCATTACGCGCGCGTTGGATAATCCCCGCCCGTATGCCGCAAGCGACCGCCGGGGCTTCGCCAGGCGCGATATAATCATCAATCAAATGGCAATGAGTATCTATTAACATATCTTACTGATTATACCGCCATGAACGCCTAGATTCAAGCACCCTAATTTGTTGTTGACAAATGGTGGTATATGTGCTATTGTTTCAACGGTAATAAGGAGATTCCTGTTATGGACCAAATAATAGACCCCAAATACCCCGATATAAGGGAAGGCCACATTATAGACCTGTATAAAAACGTGGACCATTATGATATTTTATCCGTTGTTGATGTTACCGGTGTGATGTTGCCTGAGCCGGGGCTGAAAACGCTTTTACTTCCAGCGTTGAAAACATTCGGCCTGCGCCGGACGGCGCGGATGTTTTATGATTATAAAATTAATAGAAACTTTAATCCGGACTTATTGAACCTGATCAATGCATACATTGAAGAGTCGGACTTTCTTACCGGTGCGATAGAAGGGATGAATATTTTATTGAACCTGCCTAATTCCAAAGTAAAAATATGTTCTAACTATGGGCTTTCCAAGAAAATTGAACAAACGTTATATAAAAAATTCAATGATCGGTTTAACAATGCTTTTGCAGACAAGTCGGATTTCTGTTTGCAAAAACCAGGCCAATCAAAACAACCTTTTTTTGATGCGGCCAGATCCGAACTTGGCTTTGCTGAGCTGGCGATAAAAAAATGCGGATTGCTGCCTTCAACAATTAAAAATGATATTTGTTATATAGGGCACAAAGATTTGGATAAACCCTATCATGTTTTAAATAATGACGACAATATTCTTGAAATTCATTTCAAACAGGGTAACCACATTTTGTATCTTATTGACGATGACGAGCGGAATTTATATAACACGGCCAGCTATGGCGGAGGCGCCGACTATTTTAATTCTGAAGGAATTATGGATCGTTTTTTAAAAACTCCGGAACTGGATACGGACTGCGTTCGTACCAAATCTATTGTCCAGCCGATTTCAATTGGTCGTCAGAACCATCCCGATCGCGATCCGCATCAAACATCTATTGTTAACTATTCCAGTATTTGGGATTTTGCGACAAAGTTGAAACGCGCCGTTGATGAAAAGAATCATGAATTCTTTCTGAACGGCCGCTAGGCGGAAACCACCCTTTTCCTTATTTCCATAATCACTTTGAAAATCGCGATTTCGGGTTCCAGGTATATGCGGCCGATATCCGCGATCGCCGCGGTCGCGACCGGATACAAGTCCGCCAATCCGAAATGCGAAATCGCGTCGGGAATAATTCCGTAAATTTCCGGCGACGCCGCAATTTGCGCAGACAACGCCAGAATGTCTGCGGAACTGGCGCGCGGATTCGCGCATAGTTCCAATAGTTTTTCATAAAGCTCGTCGCCCCCGCCGCGCTTCAAATTGGCAATGCGCCCGAAAGAACCGTTGGCAAGACGTAGCAGCGCGGGGCTGATTTCTGCATCCGGCATGAATCGCACGCACAATTCGCGCAGTTCGGATATGGACAGCGGGTGTAGTTTTTCAACCCGCGCGCGGCTGCGTATTGTCGGCAGCACGGCGTTCAGGGAATGCGCGACCAAAAGAAACAAGGTGTTCGCCGGCGGTTCTTCCAATATTTTCAGCAATGCGTTCGGCGCGTCCCGCGACAATTCATCAACGGAATCTATTATCACCACGCGCCATCCGCCCTCCATACTGGACAGTTGCAATTTCTCTATCATATTGCGTATCGTGTGGACGCTGATAAATTTTCCATCGGTTTTCGGGCGAAAATCCTTGTCCAGGTTATGCGCCATGTCTATGATGAACAGGTCGCCGAATCCGCCCTGGATCATTTTTTGAAACACGTGATCGTCAGCGTCCATGGCAAGCGTGGGACGCGGGGCGCGGGGCGCGGGGCGCGGTTCTTCTTGCATTCCGAACAAATCCCCCGTCTTGTCATCTTGCGCCCCGCGCATTGCGCTTTCCGATTCACGAAAAATAAACCTGGCGATGCGGTATGCCAATGTCGCCTTGCCTATGCCGCGCGCGCCGGACAGAATCCAGACCGGATGCATCGGATATTCCGCGCGCTTGCCCCAGGCGTCCATAAAGGCGCCCTGCGCCGCCGCATGCCCCGTCAAGGACGGATTTTCCATCGGTTCGGGAAATTTATAATCGTTCTTTTTTCTGGATGCCATATCGTCTTCTTTACTAAAAATTGTAATACATGAGCCCTGAATCCCCCTTCTGCGAAGGAGAAAAAATCTTGGCGCCGCGCCGCAGCAAAGCGTAGGCGGGCGACCATAGCTTTCCGGGGTAGTCAAATTACTTCATTCCAAAAATAACCTTTACATTCTGCCACATGCGGGCAAAGAGTTGGACTTTGCCGACGCGTTCGGCGGCGATCAGCGGGGCCGTCGCGACAATCTGTCCGTCTTGCTCCGCGACAATTTCGCCCAGTTTATCGCCGGCGCGGATCGGCGCAAGCGCGGGGGTGTTGTAACGGGCGATGATGCGGATATTATTTGATGGAGCCCCCCCTCGTCCGCCTTCGGCGGACACTCCCCCCCCAGAGGGGGGAGACGCGACGGAGCCCCGCGCTAATGTCACCGCGAATGTTTGCGCGACGGTTGCGGTTACGGTATCCGCGCGGCCATACCATACCGGAATTTTTACAACCGCATCGCCCGGATTATAAAACACGCGGTTGGCGGTGTTCGCATATCCGTATTCCAATAACTTTTTCATCTCTCGCGCCAGGTCGTCGTGGCTCTTTGCGCGCAATCCGTTGATTACGCCGATCAGACGGCGGCCGCCGATTTTTGAACTCGCCACCATGCCGTATCCGCCCCCGTCCGTGTGGCCGGTTTTCATGCCGTCGCTGCCCGGCATTATAAACAGCAGCTTGTTGTAATTTATCGTATGCGTCCGGCCCCACTGCGCGCACCATTCGGAATCATAGTGTCCGAATTCAAACCTCTTTGTCGCGAACAGCGGATAGTATTCGGGGAACGCCGTGATTATATGTTGCGCCAGCATCGCCAATTCGCGGCTGGTCATCAGATTGTTCGGATCAGGCAGGCCATGCGCGTTTCCGAAAGTGGACCGCGTCATTCCGATTTCGCGCGCGCGCGCCTGCATCCGGGCCGCGAACGCGGATTCGCCGCCCGCCAGTTTTTCCGCCACGACCACCGCCGCGTCCCCGCCGGAAAGGACGATCAAGCCCATTACCGCGTCATTCACAGAGATTTTTTGACCGCGCGACAGGCAAATCTTGCTGGCCTGTTTCCAAATCGGATTCTGATAATCGGCATTCGCCGACACCGGCAACATTTCATCCATTTTCAATTCGCCGGATTTCAGCGCGCCGAATACGATGTCCAGGGTCATCAGTTTCAGCATAGACGACGGCGGCATGGGTTCGTCCGCGTCTTTTGCGACAATCGCCATTCCGGACTGCACATCCACCAGAAACGCGGAACGCGCGGGCGTGGAAAATTCCGCGCGCGCGGGCGCACCAAAGAACAGGAACAATAAACAGGAACAAGCGATTATGTGTAAGCATTTCTTCATGCCCCGACTATAACAAAAGCAGAATGAAAATCAAGGGGAGAGAATTAACGGCGGCGGCCATCCTTCGCCAAGGCTACGGCGCTCAAAAATCTTAAACGCCCGCTTATTGCGGGCATTAACGATTTTTGGTGGTGGTCTTGGTGGGACTTGAACCCACACGGTTGCAATAACCAAAGGATTTTAAGTCCCCGGGCCTAGGGCTTTCCGGGGTTTTATCAAAATTGATAAAACTTGCTTTTTCCCTTGGACTTCCGGGCTTTTTGCCTTTATACTGCTGTATGTGATGGGGGCGATTTTTTATTCAAAATGTTAGCCATATGTTAGCCACAGGAATAAAAATTAGCCACAGCACACCCAAAACCATACAATGCAGGATAATTCAAAATGGCACAAAAGTCAAAGAAATTTAATTTCACGGAAGCGAACATCGCCGCATTGCCATTTGCCGAAAAAGGCAAGCGATACAGGGTTCAGGATGCCAGCACAAAAAACCTTGCCATGCGCGTTGGTGAGAAAAGCAAGACCTATTACCTTGTCAAAAACATCAATGGCCGGGTTTTGTTCGTCCGGCTTGGCGATGCGTCCACCATGTCGCTGAAAAAGGCCAAGGAACGCCTTACCGAGAACATGGGCGTTGTTGATGACGGAAAAAATCCGAATGACGAAAAGCGCAAAATCCGCCAAGATTCAACCTTGCGTGATTTTTACAAGAAAGAGTATTTTCCGAAACATTGCGAATTATCAAACAAGCCCCGCACCCGCCAGAAAAATGAAAACCTGTTCAGGATTCAACTTGCGCCCCTGCATAATAAAAAGATGTTGCATATAAACCGGGCGGACATTGAAAACCTGCATAAATCGCTGGGCAAGAAAAGTATTTACGCGGCCAATCGTATGTTGGCACTTATAAAGCATATGTATAGCCGTGCGAATGCGTGGGGATTATCAACCGACAATCCGGCGCGGGGGATTAAAATGTTCCGTGAAACTTCACGCCGCCGCTTTTTGTTGCCGGACGAAATACCGCGACTTTTTGCCGCACTTGAAACCGAAACAAATCCGACTTTCCGAAATTATATCCTGCTTTCGCTTTATTGCGGCCAGCGGCGCGAAAATATGCTGGCCATGCGGTGGGATGATGTGAATCTGACGCATAATGTTATTTATATCGCGGACACAAAGAATAACGAGCCGCAAATTGTGCCATTGCCGGAACAAGCGGTCGCGCTATTGCATGAAATGAAAAAGACGGCAAAAAGCGAATGGCTGTTCCCCAGCAGCCGGAAAACGAAATTGCACCTTTCCGATCCGCGCTTGCCATGGCGAGAATTATTGAAACGAGCAGATATAAAGGATTTTCGTCTGCATGATTTGCGCCGAACATATGGCAGTTATAAGGCGCAACAAGGCGCAAATGAAACAATTATACAGAAAGCCCTTGGCGATAAATCTCGTGCGGCGGCATCAGTTTATATGCGCCTTGGGCTTGATCCCGTCCGAGCCAGCGTACAGCGGGCCATAGACGAAATAACCACTCTCGCAAAACCAGCAAAAGGGACAGATAATGAATGAAAACGAAACACCGGCAAAAAATACAATATCTATCAAAAAATATGCCGGAGTCATAGAATCCGATCCGGATAAAGAAATTAAAGATATTGAAAGTCGCTTGAATCAAATCCGGGATTTTCAGGAAGACCCCGAACATCGGCAATGGATAGCAGAACATGGCGAGAATATATGTCCATTCTGTGATCGCGTTATTCCGCTGACAAGATTCGCAATCGGGAAATATAAAAAACGCGCAAAGATCCCAAAGTTTGAGAACTCACAATTGGCGCAGCACTTGGCAGAAAAGA
>WQUT01000064.1 GCA_009781955.1 Pseudomonadota bacterium | reverse complement strand
CCGCAGCCGAAACAGTAATACCGGCCCATTTCTTCGTTGACCTTGAAGGACGGTGTTTTCTCGTTGTGGAAAGGACAGCATCCCCAGAAATCTTTTCCTTTCTTGGAGAGAGGCACGCGCCGCGACACGATATCCACAATAGACAATCGCGCGCGCAATTCATCGGTAAAGTTTTGATTGCTATTTATCATTACTTGTCATCCCCGGGGGCGTCCGCAGTGACGCGGAACTTTTACGGTGAGCGTCATCAAGGCGCAACCCGGGGATCCGGTAATCCCAGGCATATGGGGATTATAGAACAGGAATTTGCGAATGGCAAACTGTAAAAATGGCCGGGTTACCTTTCTTTTATGCTTTCAAAATAAAGCTTCGTGTCAAAGGTTTCGGTGGAGTTTCCGGTGTCCGCCAGAAACCAATGCATGCAATCGGGACAGAAGATGTAATTTACCCCGATCCCGATTTGCTCCAGTTTTTTATAGCTTTGCCGGCGCGCCGGGTTCAGGACATTATCCTTGCCGGCCTGGTTCCAATCCACGATAAAACTGGTATTCGGATGGGCCGGAAACGGAAAATTGTCCGGAATATCCGCGCTGAAAACAATAACGCGTTTCGCGCCGTGCCGCAAGGCCATATGAATCGCCATCCCGCCGCCCTGGGAATGACCCAGCCAGATAACATCGTTCCAGCTTTGGCCGTTTTTGGACAGAAGTTTTTCGGTTTCCACGGTAATGTGTAGCATGGATTGTTCAAATTCGGCCTGGGCCTCTAACTCCGGTTGCTTGTTTGCATTGTGCCAGCGGAATCCGCCGCGATGCGGATGCGGTGCGACGATTGGAATCAGGTCGGCGTTGAAATGCGCGGCGATTTCCGTGAAAGGCCCGAATGCCGGATCATTCGGCAGTTTTCCCTTGCCCGGTAAAAATATCATTGGTGTTTTCATATCAGTAACCGTTGTTTTCCAGATACTTTCTTTTTACAAAAATTACAAAGTAATTTTTGTCATTCCTGCCTGCGCAGGAATGACAAAAAATCGTTTTAGGTTTTTTTGTTTGTGTAGGGGCAAATAATTATTTGCCCCTACGGGACCAACCCTTCTTCGCGCTTGGTTTCTTGTTGTTGATAAGGTCGGCGGCAGTGGCCAGGTCGGGTTGTTCTTTCACGCTGACGTTCACTTTGTTTGACGACAGATAGGGACCGTAACGTCCGGTCGGATAGAAGTAAATCATCTTGTCGGTCGCCGGATTTTTTCCGATCTCTATCGGTTCGGCTTTCGCGGCACGGTCGGCGGACAATAATTCTTTCGCGATTTCTAGGGTAATTGTGTTGCTGTCGTATTTCTTTGCGCTGGCGCGTTTGGCGTCTTTGCCCGCGCCCTCTTGCACATAGGGCCCAAACCGCCCGACCAGGAATTTGATATTTTCGCCGAGATCTAGGGAACCGTTTTGTAGGGGCGAATGTGAATTCGCCCTGCTATCGTCCGTATTATTGGGCGAATTTACATTCGCCCCTACGGGTTCGGATTTCAAATCACGCGTATACTTGCAATCGGGATAATTGGAACATGCCAGAAACGCGCCGTATCGCGATACTTTCAGCGATAATGTTCCCGTGCCGCATTCGGGGCATTTGTTATCGTCGTTGGGGAACAGATGTTTGGCCAATGCGGCGTTCACCGTGGTCATAACATCGGGATTCGGAATCCCGCGCGCGGTGTCAACCAACGGCGAAAACGCATTCCAGAACGCGTTCAGCGCGGCCAGCTTTTTTTCTTCGCCGTTTGAAACATCGTCCAAGGTATCTTCGGTCTTCGCCGTGAAATTAACATCCACGATGTTCGTAAAATAATGCGCCAGGAATGCCGTCAGCATCCATCCGCCGGGCGTTGGGAAAAATCGCTGTTTTTCATTTCGCACATATTCTTTATCAACGATAGTCGCCATGATGCTTGCATATGTTGATGGGCGGCCGATACCCAATTCTTCCAATTTTTTAATCAGCGACGCTTCGGAATACCGCGGCGGCGGCTGGGTGAAATGCTGTTCGGGCAGCAGCTTTACAATATCAATCTTGTCGCCGACGGCCAACGGCGGCAGCGCATTCCCACCCTCTGGGGGGGTGTCGCCCGAATGGGCGACGGGGGGGGTATCATCCGTATCCTCAATATAAACTTTCATAAATCCATCAAAAGTTCTGGTGGTTCCCACTGCATGAAATATTGCTGATTGATTATTTAAACCCGCCTCCCGGCCCGCAAAATCGCGCGCCGCCCCCTCCGCAAGGGAGGGGGTATTAGACTGAGTTTCTATATCAACAACAACACTATCAAATTCCGCGTTGGTCATCTGGCATGCGACGGTGCGCTTCCAGATTAAATCGTAAAGCTTCTCCTCATCGCCACCAGTGCCTGGCGCCCAGTGCCCGGTGCCCACGTCCGTAGGACGTATAGCCTCGTGCGCCTCTTGGGCGTTCTTGGACTTTGTGAGATAAATATTTGGCGCGGACGGCAAGAATTTGTCGCCGTATTCGCTTTTAATATAATCGCGGATTCCGGCAACCGCGTCCGCGGACAGATTGGTAGAGTCCGTGCGGATATAGGTAATCAGTCCGACCTCGTAAAGTTTCTGCGCGGCGGATGACGTGCGCTTGGCCGAGAAGTACAATTTCCGCGCGGCCTCTTGCTGCAACGTTGATGTGGTGAACGGCGGCGCGGGTTTGCGCGACGTCTTTTTCTTTTCAACGCTGATGACCGCGGCGGGGATAATGGGCTCGCCCAAGGCGGCCAGGATGGTATCCATCTGTCCCTGGTTACCGATGGACATTTTTTCAATCTTGTCGCCGTTGAACTTTGTCAGATTGGCGACGAATGTGGTTTTGGGCGAATTAACATTCGCCCCTACGCATTCCGCGCCAAGCGACCAGTATTCCACCGGCTTGAAGGCTTCTATTTCGCGCTCTCGGTCCACCACCAATGCGACGGCGACCGATTGCACGCGGCCCGCGCTGCGCCCCATGTTTTTCCGCCACAGCACCGGCGATAACTTGAATCCGATAAGATAGTCCAGCGCGCGCCGCACCAGATACGCATCCACCAGATTCTGGTCAATTTCGCGCGGTTCCTTTATTGCCTCGTTCACCGCTTTCTTGGTGATTTCGTGGAATACGACGCGGTATACCGGTTTGCCCTTTAACGCGCCGCGGCTGTTTAAAATATCCAACAGGTGCCAGGATATCGCCTCTCCCTCTCGGTCAGGGTCGCTCGCCAAATATACGGCGTTCGCTTTTTTAACCGCGTCCAGGATGATTTTTATCTGCTTTTCCTTGCCCGGCATGATTTGCCATTTCATCGCAAAGTCGTGTTCGGTGTCCACGCTGCCGTCTTCGGGCACAAGGTCGCGCACATGGCCGATGGAGGCAACAACCTGCCAGCCCGCGCCCAGATATTTTTCAATGGTCTTTGCCTTTGCAGGGGATTCAACGATTAACAAGTTCATAAGCTTCTCTTTTATTTAAGATTTAAGATTTAAGATTTACGGATTTATTAAATCTTAAATCCGTAAATCTTAAATCTTAAATTATCGTTATCCGCCTCCGGCGGATAATTGCTGGTCCTTGTTTATATGCGCGTTCTGAACCAGTCCGAAGCCCAGCATCAGCGACAGCAGCGACGATCCGCCAAAGCTGACCAGCGGCAGCGGCACGCCGACCGTCGGCAGCAGCCCCAGCACCATGGCGACATTTA
>WQUT01000063.1 GCA_009781955.1 Pseudomonadota bacterium | reverse complement strand
TTTTGGTCATTATAGAAAAGATTTAGCCAATTTCAAGGTTTTTATGATGGTCGGCAAAGATTTGTTTTTACTATAAAATATGTATGACCAGGCTGATTGCAAAGATTGCCGTTGCAACCCATAAAATTATTTTCTGGATATGGTGGCGCGGGGGCGTGGCGCATTCTTTGCATTCGCATTTGCATCCGCGCAGGACAAAAATCCATGACGCGGCCAGCATAACGCCGGAAAATACGAATACCCAATGTTCCCAAGATTCGGGAATTATTTCAACCGCGCCGCTGGCGGGTGCCACCAGCGACAAGAGGGTTAATACGGCCGGAACGACGCAGCAAAACAAGTGGGGCAGCGCGACCGCCGCCACCGCCAGTCCTAACGAAGCATTTGTTTTTTGTTTCATAGCTTTAATAGATAGTGACAGAGTGACACAGTGACAAAGTTAAAGTCATTCTGTCACTTTGTCACTCTGTCACTGCGCGGCAAAGCCGCGCGATTACACCCTCACCAATGCGGCGCCCCAGGTCAGTCCGCCGCCGAACGCCGGATACAGTATCAATTGGCCGTGCTTTATTATTCCGGCATCCATCCCGTGGGACAATGCCAGCACGCCGGACGCGCCGGATGTGTTCGCATGCTGGTCCACTGTGATGATTATTTTTTCCATGGGAAAGCCCAGGCGGTTCGCGCCGCTTTCTATGATGCGCCGATTCGCCTGGTGCGGAATGATCCAATCTATGCTGTCCGCGGCGATTCCGGCATGCTCCATTATATACGTCGCCGCCTCTGGCATCAGGGTTACGGCCTTTTTATATGTTTCGGGCCCGTTCATAGTGATTTTGTGGTCGGGCGTGCCATACAGCATGCCGAATCCGTTGCCGTCGGAAAACACGACGGTATCTATGATTCCGCTGTAACTGCTGGTGCTGTGCTCAAATATCATTGCGCCGGCGCCGTCGCCGAACAAAACGGCCGTGCTGCGGTCGGTCCAGTCAATCATGCGCGTCAGCTTTTCCGAACCGATGACCAGAATCCGCTGGTGCATGCCGGCCGTAAAGAACGCGCGCGCCGCGTGCAGCGCGTAAACATATCCGGTGCAGGCCGCGCGGACGTCAAACGCCGGCTGGTTCTTGGTCATGCCCAAACGCGATTGAACCTGAACCGCGACGGACGGGAAATCCAATTCCGCGCTGATGCTGGCGACGATAATCAGGTCTATGTCGTCCGCGGCGATGCCGGCTTTTTCAATCGCGCGCTGTGCCGCAATGGCCGCCATGTCGGCGACGGTTTCATCTTCGCGCGCGAAATGGCGCACTTTCATTCCGGTGCGCGTAACGATCCACTCGTCCGTTGTATCCATGATTTTTTCAAAATCGGCGTTTGTAAATGTCCGTTCCGGCAAGTAAGATCCGTATCCGATAAGTCTATTTCCCATTTTAAATAGCCCCCTTTCCTTATACGTCATCCCCGGAATTTCCGAGAGCCACGCGGAACGCGTGTCCAGGAAATATCCGGGGATCTCATCGTTTTATTTTAACCCGCGCCATTATACACATGCGCGAAGAATAAGCAATTATTTTTTCAACTGCGACCGCAGATCGGCCAAATCCCCGACGCCCCTGCTGATTTTGGCGTTAAAGTCCGCATTCGCCAAATCCGCCGCATACTTGATAGCGTTGGCGAATGCCAGCGCGTCGGAATTCCCATGCGTTTTTATGGAAAATCCGTTCAGACCCAGAAAAACCGCGCCGGCGTAAGACCGCGGGTCAATTTTGTTTTTCAACCTCTTGAAGACGTGAACCAGCATGAACGATACGGCGATCGCGACGATCGACTTTTTGAACGTGTCTATTAAAACGCGCTTTATCAGACGCGCCGTGCCTTCCACGGTTTTCAGAACTATGTTTCCGGTGAATCCGTCGGTGACGACCACCTGAACCTTGCCGCTGCTGATGTCGGAACCCTCTACGAATCCGATATAGTCATAAGGCAGCGCGGCCTTGTTTTCCGACAATAATTTGTTCAGCCGCTGCAGCACTTCGTCGCCTTTCTGATCTTCTTCGCCGATATTCAGCACGCCGACGCGGGGCCGCGGCATTCCGCCGATGCATTCCGCGTATACCGCGCCCATAAGGGCAAAGTCAAACAGGTTTTCCTCGTCGCACTGAACATTCGCGCCGAGGTCCAAAATGACAACGCGCTGATCCCCGCCGCCGCTGGGCAGCATGGTCGTGATCGCCGGCCGCGAAATCCCGTCCAGGGTTTTGAGCGCGAGTTTTGACAGCGCCATCAGAACGCCGGTGTTTCCGGCGGAAACAATTGCCGCGGACCGGCCCTCGCGCACGTCTTTTATCGCCATATACATAGAAGTGTCCGTGGCGCGGCGTATAACATCCGCCACTTTGTCGGTGCTTTTTATTTTGTTCGGCGAATGGATTATTTCGCAATTTCTGGCGACGCGCTGGTATTTCTTCAACAGGTTGAGCAGCCGCGGCGCATCCCCGAATATCCGAAAAAACACGGAATCGTCGCCGTTCTGGAACAAGAATTGATTCATGCCCCCAAAAACAGCTTTGGGGGCGTTATCGCCCCCCATGGCGTCAATAGCGATGATTTTCTTTGATTGGTCTGACATAGTTGGTGACAGAGTGACAAAGTGACAGAGTGACAGAGTGAATGTATTTGTTTTGTCGGCATGCAAAGTTATTATTGTATTGGCCAGGTCATAACTTTGTCACTCTGTCACTTTGTCACTTTGTCACTGTTATTGCTTTTCCGTCATAGTTTCCGCATGCCGGGCACACATGGTGCGGGCGCTTTTTTTCGCCGCATTTCTTGCATGTCGCCGCCGCCATGGTCGGCAGGGCGTCATGCGCGCGGCGCTGTTTGGAACGCGATTTGCTGGTTTTTTTCTTTGGAACAGCCATAATTATATCCTTTCTTATCTCTCGCGATATTTTACCTATATCTTTGCGATTTGCAAGAAAAAAGTGGTCGTTGGTCGCTGGTCGGTGGTCGTTAGTCGCTGGTCGTTGGTCGGTGGTTAATTTTTCATTGTAAACAGATAATTGATGCAATACATATCAAAATGCAAATTACAACCTCCAATGCTAACGACCAATGACCAACGACCAACGACCAGCGACTAACGACCAACGACTAACGACCAATGACCACGAAAACTTCCCCCTTTTACGCGGGAACTTTTTATGGTATAATTTGCAAATAGGAAGGGATATGAGAATCAGATTTTTCCCTGTTTTGCTGGGTATTTTTATGCCTTTTGCCGCCATCCCCGCGCAAGAGGGCGTTCCGATTTATTACAAGGGCGCGACCGGCGGTGACTCTCTGGCGACCGCAACGTATAAACCCGGCGCGACATCCAGCTCTTACGTCGGACAAAACAGCCAGAAACAGGTCGTGGCAACGCGGACATATTCGTATCAGGTGCCCGCGCCGGTCGCGCCGGTGGTGACGGGAACCATGACGCCGGCCGGAATCGCGATTAATCCGGCGGACGAGCCGCCATTCGTGCTTTCCGCGGATTACGCGCGCAGATATGCGAAATTCCAGTTTGAAACCGGCGTGCAGTCAATCCTCGGCTGGAACGATATGATTTTCAACGAAATCGGCGTCCAGGGACAGTATAAATTTTCATTGCGCAACGTTGATATGTTCGCGTTCGGCGAATACCGTTACGGCACGCTGGGGACCGGCGGACTGTCAATGGACTATGACTTGAAACCGTATGACAACAAGTATCCGACATACGGGATATTTACCATTTCCATGGGCGATGAGTCCGGCAAGACGAATTATTTGCGCGTCGGCCTGGGCGCGCGGCATGTCTGGGACCTGGGCGGTTGGAAACTTTCGCCCAGCATCGGATACGAAATGTTCAACCACGATCTGGTGATGTCCGACCATATTTACCCGAATCCAGCGATATACCTGCCTTTGCTGAACCAGTTCGGCGATTACATATACGGGGACGAGAACGGAAAGTATTACAGCGTGCCCCAAGGGGTGACCCCGCCGGATGGAACGTTCCAGGTCTGTCTGTCGCCCGAAGATATAAAGGTCGCCATCGCGAATCCCGATCATACGCCGCAATTGACGCCGGACGGCCTGGGGAACCTGGTCCTGGTCACCGGCGATTACCAGTATATTTGGGGCACCCTGCCTTGGGGCGTGGGACCCGGGGAATGCGTGATAATCGGCGGCGACGGCCCGATAGTGGTTCCGGGAACCACGCATATCTATAACACGCGGTGGAGCGGGCTCTTCCTGGGGCTAGAGGTTGAAAAGCAGATGACCTTCTCGGACAAGCTGCGCTTTTACGCCCAGATAGGAATACCCAATTATTATTCCGAAGGAACCTGGCCCATGCGCACGGATTGGCAGCAGAACCCCAGCTTTATAGACCAGGGCTCTAACGGCTCGTATTCGTATCAGGCGGAAATGGAATACATTTACACGATGTCCAACCGGCTCCAGCTGTCGTTAAAGGCCTCTACCAATTATTATTATGTGGGCAAGATATCCGGGGATTTGTTTGTGGCCGCCTATACCACGTGGCTGAGGGACGCGAACGGCCAGTATGTTTTGGATGCGAACGGGTATCCGATATTGCAGACTATAGAGGCCCATACGGAGCATATTTCCGAATCCCTCAGATACGCTTACTGGCAATCGTTCGCTTTGCACCTGGGCCTGAAATATGCGTTCTGATTTGTCCTTGCCCCAAGTCGGTCTTTTGTTGTATAAAATAAGTGTGACCCCATAGAATAAGGTATTTTGCAATGTATAAATACAATTTATCAGCCAGCGAAGAATTGTCTGACCACTTTGTAGATATACAATTAGTGGACGATTTCCATTATATTAAAATTGGGGCGACTAATGTAGGACAACTTGAGAAAGCGGGAATTTTGCCAAAAAGATCCTGGGGAAAATTGGCCGGCAATAAACCGGATGGACTGATCCTATCCGGAAAGAATAACATTAAGGCTATAATAGAGGCTAAACCGCCCGTAGGGCAAATTCACTCCAAAGATTCCGCCAAATCGGTTATTACAGAATGGTATTATAAGCTTGCTAAAAAGCTTGATTGCCATGTTATAATAGCTACAGATAATTCCGGCGGAAATACTTACTGGTTTGATAATGACGGACAAGAAATAAAGGAAGGTAGAAAATCAGTCAGGCATAGCGTCAATGTAACCAATACTACTTCGCCTGAAGAAAAAGGTGATATAGTTACTCTGATTAGAAAATGTGATAATTTGGACAACGGCGGAAATATCACGCCCGAGATAATTTTAAATCCCAAGAATCTCGCGCACCGAGTGTGGCAGAAAATTTGGATAGCCACGAACAAAGAGCCAGAAAAATGCCTGTATAACGTAGTAGAAATTTTTATATTCAAATTTTTGTCGGATATAGGGGTTCTGCGTAAAGATTTTGATCTTGATTTCGCTTATGTATATAGCTTAAGTAAAAAAGATACCCGCCAGGCGTTGGATTTTTATGCCAAAAATGTTCGTAGTAAAATAAAAGATGAGATGTTCCCAAAAGGTGATGATGGAACGACTATTTTTAACGGGACTATTTTCGTAAACGAAAGTGGTAAAGCGATCGTAGGTCAGGCCGGCTTGTTCGCACAAATTTTAGAGGAATTTGCGAAATACGATAGGGAATTTGGTTCATTTAAGAACATAGACAGATCTTTTAAAACACGTTTGTACGAGGATTTTTTACGCCAATCTGCAAGCGTTGCTGCGCTTGGCCAGTATTTTACTCCCAGAAATGTAATTCTGGCGATTATGGATATGATTAATCCGGATTCTGTAAAGGCCGATGTTCGTATGTGTGATCCGTTCTGTGGCGTTGGTGGATTCCCGTTGGAATTCATAAATAAGTTTGAAAATATATTTAATCAGTTTAGACCAAAAAACAGAGAAATAAAGTTATCCGCTGAAATAACTGGTTATGACAAGGGCTCTGATGAAAAAGACGATGAGCGTACAATTATATTGGCAAAGGCCAATATGCTTATTTATCTGGCCGATATACTTAAAGATAATGGCGACCTTACGGAAGAGTTCTCAAAAAAAGTTTTCAATAAAACGTTTCATCTCATAAAAGATGATATTCTTGGCACTTTTGGCATGGATGATAAAGAAGATTACTATGACTTTATACTGACTAACCCACCCTATGTAACCAGTGGAATTGCAACGATAAAAAAGGAAATAGCAGACCGTGGTCTGTTGAAAATATATCCTTCTAATGGCAACGGTTTAGAGGGATTGGCAGTTGAATGGATCATAAGAGCACTTAAGCCGAGAGGTAAAGCATTCGTAATAGTTCCAGACGGTTTGCTTTCACGTTCAGCTGATAAAACTTTGCGCAATAAAATACTTGATACGTGTGAGGTGAACGCAGTTGTTTCTCTGCCCAGCAGAACTTTTTTCGCTACGCCGAAACGTACGTATATTTTGGCAATTACCAAAAAAGATAAAGGTAATAAATCTGAGCAAACTTTGCCAATTTTTACATACCTTGTTTCCGAAATAGGTGAGACAAAAGATACAAAGAGATTTGAAGAACCAGGAAAGAACGACTTAGTGAATATGTCGGTGCTATTCAGCCAGTTTTCTGCACGACCTGAAAAGTTCTTATCGTCCGACCCAAGATGCAAGCTACAAAATATAGATCGTTTAAGGAATAACAATTGGCTTGTAGACAAAGATTGGACCGTGGAGGAAAAAAAAGATTTAGGTATAGAAGACGATGTAGTGGAAATATCAGTGGTAGATTTTTACGATTTGTTGAACACCGCAAGAAATTCACTGGCGGATATTCTTAAACAGGACGTTCCCAGGTTGGGATCGGATATGGGAAATGATGGAGTTAAATATAAAGAAATTGCGTTGAATTCCGTCGGAAAATTTATAAAAGGTAACAGCAGGTTTACTGCAAAGTACTGCCGCGAACATAGTGGCGGATATCCTGTTCTGTCTGCGGCCACAACCAGGAAAGACTATATCGGCAGAATAGATACTTATGATTTTGACACGGAATGCATAACTATCACCACTAATGGACATTATGCCGGCACAGTTTCGTATTTGGAGAAGCAAAGATTTTCAGTAAATGGTGATGCTGGAGTATTTATTCTTGATAATCCGGATATAAGCTATCGGTACTTAGCTTTCGTCCTTAAAGATATTCGCAACATTTATGGGTTCGGTTGGGAAAATAAGCCGACAAAGGGTGTTATTGAAAATATGATGATTCCGATTCCGATAAAGTCCGATGGATCGTTTGACTTACAAAAACAAATGAAAGTTGCTGATAGATACGAGTCTTTGGAGAGCAAGAAATCTAAGGTAATAGAAATGATGGAAAAGATCAAAAATGTTCAGATTAAAATCAATTTGGCCGGTGACAAATAATATTGGCTCTTACCTAATAGGGATTTTGAAATGTTCGGATACAACTTGATTGACGCTCTTATTATTCTGGGACTGGTCGGCGTGCTGTTTTCGCCCTATGATTGCGGCGCGATCGCCGGCGGCGTGGTTTTCGGCATTCTGGGCGCGTATAAGATTGCCCATTGGCTTATAAATCGCAACAAGCTTGCGTTTTGATCAAGAATGCTGTAAATTGCATTTTATGAAAAAGGCATCCTCATTTTTCTTTGCGTTATGCTTTATGCTCTGCGCCGCGGGCGCGGCGCGCGCCGATCGCGGGGATTTTGACCTGGACAGATGGTTCGGGATTCTAAACGACATTCGCGCCCGCGCCATCGCCGAAAAAATATCGCCCCAAACCATTGATTCCGTAATCCAGAATGCGATGTTTATTCCAGAAGCCCTGCACCGCGACCAGAATCAGTCTGAATTCAAGCTGACACTGGACGATTACCTGGGCCGCACGGTGACCCAGAAACGCACCGATGCGGGGCGCGAGATGGCCCGGACTTACCCGACGCTGCTCCGCCGCACGGACGAGAAATTCGGCGTGCCGCCGAACGTTATCCTGGCGTTTTGGGGACTGGAAAGCAATTACGGGAATTTCAAGGCAAAGCATAAACTATCGGACGCGTTCCTGACGCTGATTTACGACGGCCGGCGGGAAAAATTCTTCAGCGACCAGCTGATCGCCAGCATGAAGATTGCGGACAACGACCGCGTGCCGGTGGATAATTTGCGCGGGTCTTGGGCCGGCGCGATGGGGCATTTTCAATTCATCCCGACGACATACCTGCAATACGGCGTGGACGGCAACAACGACGGCCGGATTGATATTATCAATAACGTCAGCGACGCAATGTTTTCCGCGGGGAATTACCTGAGTAAACTGGGCTGGGATAAAACCCAAAAAATTATCCGCCCGGTCATAGTGCCGAATAATTTTGACGTTGGGCTCTGCGATGCGAAAACGCAAAAGACCCTGGACGACTGGGCGGCGTTGGGGGTGACGAATCCGGACGGCTCGCCTCTGCCCGCCGCCGATATGACCGCGGGAATCGTTTGCGACAAATTCTCCCCCCTCTTGGGGGGGAGTGGCGGCGAAGCCGCCGAGGGGGGGCTCCAAGATAATAGCCTCCCCCAGTCTGCGCAAGCGCAGACAGCCCCCTCCAATGGAGAGGGCAATTACCCGGCCTATCTGACCTATCCGAATTTCTACCGCATCAAGAAATGGAACAATTCCAACTTTTACGCGATCGCCATCGCCCTTTTGGCTGAAGAGTTGAAATAGGGCGTTCCCCTCCTTTGGAGGGGTGGCGCGTAGCGCCGGGGTGGTTTTGCATATAATAAATTTGACTTTCCCGCCCGCAATGCTAAAATAAATCTACAATGTTAAACACGATTATCTCTTCTTCGTCTTTCCGTTGGCTCTTTTGAGCCACATCCATTTTGCGCTTTTATTTTTCCCCATAACAATTTAATATAAAACAAAATCACAAAGGGTTTTGACATGTCAAAAGAAATTATACTCACCGGGATAAAGCCGACCGGAACGCCGCATTTGGGCAACCTGGTGGGCGCGATTATGCCCGTCATAAATATGGCGAACGATGCGTCCGCCGGCCAGTCGTTTGTCTTCATCGCCGACCTGCATTCCTTGAACGCCATCAGCGATCGCGCGGCCATCGCGCGACATACGCGCGAAATTGCGGCGATATTCCTCTCGCTCGGCCTGAACACGGAACGCACGGTTTTCTTTCGCCAGTCGGACGTGCCAGAGGTTTCGGAATTAACGGTCCTGCTGATGAATGTGACGCCAAAGGGCATGATGAACCGCGCCCATGCGTACAAGGCATCCGTGGATAAAAACGTCGCGTCCGGCACGGACGCGGACGCCGGAATAAACATGGGGCTTTATACTTATCCTGTTTTAATGGCGGCGGATATTTTGCTGTATGGGTCGGATTTGGTGCCGGTTGGTGCGGATCAGAAACAGCACGTGGAATTTGCGCGCGACATTGCCGGATATTTCAATAACGTGTACGGCCCGATTTTGAAATTGCCCCAGCCGTTTATTCGCGCGGAAACCGGCATCGTGCCGGGCCTGGATGGGCGCAAGATGAGCAAGTCTTACGGAAACCAAATCCCGATATTTGATGACTCGGCCGAATTAAAAAAGAAAGTCATGCGGATTATCACGGACAGCAAACTGCCCGAAGAGCCAAAGGACCCGGATGAATCAACAATTTTCCAACTGTACCAGCATTTTGCGACGCGGGCGGACATTGCGGATTTGCGGAAAAAATTTGAATCGGGCGGCATGGGATACGGCGATGCAAAGAAGACTTTGTTTACGGCGATTGACGCCTACTTATCGGCCCCGCGAAAAAAATACAATGAACTGATGGCGACGCCGGAAAAAACCGACGCCATTCTGGCGGCCGGTGCCACCAGGGCGCGTGCGGTCGCCGTCCCGATGCTGGCCCGCGTAAAATCCGCAATGCTGGGATAATAAAACCCCGCAAAACTTGGTTTTGCGGGGCAGGTTGGAAAGCAATCGGTTTACTTTTCCTTTTT
>WQUT01000062.1 GCA_009781955.1 Pseudomonadota bacterium | reverse complement strand
ATCTCAAAACCATCAATTACCAATTCGCCCATATAGTGCACGTTAAATCCATTATCCCTGAACAGTTCAACTGTCTCTTCATAAGTCATTTTATTTCCTTGTTTATTTTACGATTTCCGATTCAGCAATATTTCAATCGGCTTTTTATAAGTCCTACCCATCAGAGACAAAGCTTCTTTCAACGGTGCCCATTTGTATTCTATTATTTCATCGTTATCAATTTTAACAACCTGGCTCGGCTTTATTTTTACAAGAAATGTGAAATATATGAAATGACTGTTCCGCTTGAATTCAGGCGGCGACATAAAGCACTCTTCCATGCAAAGCTGTTCCAGCACCTCAACCTCCACCCCCAACTCTTCTTTCGCTTCGCGCACAACGGCCTGCTCCAACGTTTCGCCTGGTTCAACATGCCCGCCGGATACGCCCCAATCGGGCCATTTGGATGATTTGCACAGCATAACCTCGCCATTGTCATTTATCGGCAACGGGCCGACGGTAACCTCTATCCCGCGCGGGTAATTGTTTAATTCCGTCATTGTGGTTCCTATTTAGAAATATTTTTTAACGCCAATCGCACCAGCCCGCCGACGTCCGCATCGGGATTTTCTTTGACCAATCGCTGGGCCAGTTCCACAATATCCCCCCGCCTGTATCCCAATGTTTCCAGCGCAGAGAGAAGATCTGAATAGGCACTGGGCACTGGGAACTGGGCACTGGTTGATATAGAGTCGCCAGTGCCGGGCGCCCAGTGCCCAGTGCCTATTTTCCCCTTCAATTCCATGACAAGCCTTTCCGCGACTTTTTTCCCGACGCCCGGCGCGGCGGTCAGCGTCTTGGCATCGCCGGTCATTATCGCGGTCGCCAGGACGTCCGCCCGGAACGCGCCGATTATGGCCAATCCAACCTTTGGCCCTATGCCGGAAACGGACGTTAATTGGTTGAATAAATCTTGTTGCGCGTAACCGGAAAAACCGTATAAATGAATGTGATCCTCGCGCACATGGGTTTCAATGCAAAGGGCCACGAATTTGCCGACACGCATTTCGGCAAGAACATTTGCCGGACAAAACACGCGATATCCGACGCCACCGGATAAAAGCCCCCCCTCGTCCGTCGCCGCAAGCGGCGCCGAGACACTCCCCCCCACCGGGGCCCCCGCGCGACTGGTTGTGTCGCGTGGGGTGGGCATGAGGGGGGAGACGCGACGGGGCATCCCTGTCATAATAATTACGAACCCTTCGCCGATGTAATCAACAATTCCTTGCAATTTGCCAATCATGGCTCGCCTCCGCTCGCAGTGGTTAGTAGTTAGTCGTTGGTCGTTGGTCGTTAGTATAAAACAAAAATTTAGATAATCAAATTATTTGATTCCGCCAGATTTTAATATATACTAACGACCAACGACTAACGACAAAAACGGAGTTTTTCCAATGTCCGGACATTCAAAATGGAGCACCATAAAGCATAAAAAGGGCCTGGCCGATGCGGCGCGCGCCAATGTTTTTACAAAGCTGGCGCGCGAAATCACTATGGCGGCGAAACTGGGCGACCCCAATCCCGATAACAACGCCCGTTTGCGCCTGGCGATCGCTACCGCCCGCAAGGCTTCCATGCCCAACGACAACATAAAGCGCGCGATTGATAAATCCCAAGGCGCCAGCAATGAAAACTATGTATCGGTCCGATACGAAGGATACGGCCCGGGCAATGTCCCGGTGATTGTAGAGGCTCTGACCGACAACCCCCGCCGCACGGTTCCGGAAATCCGCAATATATTCGCCAAAAACGGCGGAAACATGGGCGAAGAAAATTCCGTGTCGTTTCTGTTCACCCGCGCGGGCCTGATATTCTATCCCCTGTCCGCCGCAAAGTCTGCGGACGACATGATGTTGGCGATTATGGACGCCGGCGCGGATGATTTGGAAACGTCGGACGAAGGTTACATTGTAAAAACCAAACCCGAAGACTTTATGGCCGTTCACGCGGCCCTGTCGGCGAAATTGGGCGAGCCGGAACGGGCCGAGCTGACCTGGGTTCCCAACATGCCGATGGATCTGGACGACGACGCGTATGCAAAGCTGGAAAGGCTGACCGACGCGCTGGAAGACAACGACGACGTGCAAAAAGTAATTACAGCGGCTAATTAAAATAGTCAAAGTAACATTAAATGTCATCCCCGGAATTTCCGCCGCACGCGGAACGCGTGTCCAGGAAATATCCGGGGATCCAGGCAATAAATTAAATAGGGAAAGAGAGAGGGGGCAACAAAAAGGAATCATCATGGGGTGGATCAAGCCGACATATTCCAATCCGAATAACAGATATATTCCGGCGGGCGGACAAAATACAGGAAAGGCCCCCGAATCCAATCTGATAGAAGAGCTGACCAACGGCTGGAAACTTTACCAAACAAAATCCGGCAGCAAACGGGAATATGTATTAAAGGCCAACGGCATTCCGATATACAAATCGCCAACCCAACTGAATGCCGGACCAGGATTAAGACTGGATGAGGACAACAAGCGCAAATTCGGCGCGGCAAACAAACGCTGGTGGGCCAAGGTTACCTTTGAAAACCTGGATGAAATGTGTATTGAAACCAGGTTCCCCAATTACAATGAATGTCTGACCATAACCCAAGAATACGGTGACGATTCATTGGCGCTGGTTTTTTCCGATGACGGCAAACTGCTGTTTGATGAAAATGTTTTCCGCGACGCGTTTGATATTGATAATGTAATCAGTTTGCTTCCGCTGGCACACATAGACGGACTTTGGGTTATGACTTATGATCAACAAGAAACAACTGCCAAATGGCACCGCGAGGTTCCAGCTTGCAAGGATAAGTTCAAACATGTTTGCGCCTTGTTGACCCAGACCGGCCAAAAACCGTTTTTGCCCGTAACGGTCGGCTGCGCCGCAATCCGATGTGAACGGAAAATGTACGCGCCGTATATTTTCAACGCCGGCGATCCGATAGATATTTCTACGAACAAGGGATACAGCGATCATAACGAAATCTCCGCGGACGACATTCTGAAACTGTATGAAAAAGAAATGCCAGAGATACAGAACGAATTCCGCAAGATGATGAATAAATACCGGTCGGAACATTGCATCGGATAAAATACGGCCTTAACCCGCGCTACGCGCGGGTTTTGATTTACGGCTTCGTCGGTCTTTCGCGCGCTGTGCGATTTTATCTCGCACCGGGGGCGTAAAATTTGTGTTAATATGACCTAATTCCTCGGAATTCATCCCTATCAATTTCATGTTTGGTTTGTGATAAAATTTGACTATCACAAACCAAAAGGATTCCCTATGAAAGACTCTGGCATGAAAGAAATGATGGAACATTTTTATCACAAGATGCGCGCAAAGCGCAACATTCTCTTTCGGGCGTTTTTGATAAACTATATCCTGGTGTTCCTGGTGTGGCTGTGCTCGCTGATGCCGTGGTATCAGAACCTGCTGATGCATTTTATGCCGATGTCCGGACCGCAAATTCAAATGTATCTGATGGAGATATTCGGCCTGTGGAAAATCGCCGGCGTGGTGCTGTTCCTGGTTCCGGCGCTCGCAACCTGGTGGGAAATGCACTCTTTCAGCAAGAAAGAAATGTGAAAAATTCATACATTACCGATTTTTTGTAGGGGCAAATAATTATTTGCCCCTACATTGTTTTTTCCTATATAATACGCTTATGGCGAAAAGAATTCTGGGAATTGATCCGGGGCTGGTCCACACCGGATGGGCGGTTATTGAGTCCGCGGGCGCGGCGCGCGCGTTTATCGCGTCCGGCGTCATTTTGCCGCGCGCAAATGAAGACCTGGCGGCGCGGCTGTCGCATATATTTACCGAGGTCGGCAAACTGTGCGAAACTTTTGAGCCCGACGAATGCGCGATTGAAATCACCTTTGTGAACAAGAATCCGACAACGACGCTGCTGCTGGGGCACGCGCGCGCGGCGGCGATTGTCGCGGTCGCCAACAATGACATACCCATTTCGGAATACGAGCCCAACAAAGTGAAAAAAGCCCTGACATCCGCGGGCCACGCGGACAAGGCCCAGGTTGATGCGATGGTCAAAATCCTGCTGCCCGGCGCCCGGCCAAAAACCGCGGACGAATCGGACGCAATCGCGATCGCATTGTGCCATGCAAACCACAGCAGATTGAAGATTTAGGATTTACGGATTTAAGATTTATTAAATCATAAATCTTACACTCTATTCCCCAATTTATATCTTCCGGACTACCCCGGATTTCCAGCGGCTGCAAACCACCCAACGAAATCTGCGATTTCGTCGGGGCCCGGTATCCGCCCCTACAAAATTTAAATGTAGGGGCAAATAATTATTTGCCCCTATGAAACCACTCATTTGACTACCCCGAAAATCTATGGCATCCGCCTGCGCTGACGCTACGGCGAGACGCCAAGATTTTCTCCCCTTCGGAGAAAACTAGAGCTCACTTGGTTAAATCATTTGGTTAAAAATATGAGTGCGCAGTTGCCCTTCCCCGGGGCCCCCGCAAAAACTTCGTTTTTGCGGGGTGGGTCCAGAAGGGCCGGAAAGCTTGCCGACTTTGTCGGCCTAGCTTTCCGGGGTAGTCCGGAAGATATAAATTCTGGAACAGAAAGAAATATTAAATCAAAAACGCGCCTCTCGGCGCGTTTTTTTATTATGGCAATGTCGGGCTCGGGACATTCAGCACGCCCGTTACAGTAACGCTGTTTGCGCTGGGGATTGTCCATGTAACATTGGCCGCCGGAAATGTTCCGCTGTATCCGACAATATTCTGGAATGCCGCCGCCTGGGACGCCGCGTTTGTTCCGCCGTTTGCGAAACCCAACACCCCGGTAACGCCCGGCGTTACATTCGCGCTGCCGTTGAACGATGCCGCAACGGCGGACGCCAAATCGGTCTGTATGGTCCGCGCGGTTGTCAGCGTGTCCACGCTCGTCGGGAATGGCACCTTTACTATCAGCTTGTCCGTATTGTCGGTGGTCACGGGATAATAAGTGCCCGTTGCCGCCGGCGCCGGCGTGGTCGTAACCGCCGCGTCTTTCGCCGCGCCAAGGGTTACAAATCCCGGCGCCGCATTGGTCGCCGTCCCCGGCATAGTAAGCGTCCGCGTCGCCGCGACCGTCGTATGCCCGTTCGCGTCAACCGTCACCTGGGGCACCGCAAATGTTCCGCCGGACGCCAATGCCGCATTCGCCGTCGGCCCGTATGCCCCCGCCGTCACGCCGGATGTCGGATGAGTGTAAACAGTATCGGTCCAAGGAATATTGACATATGCGATTCCGCCGCTATCCAGCTTTACGCGGTAATTTTGGCCGGCCGTGGTGCTGTCCGCCGCAAGTGTCGCCGCCGCGGCATCCGCCGCCTGGGCCAGTTTGACGCCACCCAACGCCGCATTCGTCGCCGCTGGCAAGGTATACTCCGCCGGGATCTTTGGCTGATTGGTCAAATCGTTATAAGAACCGGTTGTCGCAACAGTCGCCAGTTGTCCTGGCTGAACCGCGGTATTGGCCAGCGCGCCCTGGGCCGCCGTCGCGAAATCGCCAACATTTGCCGCCGCCGCTGTTCCCAATGTCGGTTTATTCTTTATATAGTCCGTGGCAGTTGTCGTTGCCTGGGCCCAGTCACTTTGTATCTGGGCCGCTGGGATTATCGGCTTGTTGGTCAAACTATTATAAGAACCGGTTGTCGCAACAGGCGCCAGCTGTCCGGGCTGAACCGCGGTATTGGCCAGCGCGCCCTGGGCCGCCGTCGCAAAGTCCGCTATGTTCGCGGCCGCCGCCGTTCCTAACGTCGGCTTGTTCAATATCTGCGCAACCCCGCTGGCTGCGTTCCAGTCACTTTGTATCTGGGCCGGCGGCGCCGGCGGCATTGTAAATGTTCTTGTCGCCGCAACAGTAGTATGGCCGTTCGCATCAACCGTTACCTGGGGAACCGTAAATGTTCCGCCAAACGCAACCGTCGCATTCGCCGTTGGGCCGTATGCGCCGGCCGTCACGCCAGACGTCGGATGAGTGTAAACCGTGTCTGTCCAAGGAATGTTCACATATGCGATTCCGCCGCTGTCCAATTTCACGCGGTAATTTTGACCGGCCGTGGTGCTATCCGCCGCAAGTGTCGCCGCCGCCGCGTCCGCCGCCTGGGCCAACTTTACCCCGCCCAACGCAGCATTCGTCGCCGCTGGCAAGGTATATGCCGCCGGTATTGTTGGCGTATTTATCAGATCATTATATGAACCGGATGTCGCGACAGTCGCCAGTTGTCCGGGCTGAACCGCGGTGTCCGCCTTGGCGCCTTGGGCCGCCGTTGCAAAATCGCCAACATCCGCCGCCGCCGCCGTGCCCAGCGTCGGCTTGTTCTTTATATAGTCCGCCGCTGTCGTTGTGACCTGGGCCCAGTCGCTTTGAATCTGCGCCGCCGGGATTGTCGGTTGATTGGTCAGATCATTATAAGAACCGGTTGTCGCGACCGTTGCCAACTGTCCGGGCTGAACCGCAGTGTCCGCCTTGGCCCCCTGGGCCGCTGTCGCAAAATCGCCAACATTCGCCGCCGCCGCTGTTCCCAATGTCGGTTTATTCTTTATATAGTCCGCCGCCGTCGTTGTGACCTGGGCCCAGTCGCTTTGAATCTGCGCCGCGGGAATTGTTGGCTGATTGGTCAGATCATTATATGAACCGGATGTCGCGACCGTTGCCAGTTGCCCCGGTTGAACCGCGGTGTCGGCCTTGGCCCCCTGGGCCGCTGTCGCAAAATCGCCAACATTCGCCGCCGCCGCTGTGCCCAATGTCGGCTTGTTCTTTATATAGTCCGCCGCCGTCGTTGTAACCTGTGCCCAATCGGCCTGAATCTGCGCCGGTATCGTCGGCATGGTAAGCGTGCGCGTCGCGGCGATCGTCGTATGTCCGTTCGCGTCAACCGTTACCTGGGGCACGGTGAATGTGCCGCCGGACGTCAATGTCGCGTTCGCCGTCGGACCGTATGCGCCGGGATTAACGCCGGACGTCGGATGAGTATAAACGGTATCCGTCCAAGGAACATTTACATACGCTATGCCGGTGCCATCCAATTTCACGCGGTAATTTTGTCCGGCCGTGGTGCTGTCCGCCGCCAATGTCGCCTCTCCAATGTCCGCCGCCTGGGCCAGCCTCATCCCGCCGTAATAGATAACGCCCGCGGGCCCCACAGAAAGCACGGTATCCGTCCAAGGAACGCTGACCACCGCCTTGCCCGCCTCGTTCTTTTGAACCGTATATACCTTTGAGTTGCCGGCTATGTCGGTCGCCCCGTAGATCACCGGCGGCTGCGCGTCCCCTATCATTACTGTCGTATCTATTGACGGATCCGTTTCCGCCTGCAATGCCGTGTCCGCCTTGGCCCCCTGGGCCGCCGTCGCAAAGTCCGCTATGTTCGCGGCCGCCGCCGTGCCCAATGTCGGCTTGTTCTTTATATAGTCATTCGCGGTTGTATCCGTCTGATCCCAGTCTGACGGAACAATCATCCTGTCCACATAGTCCTGCGAGGCGATGGCGGCCTCTGCCTGTTGGATAAATGCGCACGCGACGAAATATCCCGTGGAAACAGCAAGTAAAATTAATGCGCTGCGAAATTTTAATATCATGTCGGACCACCGGTTAAATTGGGATGGCGTTTGTCGCATTGCCGTCGCTTTGCGCCAAAATCCGCCACTCCCATGTGATTTATATGTATTAGACTGGGCACATTATACCATAAATCGCAAGCCTATTTTAGTAAAAAATTCAGGGGGGATGCCTCTTTGTCATTTTCTGGGCTTTTTGAATCTTTTCCTGTCTTTATTATAAGAATTTTTGATATAATGCAAGCGACGGCATGGGGCGGGATATAATTCCCAGGACAGCCCAGCGCCAACAAAAGGAGAAAAATTATGAAAGACATGACTGAAAAAGAATTTTATGAACTCAAAATGCACAAAATGCGCCAAAAGAGGAACACTTTGTTCCGCGCGTTTGCGATAAACGTCGTCGCGGTTTTTCTGGTATGGCTGATGATGATGACGCCGTTCTATGGATGGGCGATGAATTCTTTCACGCCGTTCACGCCGGCAGAGGCGCAAATGTATATGTTTAATCTGCTGGGGATATGGAAATTGGCGGGCATGGTCCTGTTCCTGGTGCCGGCATTGGCAATCTGGTGGGAAATGGCCGCGTGCGCAAAAAAGAAAATGTAAAAATGCGGCGAAAGCCGCATTTTTAGTGACATAATGACAAAGTGACAGAGTGACAAAGTTGTGGCAGCCGTGCTTCGCGCGGAAATATAAAAATTTAGCTTGTGAGCAAAGCGAACACGTTAACTTTGTCACTCTGTCACTTTGTCACTTTTATTTTGCTTACCGCATCGTATCCAAAGTATTTATTTACGGCAATGCGGATTTCTTCGGCCCGGTAAGACAGCGCCAGCGCAAACGCCGGATTTTTCGCGCGGATCGTCAGCGTTCGCCCGCCCGCCCCGGTTTCCCTGTTCTTTATGCCCTTGGAAATCCCGGCCAAATCGGCCATATCCGCAATATCCTTGCCCGCGATTTCCGCCCACCGCGCGGCGAGATCCGAATCGGACGCCCGCGCCCCGAAAATCTTCAACAGCCCGCCAAACGCCCCGCCGAGTGATTGCGGCCGCAATTTCCGTTTTTCAAGATTGGGTTTTATAGGCACTGGGCATTGGGCACTAGGCATTGGTTAATCTCTGGGCCCAACTAGCGCCTAGTGCCTAGTGCCCAGTGCCTAATCTCACCATGTCGGTTTCACATACTGATACTCTTTCGGCATCAGGATATACATTTCCCCGTTGGAATATTGCGGGCTGGCATAGGCCTCGGCATCTTCGCCCGTTCCAAAGAATATATCCGCGCGGACAAATCCGCGGATGGCGGATCCCGTATCCTGGGCCACCATCAGCCGCTGGAATTTCCGGTTGTCCGACAAATAAGTATCCACGAACATGGGCAGTCCGACCGTGTAAATCGTATCGTCCACCGCGATAGAGCGTATTTTGGACAACGGCGTCCCCAGCTTTCCCACAACCGCATGTTCCGGCGATTCCTTGAAATAAACATAGCGCGGATTGTTGTCTATCACCTCGCGCGCCAATGCGGGCTGGGTCTTTAAGTATTTCCAAACGGCCGCCGCGCTGTATCCTTCCGGCGGACGGATGCCGCGCTTTATCAATTGATCGCCGATGCTTTTGAACGGCAAATCATTCACCGCCGCAAAGTTCAGTTTCACCAGCGTCCCGTCTTCCAGCCTTAACATTCCGCTGCCCTGGATTTGGATATTCTGGACATCCACGGGGTGCGCCCAATACAAAACGTTTCCAATCCGGTTCTGGACAATCGTCTTTTTATCCACGCCCTTGAAGTTCCGCCCGTCCGTTGGAACGCCCATCAGCGGCTCGCTATACGCGCCGCCCTGCTTTCGGCTGGCGGCTATGGTCGGGGAATAATATCCGGTGAACACGCCCTTGGTCTTGCCGGATTCGTCCGCTATCTTATACGGCTGGAAATGCGATTCAAACCACGCGCGCACGGTCGCGTTGTCGGCGGACGGGGCCGGCATGACCTGGCACTTTTCTTCCAACAAATACTTGTCCGGAACCACGCGGCCGACGTATTGTATTTTCGCCTTGCACGTATTTCTGAACGCGGCCAAGGCATAGCGCGCGTCGTCGTCGCGCCATCCCGGCAAATCCGCATACGATACTTTTTTAAGATGGACGGGCTTTGCCGAATTGTCGCCGCTGACATGGCCGCCGGTATCGGTCAAATCGCCGCAGGCGGCCAGCGCGAAGAATAAAGCATAGAGTATAAAGAGCCTGTTTCTTAACATATCGTTTGTCCACCGTTGCAAAAATATTGGATTATTTTTCAGGCCGCGGGCTTGAAAAATGATTCTTTTCTGCTATATTACCATAAAACGGCGCGCAAAAAAAGGAGCAAAAATGCCACAATTTAATCTGATATCCCAGTTTTTAAAGGACTTTTCATTTGAAAGCCCGA
>WQUT01000061.1 GCA_009781955.1 Pseudomonadota bacterium | reverse complement strand
CGCGACTATCCGACCCTGTTGGCCGAGGATGTTAAGATTCGCAGCTTCTTGGAAAAGAAATTGGCCAAGGCGGGACTGGCCAAGGTTGTCATAGAACGCTTTGCAAAGAAAGTCGTCGTTACGATTCACACCAGCCGCCCGGGCATGATTATCGGCAAAAACGGCGCGGACATTGAATCCTTGCGCAACGCGATCAAGAAATTGGTCAAGAACGACCAGGTAGTTGTTAATATTTACGAGGTCCGCCGTCCGGATACCAACGCCATGCTGGTGGCCAAGGGCATCGCCCAACAGATAGAAGGCCGCGTGTCGTTTAAACGCGCGATGAAGAAAGCGATTCAGAATTCTCTGAAAGCGGGGGCCAAGGGGATCAAGGTCATGTGCGCGGGACGCTTGAATGGCGCGGAAATCGCCCGCACGGAGCAGATTCGCGAGGGCCGCATTCCGTTGCATACCCTGCGTGCGGATATAGATTATGCGTCCATCCAGGCGAAAACCACATACGGCGTGATTGGCGTCAAGGTTTGGATTTACACCGGCGACGTGGTGAACCGCGAAAAGATGGCGTCCGAATTGGCGCGTCCGACGGAATACGCCGGTTCAACGGAAAAGAAGGCCCCGCGTGCGGAATCGCGCGCAGAAAGCAGATAATTCGTGATAGTGGTTGGTGCTGGTGATTGGTAAATGTCACCAGCCACCAGCACCAGCCACCAGCACGATTTGCGAACGAAGTGAGTAAATTATGTTAATGCCGACAAAGACAAAGTTTAAGAAACAGCACAAGGGCCGCATTCACGGCGCGGCCAAGGGCGGCTCCGAATTGGCGTTCGGCTCTTTTGGCCTGAAAGCTATGTCGCCGGAACGCGTGACCGCGCGCCAGATAGAAGCCGCGCGCCGCGCGATAACCCGCCATATGAAGCGCCAGGGGCGTCTGTGGATACGCATCTTTCCGGATGTGCCGGTTACGAAAAAGCCGCTGCAGGTCCGTATGGGCAAGGGCAAGGGCGCGGTGGAATACTGGGTTGCGCGCGTTCATCCGGGCCGCATTATGTTTGAATTGGACGGCGTCAAGCCGGAAATCGCAACAGAGGGGCTGAGGCTCGCCGCCGCAAAGTTGCCGGTGCGCACAAAGATTGTGGAACGCAAAGCAAATTAAAATTGTAGGGGCGCGTGGAAACGCGCACAACAGAAGGGCGGGTTTCCACCCGCCCCTACGAGAACGGGACCAAAATCGGGAGGACGGAGAGTAAAGCGAGGAAAGATGGTAAATAAGTATTCTATCAATGGTATACGGATAACAAGAAATACGAATAGGACAACCGCTTGGGCTCAGATTATGGATGGGTTCAAACAAGTCGCGTTTTGAATAATAAGTTTGGTAATTTGATAAGCCGAAATGAGATTGCAGAGATAATAAAAGACATAGAAAAGAAAAAGGGAAATAACGATATTTGGTATGCGATGGCATATAGGAAACCCAGGGAAAATTTGCAGAAAGGCGGCAAGATGTGTTTTCCTGTATTTGTAGATACTGGCGAAAGAAAAATGAACCGCGAGTGGAAGGCGCCAGAAAGCAAAATGGTTGTTCATATCGGGGAAATAGGGCCAAGGCCGCTGAATGAAGTAGTAGAATTGTTTGATTGGTTTAAAAAAGAAGGTTTTGTTATACAAAAAGAATAAAGGTCATGGACATGGCAGAAAAGAAAACAGTTAAAAAAGAAACCAAGACGACCGCAAAGGCGCCAAAGGCGGTTCATTCCGCGCTCTCTCGCGACGCGCTGCAGTCGAAGCTGACCGATTTGAAGAAAGAGGCGATGAACCTGCGGTTCCAGCATGCGGCCGGCCAACTGCCGAAATCGCACGTCATCCGCAAGAACCGCCGCGAGATCGCAAGGGTGAAAACGGCACTAGGCGCTAGTAATTAGGCACTAGTGACCAGTCCAAAAATACAACCAGTGCCTAGTGCCCAGTGCCTAGTGCCAACGAACGAAGTGAGTAGAAATGCCAAGACGTATACTGCAAGGAACCGTAAAGAGCACCGCGAACGATAAAACCGTCGTGGTAGAGGTCGTGCGCAAGTTCCGCCATCCGCTGTATGGAAAATTCGTGAAACAGAACAAAAACTACAAGGCGCATGACGAGGCGAACGAATACAAGGTCGGCGAAATCGTGTCCATAGAGGAACACCGCCCGATTTCAAAGACAAAGAAATGGATTGTAAAGGGTCGCGTTGGCGTTGCAAAGGATACGAAAGTAGAAGAATAGAAGTCGGTAGTCGGTAGTCGGTAGTCGGTAGAAATAACGATTACGGGTTACATGTTACCGAAACAATAGGATTGGTTTAAGTTGATGGTTGTTATTCGGGTTTAATTCTACCGACTACCGACTACCGACTACCGACTTAAAGGTAAAAAATTATGATTATGAACGAAACAATTTTGAATGTCGCGGACAACAGCGGGGCAAAAAAGGCCATGTGCATCAAGGTCCTGGGCGGCAGCCACCGCCGCTATGCCTCTGTCGGCGACAAGATCGTTGTCGCGATCAAGGACGCCATCCCGCGGGGCAAGGTTCAAAAGGGAACCGTCCAGCGCGCCATCATCGTGCGGACGAAATTTCCGGTCAAACGCGCGGACGGGTCCATCATCCGCTTTGACGACAACGCGGTCGTTCTGATCAACAAGAATAATTACGAACCGATCGGAACCCGCATCTTCGGCCCGGTCGCGAGAGAGGCCAGACGCAAATACGACGTGCAAAAGATCATATCGTTGGCGCCGGAAGTGATATAATTTAAGATTTAGTGATTTAAGATTTCAGATTTAACAAATCTTAAATCCGTAAATCTTAAATCTTAAATATAAAGGTTAAAAGGCTAATAAGATGAAGATTAAGAAAGGTGACGAGGTCATCGTCATTTCGGGAAAGTATAAGGGCGTAAAGGGCAAAGTATTGCAGGCGCGTCCGGCGGAAGACCGCGTGGTTGTCGCCGGTGTGAACCGGACAAAGCGGCATATCAAGCCGACCCAGGACAAGCCGGGGCACATAGAAGACATAGAGGGCGCGATTCACGTGTCCAACGTCGCGCTGGTTGATCCAAAGACCAAAAAGCCGACCCGCGTCGGATATAAAATAACGGGCGACAAGAAAGTTCGCATCGCGAGAAAGTCAGGGGCAGAGGTGTAATAAATGAAAACAGTGCCGGTAACACCGAAAGAGTTTGATAAAATTTGCGGCGAAGGCTTTTCAAAAAAATCATCGCTTATTCCAGCTGACGATGAATATTATGTTGAAGAACTTACTGTTAAAGGGAAGAAAAAATTGGCGTGGAAATTTAATAATATAGAGATTGTGGATGGGGAAGAGATAGAGGTAATCGCAGGGGGGCGCAAAACATATGCTGTTGTTATGAGAGGTATGGTGGGAAACTGGCTTATAAGAAGCAGCAGAGAGTGGTTTGCGAAAAAGAAATAATTCCATCGCGTCCGCTGTTACGGATGCAGAAAAAAGGAAAAATAAAATGCAAAGCAGATTGCGCGAAATTTATGAAAAGAAAATCGTTCCGGAACTGGAAAAGGAATTCGGCTATGCGAACAAGTTCGCTGTGCCGCGTTTGACCAAAATCGTTCTGAACATGGGCGTGGGCAAGGCCGCCGGCGATAAAAAGCTGCTGGAGGCGGCGGTTGCCGATCTGACCGCGATCGCGGCCCAGAAACCGATTGTCACGCATGCGAAAAAATCCATCGCGACATACCGTCTGCGCGAAGGCCAGGCGATCGGGACCAA
>WQUT01000060.1 GCA_009781955.1 Pseudomonadota bacterium | reverse complement strand
AGTTTGAAAAACCATGATTTTACAGGCGCGCTGCGGATCGCCAACGCGCGCCGCATGGGGAAAATAACCGACCGGTTATATTGTCCAAATAACAAGAAAACACTGGGACTTTGAAATGCGCGGAATTATGGGGATTTTTAATTTTGGCCGGAACAAGAAAACTGTCCTAAATAACCGGTCGTTTATTTTCCCTAACTGTCATTAATTGGTAAACTGTATAAATTCTAGCATATCGGCACAAATCAAGCAACAGATATTTCCATATCGCGGGCCGTGTCACAGCTTTACTTTCTGCCTCGTCTCCACCCACTTTTTCTCAAATTCCGCGTTGCGGGCCAATCCGCGCAGATGGGGATATTTCACGAATATAGGGTCGGTATCCCACAGGCTCATTACGTTCCGGCCGGTTTCGCGTTCCAGTTTGGCGACGTCGCGCTTGTTGCGCTCGTAATATTCGTCGCCGCCCAGGACGTGCAGGACGATGTTGAAATCCATAGGCGACGCAAAGAACTCTGCGAATACCCAATCGGCCAAGTGCGCGCGCGAATCCGAACCGATGGAGAGCCCCCCGACGCGCCGGCGCGCGCCGGACAACAGCAGCATCCAGGGGACAAGCGCCCGCGCCGCCAGCATGAATTTATGCGATTTCGCAACGGATGCAATCGCGCCGTTGCGCGTCAGCCCGTGCGTGAACGCGCCGGATCTGTATGCGCCGCGCGCGCCGACATGCGCCGCGGCGCGGCGCCCCCTTTGCGCCGCCGCGTCAAGAACCGCATGGCACCAAACAGCATGTTTTAGTTTTTTCATTGCTTGGATCCCCGGATATTTCCTGAATGACGCTGGCCCTATGGGCTTCGCATCACCGCGGAAATCCCGGGGATGACATTTAATGTTATTATTGACTATTTTAAATTTACTTGCATTTGGCGAGAAAGTCCAGCATAATACGCGCACTGTCGGCCATGCCGACAGGTTTCTGACAAAGTTTTTTTAAAACTTTTTGTGATTTTTGTAAAAAAGATCGGAGTGTAGCTCAGCCTGGTAGAGTGCTGCGTTCGGGACGCAGAGGTCGTGGGTTCGAACCCCGCCACTCCGACCACCCTTCGCTAAAGCTTCGGGTGGCAAGCTAGAATAAATGATGCCCGACAGGACATTTTTTTATTGCTTTTTTTGCCAAATTTGATATACTGTAATAATAAAACCACAGAGATCAAAATGGACAAATCTGTTGCTGAAGCCATTAAAAAATTAATAGATGAAAATTTTGTAACCCGCCTAGACAAACTAGATACCCAGGGCAATACTACCGAACAAAATTACATAGTTGTCCGGAAAGACGCCGCAGACAAACAGATTGCTGCAAATGTTGATGCATTTATATTCAAGACTGGACTTGACCGTTTAATCAAGACCGGTTATGACGAACAGGTATACTATCCCGACAGATTTCAAGCCGCGGACATATTGATGACATTGGGCGGAAAAACTTACAAGGATGGGGCGACAAAGAAACCCTATGTTGTCCGGTTCAACGGGCGCGAGCTGGAGGATTCCGGGGGAGAACTCTATAGTTATGCATACAAGCAAGCCATGATATCAGACAAAGAAGCAACGGAATATGCGAGGCAGAAAGTCAAAAACTTTAAAGACCAAAATAAACGGCCGACCCAGGAACAAATGGACCTTGCAACGCTGACGGCGATGCTCCAAAATCCGCATGAATAAATCGCCCGCTATAAGCCTAAACGCCCCGCACGGGGCGTTTTATTATGGGCTAAACGCGTAAGAATACCTTCCGATATAAAATTCCCCGCGGTTGGTGATAAAATGCATCAAAAGAGGTTTCGTATGAAAAAATATTTTGCGATAATAATCGGCGTCGGTGTGTTGGCCGCGTGCGCCCCGTTCGGTGATCAATGCGATCCTGGATATGTGGCAGAGCCCCTGCCCGTTCCGCAAAACCTCTACGCGCCGCCCCAAGATGTCCCGGCCCCCGCGCCGGTCCCAATGGCGGCCCCATACTTGCCGCCACCCGCCCCCGTGGCAAAGCCGGCGCCGACGGCCCGCGCGGCCGCAAAACCGGCGGCGAAAAAGCCCGCGGCAAAGAAACCAGTAAAGAAAAAAACAGTCGCAAAACCAAAGCCCGCGCCCGCCGCGCAAGATGCATGCCCACCCGTTGCCGCCCCCGCCGACACCGAAGAGGTCGTGGTTATAAAGAAAGTGATTTACCAGAAAAATCCGGACGGAACAAAAACACCGATCCGCACGGAAGAATTCGTGCCAAAGCAGCAATAGTTAATCTGAATGATTACTAGTTCCCCTTCGCAGAAGGGGAGAAAATCTTGGCGTCTCGCCGTAGCGTCAGCGCAGGCGGATGCCCTAGATTTTCGGGGTAGTCATTTTGGTTCGCCTAATGTGACTACCCCGGAATTCTTAGACTCGCGCGGCGCCTTGCCCACCCGACAAAGTCTACGACTTTGTCGGGGCCCGGGGGCTTGCGCTCATCAACGAATTCCGACCCTTCTGAGAAGGGTAACTTGCGCTCACTCAAATAAAAAATTCCCCGCGGGGTTAACCGCGGGGATTTGGTCTCTCTCCGGCTCCGTGCGTTTCATATGTTGCACATTGCAAAATAAATTCTAAGCGTATCACCCGCCGAAAGCAAGCGGAAAGTTTTTAAAAACACTTAACCTTAAAAAATAAAACCCAAATCCAAATAAAATGAGCCCGTCATTCCGTTGGCTCGCCGCAGGCGAGAACAACGGAATCCAGGTTAATTACGTGCGCGGCATAGCCGCGCGGCTTTAATTACCTAGATTCCGGCGTTCGCTCCTTGCGTCGCGCCGCCGGAATGACGCGCTCATTATGACGGACGACGGGCTCATTATAGCGGCTTATGACGCGACGGAATAACGTCCATAAAAAATCCCCCGCGCTTTCGCGCGGGGGACCTCCTCTCTCCTTGGGTATTGTGCTAAACAACCTCACCCACTTTGCACTTGTAATTTTTACACTATTTAAGGCTCCAGTTACTGCCGTCATATTTGAAGTTGCAACTAGTCCCCCATTGCCATATCGTAACAATTATTCCATACGCATTTGGTTTAACGTCAATTCCGAACTGGAACTCAATCTTGTTGTTAATTAAATAAACACAATCTGAATTATTCTTGGTTTCCGGTTTTACAAAGTTATCAAGTATGCTCTGGCAAGAATCGTGGTTCAGTTCAAACAACTGGTCAAATGGAGACGGTGGCGATTCTTTGTTAATAGCACTCTTTGGTATCTTGCTGGAAAGATAATTGATGCAAGAATTTAACCTCGTTGTTTCTTTTTGAACTTTCTGTCCTTTATTATCCTCTTTTTGGACCAGCCTATTAACAACGCTAAGATGTATTTGGCAGTCTTCATTTGTGGTTATGGCATTGATATCCGTTTTTGCTTCATTGCCTATATCTATACCATTGATATCTGCCTTGTCTATGGCGGCCTGCAAGTCCAGTTTGCATTGATCCAAAGCCGCTTGGTCGACTTTCTTCTGTTCCTCAGCTGCCGCTTTCCTGGCATCTTCATCTTGGCGATACTGATCCGGCGTGGTTTTGCCCATAGCGATTAAGCACTGTTCCTTTGTAAGATCAGGCAGTATATCCTTGCCCTTAAAGTCTTTGCCAGTATTGTTTATATCTTCTATAATTTTGCTGACGCACTTTAAATCTTCGGGTTTCGTAGCAAGTAAATAGTCGGCATTTTCCCATTTTGTGCAACATTGCGCGCGTTCCAGCATTATCGCCGCCTGGCATTTATCGTTTCCGACTTGTTCACACCATGCCTTTCCGTTTGTATTAAACAATTTATCTAAATCAGCCGCGGCTTTCTTGTCCGCTGCGGCTTTGGCATCTGCCGCTGCTTTTTCTTTTATTGCCTGCTCTTTCGCCCTGATTGTCGCGGACGCCTTTAACAGGTCGCAGTCCGCGCGCGTCAAAGTCCGCACGGCGTTGTTGTCGTATTTGTCCTTAAACTGAATCGTCTGGCCCTTGGCCAGTGTGTCCGCGCCATTCACGCACATGTCATTTTTATAGACATCGCGCTCGGTCTCGCATTCAATCGGATACGCGGCGCACCATGCGGCCAAATCCGAATCTTTCAGCGCTTGATTTTTAGCTTTTGCAATGGCCGCCTCTGCATTTACCTGTGCTGTCGCCGCCGCGGTTTCTGCCGCGACTTTTGCCTGTCTATTTACGGCGTCTTGGGTTTCGCGCACCAAAGCCTCGGAATCCGTTTCAAAGTGCGGGATCACATACGCGCAGTTTTTGCCGGTCTTTGGATCGCATTGCCACTGCGCATAACCCGCGGCCAGTATTTGGTTCCGTTCCGCGAATGTCAGGTTGTCAAAGGTTTTCGGCATTTGCGTCGCGACCAACGCGGTGCTGTCCGCGTTCTGGGCCTGGAGGCCCGAGAGCTCGTTCGCGCGCCCCAGCCAATTTTTTTGAAAAGTGGTGAGCTGATACGGATACGGGTTTTCAACCTTGAATTCTTTGTTGCCCGATGCCGCGCCGCCACCCATGCCGGGGAACGATGTCGGAAACGCCGCCGCGCCGGCCAGGTTCTGGTTTTGCGCCATATACGCCGCGAATACCTCGTCCACAAAGCCGCCGCATGCGGTGACATAATTATTTCCCGGCAGAGATGCCAGCGTCTGCAAAATTCCCGGACGCACATCGTCCAGGCGCAGACCGCTGCAATTCTTTCGCGCCGCGCATTGCATCGCGACCACGCTGGAAACCGCGGCGCGGCAATCCGCGGCGCTCAGGGCCGTTCCCTGGGCATACACCGGCACCGGCATACGCTGGTTATACGGGCTGGACGGATTCCAGAAAGGGTTGGAAGAATACGATTGGACATTCTGAATCTGTCCGTAATTAGACAGCGGGCGCAGGCCGGTTTCCACCGGCGGGCCGCTGGTCGGGAAATCCACCGCAAACGCGGAAAAAGTGACAGAGTGACAAAGCGACAAAGCGACAAGCGACGCAAGCGTCAGCCGCGCAACAGTCTGGGCGCGGAATATCCGGGGGAAAAATCTTTTTGGCTGGCTCATTATCTCTCTGCCCGGTAATTATATCACAAAAGGAATGATTTGATAAATGAAAAATATTGTAAAGAAAATCCCGCGAAACTTCCGCGCCGGTTAACATCTGCGAATTATAGGATAGCAAAGTGACGTAGGGGCAAATAATTATTTGCCCATACTAATTTTATACAGAGTTTATGGATAGCGCGACATTCTGCTACGGCATATCATTCGCAAGTGCATTATTTGACATACTTGTAAAAATCAAGATATGCTCCCTTTGCCACAACGTTTTGGGGAAACGGCCATATTTGTATATCTTTGCCCATTCGTATAGATCCCAAGTTTAACTGCTCCAAAACTTTTGCATTTATATCGCCATACTTGTATATCGCCGTATTAAAATACAGACCTTTATACATATCATCGGTATATATTACGTTTATGGGTGAACTTACAATCAGCGTCATCTGATTGACATTCGGGCCAAAGCGATCTATCAAAGGCCCAAGGTTTTCCATGAATCCAAAGACCGCCGTCCCGAAGAACTTATACGGGTCACCGGGTTTCACTGGATCAGTATATGACAATGCGTATTTGTATTCCGAGGATTGCGAAAATACCATTGGCAATTGGGCCGGCACCTCTAATATAGGAGTGCCGGCCGTAGCATCTGGATCGCCTTGTTTCCGCGCATGGTCGCGAACCATATTATAGGCCAGCAGAATCATGAATCCGTTGCCGTTCTCGTAATCAAAGTGCAAAGTATCCAGTTTTGTCGGCTTTGCCGTGCTACCATCCATGGTTATCCAGCCGATCGGTCCGGGCAACCGGGCGCTTGAACGCCACGAACATACGACCGGATTGATTTCATTGCCAGTCTGGTCAATGGTTTTGTATACGTATTTGGATTTCGGGACATCTAGGGTAGACATCATTATGAACAGCGAGTCTTCGGCGATAATGCCGTTATATCCGCCCGCAGCACTCGGGTTGGACGGAATAACCAAATCGGCGGTCAAGCCCAATCCCCACAGCGCGTGCAGCATGCCGCCATCCGTCGGATGTTCCGACGCGTGCACGCGTATTTTTGCACCCATGGAGACGGCGACGGCGATATTAGGATTTTTGTGCAAGCCGCTAAACGGGGCCAGTTCCGATGGATTGAAATTCAAGGTTCCTTTTATCACAATGCGCGCCCTTCTTCCGGATGCGGCAGCTTCGCGGGCCGTCGCTATTACTTTCGGCGCGTCTTTTACATTTTCCAGGACCAATTCCATCGCATCCGTGTAAAACACCAACAGCCGCTGTTCCGGGGTCAGCTTGCCCTCTAACGCTGGTGTGATGTAAAACCGAAAACCTTGTTCCATATTTGCGGCGAACCGCAATCCCGCGTCCCACAAGTTTTGCAAAATTGACAGTTCGGATTCAGTAAGAACAATATTGTCTTTATTCGGAATAATCGCCGCATTCTTGAAATCTACGCGAAACTTTTGATCGGCCATGATTTCCAATAATGCGTTCAGAGTCCCGAAATCCGACCCCAGCCGCGCATTCGCGACAAAGTATGCTTCTACCGATTTTCCGGATATCAAATTGCTGCGCATATCGGGCAACAAACTGGCCAATGTGGAAATATCCGTAATATCCCGATATACCTTTAAGGTATCAATCGTTACCGGCGGTTTTGGCTGGGGCTCGTCTGTCGGATCGCATGCGGTGAACAAGGCGGGCATTGCGACAAAAGCGACAACAAACGCCGTCAGCGCCACTCCGTTACGGATTATATTTTTAAATTTACCAAATGGATTGGACCAATTGCGTTCGCCTTGTTTCCGACTGGGGGCTTGATTGCCCGCAATATTATTTTTGTGTTTCATAACAATTTCCTTTCATTGTGTTCAAAGCCGTTTTATTTTGGCCCTCGCGTTTGTTAATTTTTCTTTTGTGACTAATATATTATGAATAATATATATTTGTCAAAGATTATTTCCATAAAAAACTGAGCGTTGCGATTGTTTTTCTGTCGTTATTGTTTTTGTTTGTCGGTATCCGTAGGGGCACATTCTTGCACCCTGTCGTTTCGTTGTCCGTAGGGGCAAATAATTATTTGCCCCTACATCCGAACCCGTTCGTCGGTGTCCGTAGGGGCGAATTAACATTCGCCCCTACGTTGGGATTATGTGCACGTGCATGTCTGGGTAAAGCTGCCCGCGGTGTCGCTGCCGGTTTGGGTTGTGTCTTTACAGGTGCCCGTGCCGCTGGTATCGCAACATTTGCCTGTGCCGCAGTTATCGGTGCAGGTCGTATAGCTGGGGCTGGACCCGCTGCACGAACAGGTGCCGCCGCGCATACAGGTGATCGGATTGTTGGCGCAGCTGCAAGAACATGGTGTGATGCACGAGCCGCTGACGCAGGTTTGACCACTGCTGCAACAATTGCCGCCGCAACATATGCGACCCGTGCCGCAATTGGCATTGTCCGCGAGTGTGCAATTCCCACAATTGTTGGTCCCTTTACAAGAATTGGCGGGGACGCTGCAACCGCTGGGCACACAGGCGGGGCATGGGTGAACTATGACGGGAACGGGCGCGATAATACAAGTGCCGCTCGAACCGCCGGCCTCCGGACAAAATATATACTGGCATGATGGATCGCCGGGATCCGCCCAGCAGGCTCCCTCGGCTACCTCCCCGGCCATTGCAGAATAGCTATTGCCGCAGCCAGTGGCTGACGCATAACGCGGCATAATAACCGCAGCAAAGGCGAGCATGAATACAAATTTTATTACGACTTTCTTCATAACGCTTCCTTTTAGGTAGAAAAAGCATCGTTATCTAACTAAAGCTCTATAAGTCCGATACTCTGTAATATCTACGCCGCCTGTCCAAAATAAACGGCCGTTAAAAATGGACAGAAAATCTGGGGAACGCCACGGCATGATTTTTTGGGTAAAAAAATTAGAGATTTTTGGGACGGCCGGCAGATTTTTAACTAAATTGCATTCGTAACTTTTCATGCGCCGCGTCATAATTTATATTTTAATTCTGGTGTTGACGGCGCTGGACAAGGTTCCTATGGCGATTACAAAACGATGTATCATCATTATAATCTTCTGTTCCACGGGACAGATTTCTTGTGGCAACTAAAAATCAAAACAAAAGGAGAGAGAAATGTCCAACTATGGGTATATACGCGTCAGCACTGACAAACAAACCACAGAAAACCAGCGTTATGAAATCATACGATTCGCAGCGGCCCAAGGAATCACCATCAACAAATGGATAGATGAAACCATCAGCGCGACAAAGCCCCTGGGCAAGCGCAAGCTTGGCGCCTTGCTTTCAAAGCTCGGCAAAGGCGATATTATCGTCGCGTCCGAAATTTCGCGTCTGGGGCGCAATCTTATGCAGGTTATGACGATTCTGCACCATTGCATGAATATCGGCGCGCGCGTCTGGACGGTCAAAGACAAATACCGGCTGGGCGACGACATTCAATCCAAAGTGCTGGCATTCGCGTTTGGATTGAGCGCAGAGATAGAGCGAAACCTGATTTCCCAGCGAACGCGCGAAGCGTTGGCGCGAATCATTGCCCAGGGAAAGTCCGTCGGACGGCCCAAGGGGCAGAAAAATTGCAAACTGAAACTGACCGCGCAAACGGTCTCGGTGCAAAAGATGCTGGCCAAAGGCAAATCAAAATCCGCCATCGCGCGCCGACTGAAATGCGATCGCAAAACCCTCTCTACATTTATAAAAAAGCGGGGATTGCAAGCGGAACAAGCCCAGCCCCAGCAATCCGTGATACGTTGATGTAATAATGCAAAGGGTTCAAAGGAGGGGGATTTTCTGCCTTTGAAGGGCCCCGCGAGTGAGATTTTTCCTGCCCCGCTTGCGGGGCGGGAAAGAGTTGGCTTGCGAGTCGTGCCGTAGCGTAGCGAAGGCGGACGAGCTAGCAACTCTTGGGTGGGGTAACAGGGCCCACACTTGCGCTGCGCGCTTCACCCCACCCAAGAACTTCTAAGGCTCGCAAGCTCGCTAAGAAGTTCTATCCCGCCCCTTCGGGGGCAGGAAATTACGGCCTGAAAATTTTCTTAAACCGATTGACAAAATCATATATTGGGAATTTATTGGCAACCGATTCGGTTGGATGGTGAACAATAAACAAAAAATAACACATTAATTATACTATATTATATTGCACGGATAATTTTTTTACTTTTCTATTGACTTTCTCTCGCGAACCAAATAGAATATGTATGACGACCAACAAAGAAATCGCCAGGTTAAACAAACCAAAAAACTGGGGAGAAAAAACGTCCCCCATGAATTGTCCAAAAAAACCGGCCGTTTATTTTGGACAGGCATGACACAAAGGAAAGAGCGGAAAATGAAAACTTTTACAAAATTTCTTGCGGGAATTCTGGTGCTGTTTTTATCCGTCGGAACGATTCATCGCACCGCGCATGCCGTCTTATGCGCGCCCTATCCCAGTGATGTCGGCATGAGCTGCCTCAATCAACTAGGCGGATGCCTGACGGCCGATGTCTACTGCGATAGCCCTTCTTGCACTGGTTATGTCTGTTCTTGCAATACCTGTTCGGGATCCACTACTAGAACAAGCCAAGGCACGCAAAATACAGGTTCATGTACTTATACCCTATATACCTGCTACTCGCCACCCTGCACCCCAAATTGCACCGGTAAAAACTGCGGCGACGGTGATGGCTGCGGCGGCAAGTGCGTAATGCAGACTTGCGGGACATGCAAGACATGCAATTCATCCGGCGCCTGCGCGAGTGTCAGCGACGGCACCACTTGTAACACGAGCTACGTATGCTGCAACGGGAGTTGTTGCACCAACAGCAGTCAAACCTGCGTCAGCAGTGTTTGCACTACCCCCTGTTCATGCAGTTGCGCGGATGCTAGAACCTCGGCGGGTTCGGCTTGCAGTTCCGCCAGCTGTACCCCGGCGGGACCCGTCTCAAGCGGCCAAAGCATAACCTTAAAGGGTTGTGG
>WQUT01000059.1 GCA_009781955.1 Pseudomonadota bacterium | reverse complement strand
GCACTTATAATTGCAAACAATACGGAAACTGGTGCAAATCCAGAAATCTAATCGGCCGCGACGATATACCGGGCATACGGCAAGGCAAACATTTTCCGTTTAATCCGATTGTTCTCTGCAAACAGCAGTTTTATGAAATTCTTAAAAAGGTTCGGTAATGATGCGTCTGCGCCCGCGAGCAAGTTCTTGCAAACCAAAATTATTCATGTAAGATAATCCCCCAAGGCATAGAGAGAGTGGCGACAAAAAAGGAAAGCGAATGACAGATTTTACAGATAAAATTACAAAGGTCAAAACCAGATGGCGGACAAACAGGGTTGGTTATAAATATAAAGAATACCATGCGGCGGAATATCTGTTTGTATTGAAATGTTCCGGACAATTGAATGTCCCGGCATACCGGGTCGTTCCTTTGACACGGCCGGCAAAGGGAAAGCTTCTCAAAAGCTGCTCCCGCGAGCTATGCAACAATCACAGCGAATATTGCCTTTATGAACACGGCGGCTGGTGCGAGAACGGTAAAAAATACCTTATTATGAACAGCCCGGGAATCCGTCGCTAATGCACTTTAACATACTGACGATTTTTCCAGAAATGTTTCCCGGCACGTTGGGCGGCGGCGTCGTCGGACGCGCGCTGGAGCGCGGGATTTGGTCGTATGACACGATAAATATGCGCGACTTTGCAATCAATAATTACGGCAGCGTGGATGACGAGCAATTCGGCGGCGGCGCGGGAATGGTGATGCGCGCCGACGTCATCGCGGCGGCGCTGGATTCTGTCCCGGCCGATAAGCGCGGTAAAATCATATATTTTTCCCCCCGCGGAAAGCCCCTGAATCAGAAAATGGTGCGCGAGTTTGTTAATTGCCCCCTCCAAGGGAGGGGGCAATTCACCCTGCTCTGCGGACGCTATGAAGGCATTGACCAGCGCGTGATAGACGAATACGGCATGACAGAGCTTTCCATCGGCGACTATATCTTGTCGGGGGGAGAGGTTGCGGCGCAAGTTTTTATTGACAGTTGCGTCCGGCTGTGTGATAATGTCGTTCACGGCGGGCCAGAGTCCGTCGGCAATGAAAGCTTTGAAATCGGGGGGTTGGAATGGCCGTTATACACCCGCCCGTCAGTATGGCGCGGACGATCTGTCCCAGAAGTCCTGCTGTCCGGCCACCACGGCAATATAGAAAGGTGGCGGAAATCCCAATCGGACGAAATAACAAAAGAACGTCGTCCGGACCTTAAAAAAGAAGACAAGAAATGAATATTATCAACAAGATAGAAAAAGAACAGATTGCCAAGCTGGCCGCCGGAAAAAAAGTTCCGGAATTCAAATCGGGCGACACGGTAAAAGTGTATGTAAAGATCAAGGACGGCGACAAGTTCCGCACCCAGATTTTTGAGGGCGTTGTCATAGAGCGGTCGGGCAGCGGCGCAAACGCGGCCTTTACCGTGCGCAAGGATTCATACGGCGTCGGCGTGGAACGCAAATTCCCGCTGTATTCCCCGGCTATTGAGAAGATAGAAAAAGTCCGCATCGGCCGCGTCCGCCGCGCGCGTCTGTTTTACCTGCGCGAACGTTCCGGCAAAAGGGCCCGCATTGTGGAAGACCTGAACGCCACCGCCGCGGAAAAAGCGGCCAAAGCGGAATAAAATTCCGACTACCCCGAAAACCTAAGGTCGTGCGATACAAGCACTCCCAGGTTTTCTCCCCTTCGGAGAAGGGGAACTTGCGCTCACTTGTTTAAAATTTGAACGCGCTGAATTGCCCTTCTCAAAAGGGCCGAAAATCTTGGCGGCACTGTCTTTGTGCGCCTTAGATTTTCGGGGTAGTCAGGTTTGTTAAGATATGAAAAAAATATTTTTGCTTTTTTCAATGCTTGTTTTGTTTGCCGCGCCCGGCGCGAATGCCGCCGACTATATTGACCGGGGCACCGCCGTCATCCGCATAATGAACAAGGCCGCGGGCAAGACCCAAATCGCGCGCATTGCGGTCGGCAAGAACGCCGGATTTGAAAAGCTGAGCGTCCTCGTCCGGGCGTGCCGGGAAACCCCGCCGTATGAGATGAAGGATTATTTCATGTTTGTTGAAATAGGCAGAAAGAACCCCGAAACGCCGCTGATATTCAGCGGCTGGATGAGTGCGAATGATCCGGGCGACAATCCTTTGCAGGATGCGGACTATGACCTGTGGCTGGTCAAGTGTGAGTAATTGTATGGGCGGATACCGGGCCCCGACAAAATCTGCGATTTTGTTGGGTGGTTATTATCCGCCCCCTATGAAAATATAAATTGGGAAAGCGCCATGAATTATATAAAAAAACATTTGGTGTTCGCAATCGGTCTGGCGGTTCTGATTCTGGTCGCGCTGGTGTTTTTCGCGACTATGAAGGCCGAGAATTTGGAAGACGGCGACATGCGCAACTGGACGGGCGCGTCGGAATCGCGTCGCATCGCCGCGGTCAAGATTCTGACGGGGGGCGAAGAAAACACGGACATCATGGTCGCGTGCCTGAACAAGATCTCTTCTCTCCCCGATTCCGGCAAGACCAAGGTTAAAGACGCCGCGTCGTTGTGCCTGACGGGAATCCTGCTGAAAGATAGTTTGTAATAATTTTGGCAAGGCGTTTTTGCGTGTTGTTGGGATTGTAGTTTACAGAGGAGAAACAAGGAGTAAATTATGGGGGATATTGAATTTGAAAAAGCTCTTAACAGGTTGGGCGATGATGCCGTGCTGAGCGTTGCGTTGAGAATGATAGATGTTTTTAGTAAGTTTTACCATACACAGGCCAAAGAGATACAGGCCCTTTATTTGGAAAATAACAATAAAATCTGCGATATGATATTTAACAAGCATCAAATAATCGCCAATGCGAAGAGAGAGTTCATGGTTCATGTTGATCGCGCAATAACGAGAAAACATCTTTTAACCAATAAACAAATAAAAATGATTATTAAAAATCTGAATAGCATTGGATCTGTGCATAAAGTGGATTTGTTTCCGATAAGATTGGGTTGCAGTTTGTGGGCCAAGGCGCGTTAGCATTATGGATAAAAAAATAATCTGTCTTGGCATTGAATCCAGCTGCGACGAAACATCCGCCGCGGTGGTTGATTCCGAACGCAATATTCTTTCGCATGTAATATATTCCCAAATTCCTGAACATCAGAAATACGGCGGCGTGGTGCCGGAATTGGCCGCGCGCGCGCATATATTGGTCTTGGACGATGTGATCCGCCGCGCCCTTGCCGACGCGGGCGCGGGCATATCCGACCTGGACGTTATCGCCGCGACCGCGGGCCCGGGACTTATCGGCGGGGTTTTGGTAGGATGGATGGGCGCGGTCGGCATCGCGCAGTCAACCGGCAAACCGCTGGTCGCCGTCAATCATCTAGAGGGCCACGCCCTGGTCCCGCGGCTGAAAAACGGCGGGACGGATGCCGCGGTGGAATTTCCGTATCTGCTTTTGCTGGCGTCCGGCGGGCATACGCAGATTCTCCTTGTAAACGGCGTCGGGAAATACGAAATGATCGGACAAACGCTGGACGACAGCGCGGGCGAAGCGTTTGACAAGGTCGCCAAAATGCTGGGCCTGGGCTATCCGGGCGGGCCGGTTGTGGAAAAGCGCGCGGCCGGCGGCGACGCCGCACGGTTCGGGTTCCCGCGCCCGCTCTGCGACAAACCCGGATGCGATTTTTCGTTCAGCGGAATAAAAACCGCCGCGCGGACATTATTGGAAAAAGAAAAAGCGACCAATGACCAACGACCAATGACCAACGACTTTGTAAATGACTTTTGCGCGTCGTTCCAGGCGGCGGTTGTGGATTGCATTCTTAACCGGGTTGGCAACGCCATGCGCGACCCGCGGGTAATCGCCGCCGCGCCGCGCATGATTGTGGTGGCCGGCGGCGTGGCCAAGAACGCGGCAATTCGCGGCGGCATAGAACGGCTGGCCGCGGAACACGGCATGGAATACGGCGCGCCGCCATTGAACCTTTGCACCGATAACGGCGCGATGATCGCCTGGGCCGGAATTGAAAATTACCTGGCCGGCCGCGTTGTCGCGGGGCCCGTCGCCCCTCGCCCCCGCTGGCCGTTGACGGAATTATAATAATTTGATATAGTATTTATATGGCTTTCTCTGCAGAATCTTATGATAAGGCGACCGAGAAAATGCGCATAAAAGCGCGCTTTCTACAATTGCATATTAATTTTATTACACCATATAGTATTGAAAACACTGTTTGGTGGCTACGCCAGTATTTCAAGAAAGTTTCGTTGGCGGAAGATAAAATTGAAAAAGAAAAGAATCCGAAATATGCGCGGCAAGTTTCTTATTCCCAGCATAGCTGTTGTGTCGCCACATATATTCTTTATCACATGTTCGGCCGAGATAGCTTGTGGGTGCCGTATATGTTGGAAAACAGTCCATATTTTACCGGCCCACATTACTATTTGAGATTTGCCCCGACGGGCGAGTGGTTTGACATCACTGCAGACCAGTTTGATGAATTTCCCCAATCAGAATACAACCGCGGAAGGCAAGCCCTTGAATTTGTAAGCAAGGCATATAAACCTGCCCTTGCAATATCTAGTCAGTTAGGCGTGAATTTAAGAGACGGAATTGACTTGTAAAATGTTTTATGTCGGTATTATAATGATCAGGTAATGACGATTCCAAAACCCGAACCTTTTGTAAAACCCGATATGATTTTTTCCGTGTCCGACGCGGCCGCGCTGTTAAAGGGCGTGATTGAAACTGCGTTTCCCGTGATAAAGATTCGGGGCGAGCTGTCACAAATCACGCGCGCCACGTCTGGGCATATCTATATGACCATCAAGGATGCGGGCGCGGCGATTTCTGTGATAATATGGCGCGGAACGCCGGTGAATTTCCAGCTGGCCGACGGGCTGGAAGTCATAATAACCGGCCGGTTCACGACATACCCCGCGCGTTCCAACTATCAAATCATCGCGGCTGAAATAGAAATGGCGGGCGCGGGCGCGATACTGAAGATGCTGGAAGAGCGCAAGAAAAAACTGGCGGCAGAGGGTTTGTTTGATGCGGCGCGCAAGAAACCCCTGCCCCGATTCCCGTCCGTAATCGGCGTTGTGACATCGCCCACGGGCGCGGCGTTCCAGGATATAATAAATCGTCTGAAAGAACGTTTTCCAGTGACAGTCTTGTTGTATCCCGCGCAAGTCCAGGGCGTGTCTGCCGCGACAGAGGTTGCGGCGGGAATAAAATTCTTTAACGACTTGCCGAAATTTGATACGTCCGTTACCGCGGGTCTACCCCTGCCCTTGCGGCAGGGGTCGCCGGTGCTTTCTTGCGCGGCGGGGGATGGGTTTAATGAATCAAATAAGCAAAATGATTTAAGCGATACTTTAATTAACCCACCCCCCGGCCCGCAAAACCGTGAGCCGCCCCCCGCCGCAAGGGCGGGGGTAAGGCCCGATGTCATCATTGTCGCGCGCGGCGGCGGATCGTTGGAAGATTTATTGCCGTTTTCTGAAGAGGTTGTGGTTCGGGCGGTGGCGGCATCCGAAATCCCCGTGGTGTCCGGCGTCGGGCATGAACCGGATTGGATGCTGATAGATTTTGCGGCGGATTTCCGCGCGCCGACGCCGACCGGCGCGGCCGAGGCGGTCGTGCCCACAAAAATCAGCGTTCTGACCGAGACCGAGAATTTGTCGCACCGGCTGTCGTCCGCATATGTTTCGCGGTTAAAGAATTTGCGCGCCGCGGTTGTCGGCCTGAGTGTCAAATCGCCGAAACAAATGATTATGGAACGCGCGCAGCGGTTGGATGACCTGGGCCGCACCATGAATATTATTTTTCAGAATAAAATTACCGCCGCGCGAACCACGATGATGCATGCGGACCGCCTGCCCGTCCTGTTGATCAACCGCCTGGCCGCGGCGCGGCAAATCGTAACGCACGCGGGGCAGATGTTGTCATCGCTGTCTTATAAAAACGTTTTGGCCCGCGGGTATGCGATCGTCCGCCACAATACCAAAATCATTTCCCGCGCCGCCGACTTTGCCCAACCCGCCGAAATAGAATTCGCAGATGGAATAGTAAAGGTATAACCATGAAAGAAAATGTGTATTACGCAGTTGCAAAACGTGGATTGAAATAAATCAAGTGTTTTTCAATAATGTTTTCGCGGTGGCGACGGCTTCCGGCGTGATTTTTTCGCCGCTGATGATGCGGGCGATTTCGGACAGCCGCGCGTCGCCGGCAAGTTTGCACACATCCGTGGTTGTCGTTTTTCCATCGCTTGATTTTTTAATCAGATAATGCGTATCGCCGAATCCCGCGACCTGGGCGGAATGCGTGACCACGATGACTTGTTGTAGTGGCGCAGTTTGGCTCCGTCGCGTCTCCCCCCTCATGCCCACCCCACGCGACACAACCAGTCGCGCGGGGGCCCCGGTGGGGGGGAGTGGCTCGGCGCCGCTTGTGGCGACGGCCGAGGGGGGGCTACTTCCGATTAAATTATTGCTTGATGTGTTTATTTTATTTGAAGAAGCCCCCCACACCGCGGCGATACCAGCCGCGGAGCTCCCCCCAAGAGGGGTGGCACGCGCCGGAGCGTCGGATGCGACGGAGCCCGCCAAACGCGCCAATCGTTGCCCCACCGCGGATGCGGTCGCACCGCTTATCCCCGTATCAACCTCGTCAAACACAAATGTCTTGGCGGCGTTGCCATGCGATAGAACGACGCGGAGCGCCAGCATCAACCGCGCCAATTCGCCCCCGCTGGCGATTTTATTCAGCGGCGCAAACGGGGTTCCCGGGTTGGTTTTAATCATAAAAGTGATAGCGTCGGCGCCGGCGGCGGTGGGGGCGCCCGTTTCAATCGCAACATCAAAATCCGCGGATTTGAGTTTCAGATCGGGCAGCTCCGCCAATATTTCCGCGCGCAGATTCTTCGCCGCGTCAACACGCGCGGCATGCAGGCATCCTGCGGCCGCGTCATATGCGGCCCGCGCCGTCACCGCGGCGGCGGTCGCGCGCTTTAATTCCGCGTCGCTGTTGTCCAGCGCGGCCAACTGTTCCGCCATCTCGGCCAGTTTGTTGGGCAATTCATCCGGCGCGACGCGGTGTTTCCGCGCCGCGGCGCGGAGAGCAAACAGTCGTTCTTCGGATGATTCCAGCGCGGCCATATCCACGGCATCGCGCGGGGCGATTTGCTCTGCGACCTCTGCCACCGCCGCGCCCAGTTCGTAAAGTTTATCAATCTGCGCTGCATAGGGATTCGGGTCGGTTTTTATGCGCCCCAGAATATGCGCGGCGTTAAACAGAGATTCGCCAATGTCGCGCCCCCCACAACGCCCGGCTACGGGGGGCACGCCGCCCATCATTGCGGCATGCGCTTCTTTTAATATCGCCCCGTTTTTTTCCATATCCATCAGCATCGCGCGCTGTGCGGCCAGCATAGCCTCTTCGCCGACAACGGGGCGCAGCGATTCCAGCTCTTTCACATTGTGTTCCAGAAATTCTCGCTCCGCCGCGCTGCGCGCCAGCAAATCTTGCAAATCGTGCAACTTCTTGTCCGCCGCCCGCCATTCGTGGTATGTGTTGCGAACGGCGGATAATAATTCAATATATTTTTGTCCCCCCACCGTCGCACGAGAAAGTGCCGCCGACTCCCCCCAAGGGGGGAGTAATTTATCGCTCACTGGTTGCGAAGTGAATACGTGCTCAACAACTCCCCCCTTGGGGGGAGTCGGCGCGCGATTTTGCGGACCGGTGGGGGGACAAGAACTAGCAAACTCATCCAATGCCGCGACGTGTGTTGCCGGATCCAGCAGAGAATGGCTTTCAAACTGGCCGTGGATTTCCACGCACTCGTCCCCCACTTGCTTTAATGTCTTGATTCCGACGGGCACATCGTTGATCCAGGCGCGCGATTTGCCGTCCGCCGACAATGTCCGCCGCAGAATTAACATCCCGTCCGGCGCATCAATATCAAGTTCGGAAAGAATATCATAAAGCGCGGAGCGCTCACCCTTGCCCTTGCGGCAGGGGTCGGCCGCGTAGCGGACGGGGGATGGGTTCATTAAACTATCACCCGAATCAATTTGATTATTTAACCCACACTCCGCCCCGCAACCTCGCGAGCCGACCCCCGCCGCAAGGGCGGGGATAAAAAATTCGGCAATAACCGATGCGCTCTCGCATCCGTGCCGGATCAGTCCCACGTCCGACCGCGCGCCGAGTGCGAGCGCGAGAGCGTCCAACAGGATGGATTTCCCCGCCCCCGTTTCGCCCGTCAGCACGTTCAATCCCCGGCCGAACTCCAGATCCAGCCGGTCAATCAGAACAATACCCGAAATACTCAGACGCGTTAGCATATGATTATTATAGGATAAAATTTCTTTGCAATTCAATTGAAAATTGCGGATTTAGTGCTATTATTTCCGCAAATGAGAAAGCTGTTTTTCCCTTCCCTGGTCCTGATTGCGCTTACCGCCGTTCCCGTGGCGGTACATGCTCAAGATACGCCCGCCGCGCATGACGCCGCGACTGTGCGTTCGTTTTGGGGCGAGCATGCCGGCGGCATCACCGACAAAATCGCCCCGGCAAACAAAGATGCAAAAGATTTATATCTGACGCTGGATGCGTGCGGCGGGCATGGCGGTGACGGATACGATAGCGATATCATCATCTTTCTGCGCGCGAACAATATTCCGGCGACATTGTTCATAAACGCGCGGTGGGCCGACGCGAATCCGGAAACTTTCGCGGAATTGGCCGCCGACCCGCTGTTTAAAATTGAAAACCACGGGACCAAGCATCGGGCCGCATCCGTCAGCGGCAAGTATGCGCACGGTATCCGCGGCACAAAGTCCGCGCAAGAGCTGGCGAGCGAGATCGGCGACAACGCGGACAAGATAGAAAAACTGACCGGGCGGCGTCCGACATGGTATCGTTCCGGCGCGGCATACTATGACGCCGAATCAATTAAAATTATTACGGAAAAGTTAAAGATAAAAATCGCCGGCTTTGCAAAGAGCCTGGATGCCGGCGCGACCCTGCCCGCGCACGATGTTTACCGGATAGCCATGACGGCAAAGCCCGGCGATATCTTGCTGGCGCATATGAACCAGCCCACCAGCCCCAGTGGAATCGGCCTGCAGCTCGCGCTGGCCGAATTGATAAAGCGCGGCTATACCTTCCGCCAGCTGCCGGATTGACACAATTATTAAATAACCGTGTCAAAAAAAATTTGCATTTTTCTGATTTTGTTATAAAGTTATACGTGAATCCATAGGGATATGGCTTCGGGGGTGTTAGAACCCTCACTAGTTGCGGCGTGAAAACGTCGTTATTCTTGACGCGCGTTTTTACGCCGTTATCTCCGACAGCAAAGGGTCGGGGAGCCGTTGGCTATAAAACAGGGTCGTGTCTCGGCGCCGCTTGCGGCGACGGATCGCCCAAAGGCCGCGGAGTCATTCCAACTAGTGTGATTTCTAAACTTCCCGACCGCCATTCTATGGCGGTTTAATTTTGGGTTTGCGAGAGAGGGCAACTAAAAGGGAATGTTATGAAAATAAACTCTGAACAGATGGCCTTGCTTAAAAAGGCGATCGGCTCTTGGAATCGCGAGAATAACTGCATTTTGGCTCTGATCACCGATGAATTCTTAAAAAAAGACTTTGATACTCTTGTCGAGCTGATTGCTGAAAATAAATCCGACGAACTATTAAGTTTGCTTATTCCGTACGCGGGCGAAGAAACAAAAAGCTTTTGGCAAGATAACAAGTGGATAGAATTATCTAAAACAGATGACTTTATAAAATCATATAGGGAAACCCCATTGAAAGACGATTCCGTCATGTGGACCGTGAGAGCCGAAGGCGGCGAGACATTATTCCATACACTGAAAAACGATGGCTTCAAATTGGAGATTCTGGCTAAAATAAGCGACGAGAATAAATTGTTCGGTGTATTGAATGTTCCAAGCTATAACGCCTCCCCGATTTTGCATAGCTTTAACAACCCGAATTCTTATTTCAAATTGTTTGAAAGAATAAAAAATCAAGAGCATCTAGAGGATTTAATTTGCCGCGGTCGCGCCGCATTCTATAACACGATTAATTTGTT
>WQUT01000058.1 GCA_009781955.1 Pseudomonadota bacterium | reverse complement strand
CGCCGCCAGCACCCAGGACAGCGTCGCGACCGTTTCATACACGCCGCCGCGAATGGTCGCCCACACCGTGGACCCCAGCACTATGCCGACGTAAATATAATCCATTATGGTCAGATCAAACATTATTGCCCGCCTTGCTCGCAGTGGCTTGCCGTATGGTTTTTTATCACCAACCACCAGCACGAGCCACCAACCACCAGTTACCTTTTTTTGTTTCTTTTATTTTTGCCGCGCGCAAATTTTACGAATGCGAATCCGGCCGCGACAACCGCCGCCAATGCCAACACGCCCCAGGCAATCATCCGGCCGCCGAGATTTTCGTCCGACCCGGAACCGTTTGCCGGCGCCGCGGGCGGCACCTGGACGCCCATTTCGGCCAACACCCTCGCCCCCGCGTTCGGGTCGGCGGGCGGGACCGGGGCCGGCGCGGGTTTTGGTTCCGGCGGCGGCACGCCCATGTCGGCAAGTATGTTCATTCCGGCGTTCGGGTCGGCGGGAATGGCTGCGGGATCGCGTTCTTTGATCTGCGCCAGCGCGCGCGCCATTTCCATTGTTCTGAATTTTTCAGGATCCGCGGCCATTTCCGCGCGGGTTTTCGCCACGATCGCCTTTTCTTCCGGCGTCAGGAATCCATCAACCGCATCGCGGAATTCCTTGTTGCTTTCTTCGTCGGGACCGTATCCGTTGATGCATGTGGTTCCGTTCACAACGGTCATGGGAACGCCGCCGGAAAGCTTGCACTTTTCCGCGGCCGCGGCAAACAGCGCCCGGTGTTCCGGCGGATTAACCTCTATCTCTGTAACATTCAGCATCGGATATTCGTAAACGAGCGTGTTTTGCACAAAGTCGCGCGCATGCTTGCAATAAGGGCACGAACTGGAATAATAAATAACCATGTCCACCCCGGCATGCGCCGCGCCTGCGCAAACAAGAAACAGAAAAGCCGTAAAGAATTTTGTTTTGCGATTCATTCCCCATCCCCCCGTAGATTCCCGGATATTTCCCGAACGCATGTCCACTGCGCCGCGGAAATTCCGGGAACGACATTCAATGATGCCCCGACTGTTTCAACTTTTTTTCTTGCGCAGCAAGACAAAACCCAGCGCCACAACCAAAACGCCCAGAACGGCCCAGAACACTAGGCCTGAATTTTCAGTTTTTTTTTCCGGCTGTCCGGCTTGCTCTGTTATCGCGTTCAGGCGGTCCGCATGCCGCGACCGGTATTGGTCCGGATTGGCGGCCATTTCCGCGCGGTTGGCGGCGGCGGTCGCTTTCTCGTCGGCGGTCAGTCCGGCGTCCAGCGTTCCGCGGAATTCATTCCCCGTTGTTTCGGGCGTTCCGAATCCCTGGAAACATTTGCCGTTTATGACGACAATCGGCACACCGCCGCTGTCGTATCCGCAGTCTTTTATGACCTTTTGAAACGCGGGATAGTTCGCCTGGTTGGTAACGTCAACATTCGTGACCTTTAGCGTCGGATATTCGTAAACCAAGTATTGCGAGGTAAAGTCGCGCGCATGATGGCAATGCGGGCAAGTCGGCGAATAATATATGGTCATGTCGGCCGCGGCAAACGCGCCAAAGGTCGCCATCGCCATAACGGATGTTAAGATAAGTTTTCTCATTTTCCTTCCTTTTTGATTTGGGCAGGAAAGATGTTAACAATATCGCTGCAACGGCGCAAGGGATTTTTTTCACCTGTCGTAAATCGGCGAACTCTTGTTCGGCGTATAAACCTGGCCGGAATTCGGCGCGTTATAGTATACGTATATCACATTGGCGTATCTGTTCGGGGACCAGCCGTCAAATCTGCCGATAATCTGCCTGGACAGGTTGCCGGGGAAAACCGCCCTGATGGTATTGTCTATTTTCCGGCTGTATTCGTCGCCAAACGTCGGGCTGGCAACTATATTCATGGCTATGATTCCGCCGGGCCGCAACCGCGCCTTCATGCGCGACATGAATTCCGTGGTAATCGCGGATTCCGGAATGTCCCAGCGCGAAAATATATCCATAAATATAAAATCATATTCCGTTTCCGCGGCCGTCAGGAATTGGGTCGCGTCCGCCGTGACGAACTTTTTATTAGCGCCGAGCTTTTTCTTTAAAAAATACTTTTCGGCAATTCCGGGCAGCGTCTTGTCCAGGTCCACGAAAGTATATTCGTTATGATCGTCCTGGTCGCCCACTGTGAACCCGCCGGCGCCCAGCACCAGGATATTCCGCCGATCGCCCGATAGAATGGGGTTTATGAAATTGTCATTTATATAATTTATATACTCGGCGTAAGATTTGCCGTCGCGCGAAATGTAAGAGTGGGGCGCCGAATCCACCATCAGCCAGCGGCCGTCGCGCGCCTGGATGACCGCAACCGTATTTATCGGATTGCTGGATACGATGTTAAACCGCCGATATAGAAATCCGTCGTTGTTGATGCCCCATGCCGCGCCCAGAATCAAAATGAAAACCGCGGCGACCCACAGCCTCTTAAACGACAGATATGCGCCCAGACCCGCCAATCCTATGGTGAGTATAATGGTATAATTAACGCCAAAAATCGCCATAAAGATCAAGGTGGTGGCCAGCGATCCCAACACCGCCCCTATGGTGTCCACGCCCATTATTATCCCCGTGTTGCACCGATCTTTTTCATGCAATACCTGGGACAGCAGCGCCGTATTAAATCCGAACAGAAACGGCGCGACGGACAAAAATACAAACGAATAAATGAATGTCTGCGAAATGTGCGAATGTATGCCGGAACGCGCCATAAATTCAAAATATGCCGCAATCAGCGGAAAGCTGCACGCCAGGACCACGAATATCGCGCTTGCTATAAAGCTGGCGCCCAGGATTTTGTTCGCATCCGCTTTGAATTTCTTCGTGCCGAAAAAATGCCCCGCGCTCAACGCAGCCAGATAAACCCCGATAACAATGCTGGTGACCGCGGCAGAGCTCCCTACAAAATACGACACCTGGCGCAAGGCGATCAGTTCCAACGCCAGGCTGACATACCCGTTCAGAAATATTATAAACAGCAGCCGCGCGCGGGTTTTAATATCCATATGGTCGCCCCTTTCCTTTTACGAAACGTATGCTAACAACAATGGAAAAACGTTTCAAGCAACAAAAATTGCGGACTAAAACCAACAATAAGAGACAATACAATACGGCTGTTTTGGGCGCCACTATAAAAATGTAATGTCATTTGTATAAAGACATTTTGTTATACAAAATGCTTGAAATTTGCCGACTGCTGGTATATACTGCCGCCTGTTGCCGACTTAGCTCAGCTGGTAGAGCACCTCATTCGTAATGAGGGGGTCGTAAGTTCGAATCTTATAGTCGGCACCACAAATTTTCCCCGAGTAAAGCGAGTCTCGGCGTAGCGAAGCGAAGACGGATGGAAAATTTAGTGCCCTGCGAAACTTTAGCGAAGCGGGGCTGATACAATATTAGTGTCCGCCGAAATCAATCCTATGTTTCCAGTTCTTCACGCATGATACAATTGTCCCGAAACCAATGGAGAATGACATGCCGTTAATCCGGGGATGTTCGCGCGAAGCTGTTTCCAAAAATATAAAGACCGAGGTAAAGGCGGGCAAGCCGCGGAAGCAGGCCGTTGCCATCGCGCTTTCCACCGCGCGAAAGAACGCGGGCAAATGCGCCGCCTAGATAATATTTGCAATACAGAACTTTATCGTTATAATCAGCATTAACAATGAAAAAACTGCTGGTTGTTTTATCCATGATAATTTTCTGCGTCGCATCCGCGGATGCCGCAACGCACGTTCGGGGGCACGTCCGCAAATCCACCGGCAAATATGTTTCGGGGCATTATCGTTCTTCGTCGGACAAATCAAAATCAAACAACTATTCCACGCGCGGAAACATAAATCCATACACCGGCAAAAAGGGAACCAAGAAGGCGTATTAA
>WQUT01000057.1 GCA_009781955.1 Pseudomonadota bacterium | reverse complement strand
CCGCCCGCGGCAGGTCCAGGTCAATCCCGGCCGTCAGCATCGGCGCGGTCACGACAAACACGGCCAGCAAAACGGTCATCACGTCAATCATCGGCGTCATAACGATCAGGGAATTTGAATCAATTGATTTTCTACGTCTGCTCATTTAATAAACCTCCGTAGGGGCAAATAATTACCGGGCCCCAACAAAATCGCAGATTTTGGTGGGTGGGTCTTTGCCCCTACAAAATTATTTCTTATTGGTTTCTTTTACGGATGCTTCCAGCTTATTATAAAAATCGTCCGACTTTTTGCTGAAGTATTGATAAAACACCGCCGCGGGGATTGCGACAAACAGACCGAGAGCAGTCGCGCCCAATGCGACGGCGAGTCCCGGTGCCACGACGGCGAGCGACGTGGAATTCGTCGCGCCGATGGCGGCGAACAAATGCATGATTCCCCAAATGGTTCCGAACAAACCGACAAACGGCGCGACGGCGGCCGCGGTGGACAGGAACCACAGGTTCTTGTCAAACGGCTCTATGGCCTTGTCCGCGAAAGTGTGCGGATTGTCTTCGCGCGTGAATTTTGTCGGGCGAACTTTTTCCACGCCCCACAGGCGGAATTTGCCGATAATGATGGCCCAGGACGCGACGCTGCCCGCGACAAGCAGGATGGATGTCGCGAACACCACCGGATCGCTGAGCGAGAAGATTGTCAGAAATGAAAAGTTGTTCATGTTGGTTCCTTTTAGTAATTCCCCTCCTTTGGAGGGGTGTCAATTTTGTGCCAGCAAAATTGACGGGGAGGGTTTAGGTTTTTAATAACCCTCCCCTCCTCGCCCCTGCCCACCCCACGCAATCTGCGATTGCGCAGGGACCCCGGTGCTCGGCACCCCTTCAAAGGAGGGGAATTCAAAAATATTTTTTCCACCATTCCGGGATGCGCTTTGGTTTCATATTCGCGTCCAGGTATGCGGCCTTTCCCGTCAGTATAGCATAAATTTCGCCGGATTTCACGAATTTTTGTTCTATATCCAGCGTCACTGCGCCGGCGCCAGTTACGCGCGTTTCAACCGCGAACTCGTCGGCGACGCGCAACGTTTTTTTATATTTGACGGACAGCTCGCTGATTACGAATCCGATGTCGCCGCCGGGCGGCGGCATGCCGGATTTCAGCCAGTTCATGCGCGCGCGTTCCGCGATTTCAATATACCGCGCGTGATATACGATTCCGCCGGCATCCGTGTCGGCATACGCGATTGCGAATGGAAAGGTGTGAATTCCCCTCCCTTGGAGGGGTGTCGCCCGAATGGGCGACGGGGAGGGTTTTATAGAATTTATTTCTGAATTTATTTTTTCCATCACCATATTCATTTTCCTTTTTACATCTGTGTCGTCAACGCGCAAGGTCTTTATGCCCACTCCAAAGGAGGGGAATTAAAACACAAAATCTCTTTTTCTTATTAAAATCGTGTCAAACAGATACCGGTTGTTTTCAAATTCCACGCCGAAATGTTCCGACATCAGTTCGCTGGTGTCCGCGTTCGCGGTTATCACCATGCTCTGCCACCGGTCCAGATCGCCGGCGTTCAGCGCGAAGTATTTAACGCCCATATCCTTTGCGATGGCGGCCATTTCCATTACGGCCCGATTTACGTTTATCGCGGGTATCAGTCCGGGCATTTTCAGCTGTGAAATCCCCACCCGTCCGTATTTAGTATCAAAAATCTTCACATCGGATTCAATCGCGGCGCGCAGGCCCTCTTCCAAAACACGCGTCCGGGACATCAGCATGTTTTCAATGTCGCGTTCCGGAATGGGATATCTGTCCATTATCTCGGCATATATCTTGCGGTCAAAGTCCGACGTAATTGCTTCCTTGAAATCCGAAGTATTGGACTTTATCGCGAACGCCAACAGGCGCAGCATCTTGTCGTTCCAGATGTTTTCGTCCAGATACATCTTTGCGACGATGCTGGCGGCCGCGCCGATGGTTTCGTTAATGATTTCGGCATTCGGGAAAGCGCCGTCGTTGCCGTTCGGATGATGATCTATGATTTTGACGACCCGCGCCAGGAGAAAGTTTTCCGCCAGCTGGGACACATGATGCGTGTCCACCAGAATGATTTTGTCCGCGTCGTTCAAATCGGAAATCTGGCGCGGGGGCGTCAAATCCAATTTTTCCAAAACAAATTGGGACTCGGCGTCCAGTTTGCCAAAACGAACCGCCTCCCACTTTTCGCCGTCGCGCGACATAAACGCCGCGACAGCAATCATGCATGCGATGCCGTCCAAATCCGGATTAACATAGGTCGTCACATAGTTCGGCATAATTTAATTCTTTAATTTTTTGTTATCTGACTACCCCGGAAAGCTAAGGCTCACGAGAAAGTGCCGCCAAGCTTTCCGACCCTTCTGGGAAGGGTATCTGCGCGCTCATTCTCTTAAAGTATGTGAGCACTAATTCCCCTTCCCAGAAGGGGCGAAAATCTTGGAGCGCGCGAGGTTGCGCGCGACCTTAGATTTTCGGGGGTAGTCACTGTTTTTATGCTTCAATCTCTTGCCCGTTGTAACATACGCCGGCGAATCCCATCTGCGGGGCCAGGCGTTCGCACTCTGCCCGTTCGTGCGTCGGAATATGCGTCAGCCAGGTTTTGGCCTTTATATCCGGCGCGGCGGCATTCAGTTTGTCCAGCGTCGTATGCGCGACCGGCGAAGACAGCGTCGTTTCGTGAATAATTATCTTCGCCTCGCGCGCATAATCGGTGTCCAGAACGCTTTGATTGGTATCGCCACTATACAATATTTTTCCCGCGATAAAAAGCGCGTTGTTATATCCGTATTCGGGAATATGCCCGGTCCGTATCATTTTCAGATCCAGCGGATCGTCGGATGGCAATGGAATAAAGTCGTCCGACAAAACGCCCTGTTCCCGAAATAATCCGGACACATCCGCGCCGCCGACAATCAGTTTTTTCTTTTGCACGATGCGCGAATAGGCCGCTAGTATAGTCAGCGATCCGGTGTGGTCGGCGTGCAAATGGGACACCAGGACAACATCCACATCATTGGCCATTTTGCGCCGCACCAGTTCCGGAAACACGGTAAATCCGCAATCCACCAAAACCCCGCGGGATTTACCCCCCCCCCCTCAATTTGTCAACAAAGAAGAACGAAGTATTCAGTCCTTCAAACGCGCTATCCGCGCCCAGGATTTGAATTCTCATCTGGCCGGCCTTTTGGGGGCTGGCGCGGTTGCCGGTTTGGCGGCGACCGGTCTGACGGCGGGTTGCGGCGCGGGCGCGTTCATTCCCTGGCCCTTTGCCGACAGATTTTGCAGCGCGCCATAGCACGCGGGCGTGCCCTTGATAAACTTTGCCATCGCGGTCACATAGCCGCGCGCCTCGTTCTTTTTACGATACTGGTATTGCGCGATTGCGCCGACGGCGACCGCGCCGACCAAGAATCCCGCCACTGCCGCGATTATAATGTTTTTGTTTTTCATCATTTTTTCTTCCTTTTGTTTTTTTGTTTGTATTGTTATTTGGATGGGACGACCCCCAAATGTTGATACCCCTCTTCCGTCAGCATGCGTCCGCGGGGGGTGCGTTGGATAAAGCCCTGCTGCATCAAGTATGGCTCTACCACATCTTCAATCGTATCCGCCGGTTCCGATAAAATCGCGGCCAGATTTTCAATTCCGACCGGACCGCCGGCATAGTGTTTGACGATGGCGGTCATGTATTCGCGGTCTATCTCGTCCAGTCCGCGTTCGTCTATGTGCAACTGGAACAGCGTCGTTTTGATGGTGTCCGCATCTATATCTTTCTTTCCCGTCGCGGCGGCGAAATCGCGCGCGCGTTTCAGCAAGCGGTTCGCGATGCGCGGCGTGCCGCGGGATGAAACGGCCAGTCTTTGCGCGCCGGATGCCTCAATCGGAATGCCCAGTATTTTCGCGCTGCGCGCAATAATTTGGGCCAAGTCGTC